>NZ_BAAASM010000062.1:0-153041 GCF_039532885.1 Streptomyces nogalater | reverse complement strand
GTTCCACCAGCAACGGCATCGGATCGGAGGCGGTGACCAGCTCCCGCAACGGATACCGGGCGAGGACGTCTTCCACCTCCGGGGACAGCGCCGCCCTCAACCGGTGGTGGACCGACAGGGTGTCGTCGCCGAGGGCCCGCGCGGCGGCCAGCACCAGGTCCCGCCCGGGCCCTTTGGGCACTCCGGCGGCCGCCCGCTCGTACAGGTCCGCGCCCTCCTCCAGCACCAGGCCGGTGTCGATCCCGGCCGGCACCTTCACCGACGCGGTGTGCCGCCAGGTCGCCAGCGGATGGCTCCACGCCTCCACCCGGAAGGTCCAGCGTCCCGTCGCGTCCGGGGTGACCTCCGCCCCCCAGCGGTCGGTGCCCGGGGCGAGTTCCCGCATCGGCGTCCAGGGGCCGCGCCGGCCCGCCGGATCGCGCAGGACCACGTTCGCGCCCACGGCGTCATGCCCCTCCCGGAACACGGTGGCCGTGACCTCGAACGTCTCCCCGGCCACCGCTTTCGCCGGGCGCCTGCCGCACTCCACGGCCGGCCGGACGTCACGTACCGGTACACGGCCGATGGCCGGGCTCCTGCGCATGTATCTCACCTCCGCCGTGCGCGGAGCCGGGCGCCCGGCCCGGCTCCGCGATCCGATAAGTGGGGCCGGCGTCTCGCCGGACCCGCAGGGCACGCCTTGTACGGTGCCAGGTCAGGGGCTTGGCGCCGTGGAACGCCGCTCCGGCGGCGGCGCTCTTCTCGCCGAACGGCGCGGCTGCGGCCGCCCGTCCTGCTCCCGCAGGTAGGTGACCAGGTTCGTGCGGAGATAGCGCTCGGCGGCGTCCACGGCCTCGCGGGCGCAGCGCTTGCCCATCAGCACGCACAGGGTGTACCCCGAGTCCTCGAAGGTGGCCCGGACCGTGCGGTCGTGCGGCGAGGCGAGCATCACGCGCTCCCACGCCCGGTAACGCCGCAACTGCCGGGCCACCTCGGCCTTGGCGGGTAGCAGCATGGCCCTCTTCACCTTCCACGCTCTCGACTGGGCGCGTTCCCGACGGTCGGGTGGTGTCCGCGCAGGGGAGGGCACGGCACCGTTACGGCGATCGAGGCTTTCACTTATGGTGCACGCGCGACGACGCAGCGTCTTGTTGGAGCTTCAACGAGAGTGATGTCCGGCGGCTCGTGTTGCACGAATGGCGTAGCGCGCGCACCGTGGAGGTGACCCTGAAGCGATCAACGCTCACGCTGTGTGTCCGGCAGACCCGTCCGGGCGGCGCGAGAGGAGCGAGAGCTTCGCCGGTGAGGAGCAAGCGACGATGAAGACCGCAGTGCCCTGCTACTACCACCTCGACGTGGAAGTCACCCCGGAACGGGTGGGACAGGTCAGCCGCATCCTGGCCGCCCATCTGCGCCACTGGGATCTCGACAGCCTCGTGGAGCCCGTCCGCCGCGGCGCCGAACTGCTGCTGCGGGCGATCGACGCGCACGCGAGGAACAAGCACACCTCCATCGAGATGTGGTGGAACGGCCAGCACCTCATCACCGCCCTCGGCGGCGACGACCCCGATCTGCGCCCGGAGGCGGATCTGCGGTCCTGCCTCGCGGACATCGCCGCCATGAGCGACGGCTGGGGCTGCTGCGCCACGGACACCGGCAGCAAGATCATCTGGTTCTCGCAGCGCGCCCGGTCCGGCCAGCGCGTCCCGCTGGTGCCCCTCGGACCCGGCCCCGCGCTGCGCACCGGCCTCAAGGTGCCCCGCGACGAGCCGGTGACCGTACTGGCCGGTCCGGTCCCCGCCCACGGCGCCACCCTGGAGGGCAGCCGGTGACCGCCCGCACGTCACGCACAGGGGTGCCCGTCTGGAGCGGGCACCCCTACCCGTTGGGCGCCTCCTTCGACGGCCAGGGCACCAACTTCGCCCTGTTCAGCGAGGTCGCCGAGCGCGTGGACCTGATCCTCGTCGACGACGCCGGCGCCGAGACCCCCGTCCGGCTGCACGAGGTCGACGGGTTCGTCTGGCACGCCTACCTGCCAGGCGTCGGCCCCGGACAGCGCTACGGCTACCGGGTGCACGGCCCCTGGCAGCCCTCGCTCGGCCACCGTTGCAACCCGGCGAAGCTGCTGCTCGACCCGTACGCCCGCGCCGTGGACGGACAGATCGACAACCACCCCTCGCTGTACGAGCGCGCCCCGGACGGACCCGCCCCGGCCGACAGCGCCGGCCACTCCATGCTGGGCGTGGTCACCGACCCGTTCTTCGACTGGGGCGACGACCGACCGCCCCGGACGCCGTACGCGGACTCGGTCGTCTACGAGGCGCACGTGCGCGGGCTGACCCGCACCCACCCGGACATCCCCGAGCGGCTCCGCGGCACCTACGCCGGGCTCGCGCACCCCGCCGTGACCGAACACCTCACCTCGCTCGGGGTGACGGCGGTGGAGCTGATGCCGGTGCACCAGTTCGTCCAGGACGGCATCCTGCAGGACCGCGGCCTGTCCAACTACTGGGGCTACAACACCATCGGCTTCTTCGCCCCGCACAACGCCTACGCCGCCTTCGGCACCCGCGGCCAGCAGGTCAACGAGTTCAAGGCCATGGTGAAGGCACTGCACGCGGCCGGCCTCGAAGTCATCCTCGACGTGGTCTACAACCACACCGCCGAGGGCAACGAGCTGGGCCCCACGCTGTCCTTCCGGGGCATCGACAACGCTTCCTACTACCGTCTGGTCGACGGCGACTGGGCGCACTACTACGACACCACCGGCACCGGCAACAGCCTGCTGATGCGGCACCCCTACGTGCTCCAGCTGATCATGGACTCGCTGCGGTACTGGGTCACCGAGATGCACGTCGACGGCTTCCGCTTCGACCTCGCGGCCACCCTCGCCCGGCAGTTCCACGAGGTGGACCGGCTCTCGGCGTTCTTCGACCTGATCCAGCAGGACCCGGTGATCAGCAGGGTCAAGCTGATCGCCGAGCCGTGGGACGTGGGCGAGGGCGGCTACCAGGTGGGCAACTTCCCGCCGCTGTGGTCGGAGTGGAACGGCAAGTACCGGGACGCCGTACGGGACTTCTGGCGGGCCGAGCCCGGCTCGCTCGGCGAGTTCGCCTCCCGGCTCACCGGCTCCTCCGACCTCTACCAGCACAGCCGGCGCCGACCGCGCGCGAGCGTCAACTTCGTCACCGCGCACGACGGTTTCACGCTGCGCGACCTGGTGTCGTACAACGACAAGCACAACGAGGCCAACGGCGAGGACAACCGGGACGGCGAGAGCCACAACCGGTCCTGGAACTGCGGCGCGGAGGGCGACACCGACGACCCGGCCGTCCTCGAACTGCGCGCCCGCCAGCAGCGCAACCTGCTGGCCACGCTGCTGCTGTCCCAGGGCATCCCGATGCTCTGCCACGGGGACGAACTCGGCCGCACCCAGCGCGGCAACAACAACGCCTACTGCCAGGACAACGAGATCTCCTGGGTGGACTGGGAGCCGAACGGCGAACAGCGCGCCCTGACCGCGTTCACCCGGCGCCTGATCGCCCTGCGCGCCGCGCACCCGGTGCTGCGCCGGCGCCGCTTCTTCCGCGGCGAGACCGCGACCAACGCCCGGCAGCCGCTGCCCGACCTGGTGTGGCTGCGGCCCGACGCCCGCGAGATGACCGACCGGGACTGGCAGCGCGCGGACGCGCACTCGGTCGGCGTGTTCCTCAACGGCGACGCCATCGCCGAGCGCGACCCCTACGGCCGCCGCATGGTCGACGACTCCTTCCTGCTGCTGGTCAACGGCTACTGGGAGCCGGTCGTCTTCCGCCTGCCCGACGAGTCCTTCGGCGAGCGCTGGACCACGCTGATCGACACCGCCGACCCCGACGGCGTCCCCGACGAACGCGAACGCAAGGCGGGCACCCGGCTCCGCGTGGAGGCCCGCGGCCTGGTCCTGCTGTCCCGCCCGTCCCGCACCCCGGCCCGGTGACCGGCGGGCCGGGAACAGACGGTCAGCTCGGTCAGGCGGCCAGGCGGTACGGGCCGATGGTTCAGCAGCAGACGCCGCGGGCCGTCACCGTGAACTGCGCGCCGTCGGCGTCCCGGAGGATCGCCTCCCGTTCGCCGTCCTCGCGCAGCACGCTGCCGCCGTGCTTCTCCGCCGCGCGGGCGCAGGCCGGCACGTCGGTCACCGCGAAGTGGATCTGCCAGTGCGGACGCACCGAGGGGTCGGGGGCGGCCTCCACCGCGCCCGAGTCGATGCGCGCCACCACGTCGCCCTCGCTGCGCAGCAGCACCTCGCCGCCGTCGTACTCCACCTCGCAGCAGCCCGGCTGCCCGGTCGCCCAGTCCAGGATCTCGCCGTAGAACATCGCGGCGTCGAAGGCGTCCCGGGTGTGCAGCCGCACGAAGGTGGGGGCCGCCTGCCGCCACGCCTCCCAGTTGGTCACCAGGTCGCCCTGCCAGATCCCGAACGTGGCGCCGTCCCGGTCGGCGAGCAGCGCCGCCCGGCCGGGCGGGAAGGACAGCGGCCCGACCGCCGCCGTGCCGCCGCGCTCGCGGACCCGGGCCACGGCCACGTCCGCGTCCCGCACCGCGAAGTACGGCGTCCAGGCCACGGCCATCTGCCACATGGAGGCGACGGCGGCGATCCCGGCGACCGGGACCCCGTTGGCGAGGGCGATCCGGAAGTGTTCGCCGAGCTTGGCGGTGCGCCAGCGCCAGCCCAGCACGGCCGTGTAGAACTCCTGGGTGGCCTGGAGATCACGGCTGGTCAGGCTCACCCAGCAGGGAGCCCCGAACACGGAGTGGGTGGAGATGACATCGGTGCTGCGCGGCGCGCCGCCGGCGGTGCTGTCGTGGTTCATGGCAGTCGCGTCCTGCTCTCGGGGCCGGGCGGTCACCGGTAGGACACCGGTGACCGGCCGGAAGGGGTCGACATGCCTGCCGGGTACCCCGGGTGGCAGGGGTGCAGGCCCCTGCGCACGATGGAGGGATGGCAGAGAGCGAGCCGGACCGGATCGCCGCCTTGCAGGCGGAGGTCGACCAGCTGAAGGAGGCCATGGCCTCGCACGCGGTCGTGGACCAGGCGATCGGGATGGTGGTGGCCCTCGCCCGGGTCACCCCGGACCAGGGCTGGCAGATCCTCAAGGAGGTCTCCCAGCACACCAACATCAAGCTGCGCCACATCGCCGAGCTGCTCCTGATCTGGGGGCGGCGCGGCGACCTCCCGGACCACGTCCGGGCCGAGCTGGAGGCCGCCGTGGACCGGTACGGGCCCGCACGGGTGCCGGGAACCGAGGGGCGGTAGCGCCCACGGCCGCGGGGGTCAGCGGACCTCCGCGAGCAGTTCCTCGCGCAGCCGGTCGAAGCAGCCGCTCAGCAGTCGCGAGACGTGCATCTGCGAGATGCCGAGCTGCGAGGCGATGCAGCTCTGCGTCATGCCTCGGAAGAACCGCAGGTAGAGAATGGTGCGCTCGCGTTCGGGCAGCGCCTGGAGACACGGCCGGACCGCGGCCCGGTCCACCACGAGGTCGTACCCGGGGTCCGGGCCGCCCAGGGAGTCCCCGAGGGCGTAGCCGTCCGTGCCGGAGACCTCGGCGTCCAGGGACAGCGCGGAGAAGCACTCCAGCGCCTCCATGCCGGTGCGCACCTCGTCCTCGCTGAGCCGGGTGTACGCGGCGATCTCCGCGACGGTGGGCGCCCGGCCCGTGGTGGTCTGCGCCAGCTCCTTCACGGCGGCGCGGACCCGGTTGCGCAGGTCCTGCACCCGGCGGGGCACGTGCAGGGTCCACATGTGGTCCCGGAAGTGCCGCTTGATCTCCCCGGTGATGGTGGGTACCGCGTACGCCTCGAAGGCGCGGCCACGGGCCGGATCGTAGTGATCGACGGCCTTGACCAGGCCCAGCGCGGCCACCTGGTACAGATCCTCCAGGGCCTCGCCACGGCCCCGGAACCGCACCGCGATCCGCTCGGCCATGGGCAGCCACAGCCGGACCAGCTCGTCCCGCAGCGCCCGGCGCTCGGGGCCGTCGGGCAGCCGGCCGAGCCGCTCGAAGGCGTCGGCCGTGTCCGGGGCGTCGTCGTGGGGATGGGGCTTCGTGCTGCCAGTGACACGCATCGCGCGCACCTCTCTCGGCAGGTGCTGATGGGACAGACACCGTGGGAGGTGCGCTCGGACCATGGAGTGGGACACCGGGGGCGGGCCATGCCGTCTCCCACGGACGTGCCTCCTGTCCGAAGCACTGCTCTGCCCTTTCCCGCCGAGGGACACCTCCAAACAAATAATACTAAATGTGGCGAATTGGACTAAGCAGTGGTAAAGATCGCCGATCTTTCGCGGACGTGATGTACGGCACCCGCGCGAGAGCGGCCGGGACCCGCCGCGGACGAGTTCTTCCTGGGCAGCGCTTGATCACCGGTCAGGAGGGGTCAATTCCCCTGACCACACTGCGTGCCGGTCATTTGACAGTGCGCTCGGCGCACAGATAGACAGCAGCTCTCGGAGGTCGAGAGGGGCACTGTGTACGAGCCGAACGTGGTCGGTGACTGGCAGGAGTACGACGAGCATGCCGGTCTGCGGGTCCGCGTCCACCGCCTGGAGACGGCAGAGCCGCCGCGCGGACGGGACGACGCCGCCGCCGGGCTGGCGTATTTCAGTGTCCGGGTGACCGTGGAGAACCGTGGCACGCGGCCCTACGGCATCCACCTGGAGGACGGCCAGATCGACGTGCGGGTGGGCCCGGACGGCGAGGGCGCCTTCATCGACTGGCGCAACTCGCAGTTCGTCGAGGGCTTCGACGTCTACCCGCTGCGCCGGGCCACCGCCGTGCTCTACGCCGCCGCGCCCGAGGCCGCGCTCGGCCATGTGGACGTGCAGGTGCAGCTGCGGGTGGACGACGACTGGACCGGCCGCCGGCTGTGGGCGGGCGGCATCGGCGTCCTGGAGCCGGCCCCGGCGGCCACCCCCGCGGCCACCGGGCAGGGCAGTCTGGCCCACCAGGTCTCCGCCTTCCTGCGGGACCAGGCGGAGCCGGGCTCCGCCTGACGCGCCCACCCCGCACGCCCCGCCCGGGATGCCCGTACGCACCCCGTACGGGCCCCTGCGTGCCCCCGTACGGGATGCGGTACGCGGCTCAGTGCGGGATGCCGTCGATGATCTCCCGCGCGCCCTGCCGCAGCAGCGCGACCGCGACCGAGGTGCCGAGGGTCGCCGGGTCGAGCCGGCCCGCCCATTCGTGGGCGTTCAGCCGTGTCTTGCCGTCCGCGGTGAACACGCAGGCCCGCAGCGAGAGTTCCCCGCCGCGGTCCACGCGCGCGTACCCGGCGATCGGGCTGTTGCAGTGCCCTTGCAGCACATGCAGGAACATCCGCTCGGCCGTCGCCTCCCGGTAGGTGTCCGGGTCGCCGAGCCCGCTGACCGCGTCGATCAGGCCGGTGTCGCCCTCCCGGCACTGCAGGGCGAGGATGCCCGCGCCGATCGGCGGCATCATCGTCTCCGTCGACAGCACCTCGCTGATGACGTCGGTCCGGCCGATCCGCTCCAGACCGGACACCGCGAGCAGCAGCGCGTCCGCCTCGCCCGCGGCCAGCTTCTCCAGCCGGCGGTTGGCGTTGCCGCGGAACGGCACGCACTCCAGATGCGGGTGGGATGCCGCGAGTTGGGCGATCCGGCGGACCGAGGAGGTGCCGATCCGGGTGCCGGCCGGCAGCTCGTCCAGGGTCAGCCCGCCCGGGTGCACCAGCGCGTCCCGGATGTCGTCCCGCTTCAGGAACGCGGCGAACACCGTGCCGTCGGGCAGCGGCCGGTCGGCGGGCACGTCCTTCACGCAGTGCACCGCGAGGTCCGCCTCCCCGGCGAGGAGAGCCGCGTCCACCTCCTTGGTGAACGCCCCCTTGCCCTCGACCTGGGAGAGATCGCCCAGCCACTTGTCGCCGGTCGTCTTCACCGGGACGACCTCGGTCCGCACGCCCGGGTGCAGCACGGCCAACTCGGCGCGGACCCGCTCGACCTGGGCCAGGGCCATGGGGGAGTCGCGGGAGACGATACGGATCAATTCCGGTGCAGACATGAGGGACACGATAGACCCTGGGCCGGTCCCGCTCCGGTCGCGGGCGGTCCTACGAGCCGCCGGGCCACGGGGAGTTCGGCCCGCCGGCCGCGCGTCCCACGCCCCTATCCCGGCTCCCGCGGCAGGTCCGCCGCCGACTCCTCGGGCGTGAGGTCGGGGCGCGAGCGCAGCCAGGACGGCTGGCGTAGCATGCCGTGCCGGGTGCGGGTGCTGTAGCCGACCTCGCCCACCAGGCGGGGCACCACCCAGCGCGCCAGCGGGATCCGCGGCACCGGGTCGAAGGGGCACCGGTCGCTCGCCGCCTCCCGCAGCAGCTCCGCCAGCCGGACCCGTTCCGCCTCGCTCCAGCCGGTGCCCACCCCGCCGACGTAGCGCAGCCGCCCCCGCGCGTCGCGCTGCCCGGCCAGCACCGCCCCGGGCAGTCCGGTCAGCCGGCCCTTGCCGGGCAGCCAGCCGCCGATGATCACGTCCTCGGCGCGCATGTTCCGGATCTTGATCCAGGCGCGGGAGCGGACCCCGGACTCGTACACCGAGTCCAGCCGCTTGCACACCAGGCCCTCCAGCCCGTGCTCACGGGTGGCGCGCAGCGCCTCGGCGCCGTGCCCCGTCACCGCGCGCGGGGTCGACCAGTAGGGCCCGGCCAGGGCCAGCTCCTCCAGCCGGGCCCGCCGCCGCACGTACGGCAGCCGCAGCAGCGGCTCGGTCAGGTACGGCACGTCGAACAGCACCAGGTGCACCGGCACCCGGGCGGCCCGGCGCGCCGCCAGCGCGGGGGAGTGCGCGAGGCCCATCCGGCTCTGCAGCAGCTGGAAGTCGGCCCGTCCCCGCTCGTCCAGGGCCAGCACCTCGCCGTCCAGTACGGCGGGCGTGGGACCCAGCGCGGCACCCAGCGGACGGAGTTCGGGGTAGGCCGCGGTGATGTCCTCGCCGGAGCGGGCACGCAACAGCAGGCTGCCGTCGCCGGGCAGGTAGGCCATCACCCGCTGGCCGTCCTGCTTCGTCTCGTACGCCCACCGCCGGTCCTGGGCGGCGGGCGGCAGGCCGCCGGGGGTGGCGAGCATCGGCGCGATGAGCGGCAGGGGCACGGCGGTCACGGCAGAAGATCTCGACCGGGCCCGGCCCGCTCACGCGTCTTTCCCCCGCGGTTCCCCTGAACGGGCCCCACCCGCCGGCTCCGCGGCGAGGGCTGACGGGCGGGGTCAGGGGGCGTGCGGTGGTCCGGCCCAGCCCAGGGAGCGTTCGACGGCCCGCTTCCAGTTGCCGTACTCGGCCTCCCGCCGCCCGGGGTCCATGCCGGGCAGCCACTGCGCGGCCCGGTGCCAGTTGCGGCGCAGCACCTCCAGGCCCGGCCAGTAGCCGGCGGCGAGGCCGGCCGCGTAGGCGGCGCCGAGGGAGACCGTCTCGGCGACCATGGGCCGTACCACGGGCACGTCGAGCACATCGGCCACGAACTGCATGAGCAGGTTGTCCGCGGTCATGCCGCCGTCCACCTTGAGCTGCGGCAGGGGGACCGGGAAGTCGGCGTTCATCGCGTCGACGACCTCCCGGGTCTGCCACCCGGTGGCCTCCAGCACCGCCCGCGCCAGGTGCCCCTTGGTGATGTACGAGGTGAGGCCGACGATCACCCCGCGCGCGTCGCTGCGCCAGTGGGGCGCGAACAGGCCGGAGAAGGCGGGGACGATGTAGCAGCCGCCGTTGTCCTCGACCGTGCGCGCGAGGGTCTCGATCTCCGGGGCGCTGCCGATCAGGCCCAGGCGGTCGCGGAACCACTGGACGAGCGCGCCGGTGACCGCGATCGGCCCCTCCAGGGCGTAGGCCGGGGGCCGGTCCCCGATCTTGTAGGCGACCGTCGTGAGCAGCCCGTGCCGGGAGCGTACGACCTCGCCGCCGGTGTTGAGCAGCAGGAAGCTTCCGGTGCCGTAGGTGCACTTGGCCTCGCCGGGGGAGAAGCAGGTCTGGCCGAAGAGCGCGGCCTGCTGGTCGCCGAGGGCGGCGGTGAGGGGGATGCCCGGCAGCAGCGCGCGCGTCTCGCCGTACCGCTCGGCGGAGGGGCGGATCTCGGGCAGCATCGGGCGGGGCACGCCGAAGAAGTCCAGCAGTTCGTCGTCCCAGGCGAGGGTGTGGATGTTCATCAGCATGGTGCGGCCGGCGTTGGTGGCGTCGGTGAGGTGCAGGCCGCCGTCGGCGCCCCCGGTGAGGTTCCACAGCAGCCAGCTCTCCATCGTCCCGAACAGCACCTCTCCGTCCCGGGCGCGCTGTTCGACCCCCTTGACGTGGTCGAACATCCAGCGGATCCGCAGCGCCGAGAAATACGTGGAGGGCGGCAGGGCGCACCGGTCGAGGAAGAACGCCTCGCCGGGGTGGCGCAGGAGGTCCTCGACCAGGGGCGCGGTACGGGTGTCCTGCCAGACGATCGCCCGGCCCAGCGGGGCGCCGGTCCGCCGGTCCCAGAGCACCGTCGTCTCCCGCTGGTTGGCCAGTCCGATCGCGGCCACCTGGTCCTTGCCGATGCCGGCGGCGGACAGGGCCTCGGGCATCACCCGGCGCAGGTTCTGCCAGATCTCGACGGCGTCGTGTTCCACCCAGCCGGGCCGCGGGAAGTGCTGCCGGTGCTCGCGCTGCGCGACCGAGACCAGCCGCCCCCGGTGGTCGAAGAGGATGCAGCGGGTCGAGTTGGTGCCCTGATCGACCGACATCACATACCGTTCAGCCATGATCGGGTCTGCCTTCCGACGGATCTGGGGGCAACTGTCCCGGACTACCAGCGGGCGGCCCCCAGGTCTCTGGAGATCGCCCGGGCGGCCTCGCGGATCAGGCCGATCAGCGCGGGCCGGGGCCGGCACCGGCTGTCGCAGATCCGCTCCACCGGCCCGGACAGCCCGATGGCGCCGACGACGAGCCCGCCCTGCCCCCGGATCGGCGCGGCGATCCCGGCCTCGCCCATGCTCATCTCCTGGATCTCGGCCGCCCACCCGGCCTCCCGGACGGCGGCGAGCGCCCGGGCCAGCCGCTCGGGATCGACCAGGGTGTGCCGGGTGTACGCCTCCAGCCCCGGCCCCCGGTCGGGCTCCGCCGTCGCCGTGCCGAAGGCCAGCAGCACCTTGCCGAGCGAGGAGGCGTGCAGCGGCAGCAGCGCGCCCACGTCCAGGGTCTGGAAGCTGTCGTCCGGCCGGAACACATGGTGGACGACGAGGACCCTGCCCTCCAGCGGGGTGCCCAGCCGCACCGCCTCCCCGCTGCGGGCGGCCAGGGCGTCGGCCCAGTTCAAGGAGCGGGAGCGCAGTTCGTTGACGTCCAGGTAGCTGGTGCCCAGGTGCAGCAGGGCGGCCCCCAGCTGGTACTTCCCGGTCGCCGCGTCCTGCTCCACGAAGTCCACGTGCTGGAGGGTGCGCAGGATGCCGTGGGCGGTGCCCTTCGCCAGCCCGAGCGAGGCCGCCACCTCACCGAGTCCGAGTCGGCGGGGCCCGCCGGCGAGCAGCCGAAGTATCGCCGCCGCCCGCTCGATCGACTGGACCGGTCCGGCCATGAGGCGAGCCTATTACCGCCGGGGACGCTTCGCCCCGTGGAACGGCCCGGCCGCCCTCCCCCGTACGGCGTGCCCGGCTGGGGCGTTCGGTAATGCCGACCCCTGTTCATTGACCCGTCCGATATGTCTCCCTAACGTGCTTTGAGGTCCGGAAGGCGCCGAGACGGCGCGCGAGACCGGCAGCAGATCGGGAGAGAACATGGTGGCCCAGCTCAATACCCTGCTTCGGGTGGCACACGAACACGTGTGTCCGGTGCCTCCCGTCGCCGGTGCCGTCTCAGCCGTACGCCGGCGGGCGGCGGCGCTCCTCGCCGACTGGAGCGTGTGCCCACAGATCGTCGAGGACTCGCTGCTCGTGGTGTCGGAGCTGGTCACCAACGCGATCGTGCACGCCCGGCCGCCGGCCGAACTCCGGCTGTCCTGGATGCGCGGCGATCACCCTCCCACCCTGCGCGTGGAGGTCACCGACGCCGGACCCGATCCCGCCGCGGGGGCGTCCCGCGCCGGCGTCGACCCCGACGAGCACGGCCGGGGCGAGGCGATCGTCCACGCCCTGGCGACCCGCCACGGCATACGGGTTCACCCCGGGCGGGTCACCCGCTGGGCCGAGCTCGTCGCCGCCTGAGGCAGGGTGCCGGTCCCGGCCGCCGCGGCGACCGGTCTCCCCGACGGATCCCGGCGGAGCAGCAGCAGGGCGGCGTCGTCGTGCAGCCGGCCGCCCACATGCGCCAGCAGCTCGTCATGGAGCGCACCGAGCGTCCGCGCCGGCTCCTCGCACACATGGCGGCCCACACCGTCGGCCAGCGGATAGAACACGCGCGCCCGGTCCCGGGCCTCGGTGACGCCGTCCGTGTAGAGCAGCAGCTGATCACCCGCCGCCAGCGGCAGCCGCCGCAGGCCGGGCGTCCCGTCCGACAGGGCGCGCAGTCCCAGGGGCGGCGTCGGACGGTCCGGCTCCACCGCCGTGACCTCCTTGGACGCGGAGATCAACAACGGCGGCGCGTGCCCGCAGTTGACGATCTCCAGATCCCCGGGTCGGGGGTACCCGGCGACCACGGCGGTGACGAAGTCGTCCGGTCCGAGGTTGCGGGCCAGGCTCCGCTCGATCCGGTCGACCACCGCGAGCAGGTCGGGCTCGTCGTGGGCGGCCTCCCGGAACACCCCGAGCACGAGCGCCGCCGTCCCCACGGCCGGCAGCCCCTTGCCGCGTACGTCGCCGACGATCAGCCGGATGCCGTGCGGGGTGGACTCCAGCGCGTACAGATCCCCGCCGATGCGCGCCTCCGCCGCGGCGGCGCTGTAGCGGACGGCCACCTGGAACGGGCCGACGGTCTCCGGGACGGGCTGGAGCAGCGCGTGCTGGGCGGCCTCGGCGACCGAGCGGACGGCGGCGAGCACCCGCTCCCGGCGCAGCCGCAGCGCGCCGGCCAGGACGCTCGCCGCGGTGACGGCCGGCAGGGCGCACAGGAGGACCGCCGTCTCGGGTGCGGACATGCCGTGCACGAGGCCCAGGGCGGCGCCGGTCGCCGCCGCGAGGAGACCGGTGCCGAGGACGCCGCGCGGGCCGTTGGTGGTGGCCGCCAGCGCGGGACCGGCCGCCAGCAGCGGCAGCCAGACGGCTCCCGCGCCGCCCGCCAGAGCGCCCACGGCGACGGCGGCGACGACGAGGACCGGCAGCAGGCGCGGTCCGGCCGCGTGCGCCACCCCTCTCCCGGACCGCCGTATCGGCGCGCGGTGACCGTCATCGTGTCGGACCTGGCTCATGTCTCTTCCGCTGTCCTCTGTCCTCGCCCTGCGGGGGTGGCCTCGCCGGTACGCCGCTCACCCGGAATGTCCCTTTCGTCAAGCAAACGGGCCGGGCGCGGGTGGCCACAAGAAGCGGAATTTCAGATAGTGAGCAAAGCGGCGCCGGATCGGGTCCGCGCGCGGGTGACGGCCGCGTACGCCAGGGCCGGGGCCGTCCCACGGCTCCCGGTCACGTGGTCAGGGACAGGCTCCGGGTCACCCGGCTCGCGACCGGGAGCAGCCGGGCCCGCAGCTCCCGTAGCCGGTCCTTGTGGTCCGCCGGCAGCGAGATGCCCAGCGAGCCGAGGGTGTCCCCGCGGTAGACGGGTACGGCGACGCACACGGTGCCGAGCGCGTACTCCTCCAGGTCCGTGACGGCCGGCGCCAGGGGCGGCGCGTCGAGCCTGCGGAGCAGCTCCGGCAGGCTGGTGACCGTCCACGGCGTGAGATCGGCGAGCCGGTGCCGGGACAGGTACTCCCGGCGGGCGTCCCGGCCCAGTTCGCGCAGCACGGTCTTGCCGAGCGCGGTGGCGTGTCCCGCGTCCTCGAACCCCACCCACAGGTCCACCCGTGGGGTGCGCGGGCCGTCGACGATCTCGGCCACCCTGATCTCGCCGTCCTCGTAGAACGTGAGGTAGGCGGCGGTGGACAGCTCGTCCCGCAGCGCGGCCAGCGTGGGGCGCACCCGGCTCAGCAGCGACTGCGGGCGGCCCGCCGCGTGCAGGGAGGTCAGCCGGTCGCCCAGCACGAAGCCGCCGTCGTCCAGTTTCCGCACATACCCGTCGTGCAGCAGGGTGCGCAGCAGGTGGTAGGCGGTGGCCAGCGGCAGCCGGGTCTCGCGCGCCAGTTGCTTGGCCGGCGCGCCGTTCTCGTGCGCCCCCACCGCCTCCAGCAGCCGGAGCGCCCGCTGCACGGACGTGATGAGGGTGGGGCCTTCCTGTGCGCCCATAGGACCAGGCTGCCTTGGGCACCGGGCGGGGGCAAGGCCGGGATCACCGGCCGAAAGAAGCCTTGCCGCGTTCCGGGGCACCGGCCGCGTTCCGGCGCGGGAAGGCCGCCATCTCCTGACCCACCCGGCACCGGGGGTCCCGGCCGGCCTACGCTCCAGTAATATCCGGCGGCAGGCCACCAGAGGAGGAACCGTGCCCCGGTCCGAACGCTCACCCCTGCTGCTCGCCGGCCTGCTGGCCGCCGCGGGGGCCGCCCACTTCGCCGTACCCCGGCAGTTCGACGCGATCATCCCCCGGACGCTGCCGGGACCGCCCCGGGCCTGGACCTACGGCAGCGGGGCCGTCGAACTGGCCCTGGCGGCCGGGATCGCCGCGCCCCGTACCCGCGCGGTGGCCGCGAAGGCGGCGGCCGCCTTCTTCGTCGGCGTGTTCCCGGCCAACGTACGGATGGCCGTGGACTGGCGCCACCGGCCGGCGCCGCTCCGGGCGGCGGCCCTGGCCCGGCTGCCCCTCCAGGTGCCCCTGGTGCTGTGGGCGCGCGGAGTGGCCCGCGGCGGAGAGGGGCGGTCGTGACCAGGCCCCTCGCGGTCGGGGACACGGCGGCGGACTTCGCCCTGCCCGACGAGACCGGGACCACCCGCCGGCTCGGCGGACTACTGGCCGGCGGGCCCGTCGTGCTCTTCTTCTATCCCGCCGCCCTCACCCCCGGCTGCACCGCCGAGGCGTGCCACTTCCGGGACCTGGCCGCCGAGTTCGCGGCCGTCGGCGCCCGGCCCGTCGGCATCAGCGGGGACCCGGTCGACAAGCAGCGGGAGTTCACCGACCGGCACCGCCTCGGCATGCCGCTGCTCTGCGACGCCGACGGCACGGTCCGCGAGGGTTCGGCGTCCGGCGCGGCTTCTCCCTGGCCCCGACCAAGCGCGTCACCTTCGTGATCGCCGAGGACCGTACCGTCCTGGAGGTCGTCCGCAGCGAGCTGCGCATGAACACCCACGCCGACCGGGCCCTCGCCGCCCTCCGCGCCCGTCGGGGGTGAGCGCGGGTCACTGGAACGGGCAGCCCGGGTTCGGGGCGTCCTCGTAGAGCGGGGAGCCGTGCGGCAGCACGTACAGCAGCTCCAGGACCACCGGGGTGTCGCCCAGATTGCGGCCGATGTGGACGTAGCCGGGGCCGGCCGCTTCCCGGAACGTCTCGCCGGGGCCGTACACGCCGTCCGACCGGCACGTGGCATCGAAGTGGCTGAGGGTACCCTGCCGCACCACGCCGTGCACCGGGCCGTCGTGATAATGCCATCCGGTGGCCTGACCGGGCGGGATCGTGGCCTCCCGCAGGATGTAGAGCCGCAGGTCATGAGGGACCCGACGGTGAGGACGCCGGTCACGGCGGTACGGAGTGCGGTGCGCATGCGAGCCTCCGGGGCGCGGGCGGATACCGCCGCAAACGTAACGCGAACCGGCCTCTGGGGGCCGAATCCTCGTATCCGGATGGGTGGCCGGGGCCCCTGCCGTGCGACGGGGCTCCGTCCCCGCCGGTGCCGGCGGCCACCTGGGCCAGTGTGCGGCCGGTGCGCACCGAGCGGGCCCGCCGGGGGTCGGGCGTGCCGTGCCCGGCCGGCCGGGCCGGTCCCTTGCGCACCAGCAGCCAGGCCTCCTCGCCGTCCGCGCCGCCCTCGCGGAACCGGGTCAGGGCGTACTCGCCGTGCAGCTTGGCGCCGTGCAGCCGGAAGGTGGCGTGCCCCCGCTCCAGGGACTCGGCGAAGTCCACCGGGCGCCCCCGGCGGTCGTGGCTGAGCGGTTCGTACGTCCCGTGGTCCCACACGATCACGGTGCCGCCGCCGTACTCGCCCTTCGGGACGACCCCCTCGAAGTCCTCGTACTCCAGCGGATGGTCCTCGGTGGGCACCGCCAGCCGCTTGTCCGCCGGGTTTGCGGACGGGCCCTTGGGGACGGACCAGGACTTCAGCACGTCGCCGACCTGGAGCCGGAAGTCGAAGTGCATCCGGCGCGCGTCGTGGATCTGCACCACGAAACGGGGCCGGCTCCCGTCCGCCGCCGTCGTCCGTCCCGCCGGCTCGCGGGTCCGCCCGAAGTCGCGTCTGGCGCGGTACGTCCGCAGCCGGTCCTCCGCCGCCACCTGTGGCTCCTTCCCCGCGTCCGGCTCGGGCGTCCCGGGTACCCGGGACGCCGCCCCCGATGCCGTGGTCACCCGGCGGGCCGCCACCCCAGGGCCGGGCCGAGCTTCGTCGCCATGTCCGTCAGGATCTGCGCGTAGTCCTCGTACTCGAAGGTGAACGGCAGCGCGAACGCCACCTCGTCGACCTCGCGGAACGCGGCGTGCGCCCGCAGCCGCTCGGCCAGCTCCGCCGAGGTGCCGACCAGGTCCGGCGCGAACAGCTGCCGTGCCGGGCCCTGCGGGGAGGCCGTGCGGGGCAGCCGCCGGGCCGCGTACTCCTCGTACTTGGCGCGCTGCGCGGGGCTCGCGGAGTCGGTCGGGATCACCACCAGCCCCTGGGAGACCCGGGCCGCCTCCCCGTCGGGATGGTGGGCCCGGAACTCCCGGATGAGGGACGACTGGATCGCGGCGAAGTCGGGCGGCCCGTCCGCGCCCTCGGTGCCCTCGGTGCCCTCCACCTTCACCACGCTGCTGGTCAGGAAGTTCATGCCGTGCTCGCCCGCCCAGCGCGCCGAGCGGAGGCTGCCGCCGCCGTACCACATCCGCCGTCCGAGCCCGGGGGAGTGCGGCTGGACGACGTCGGAGAAGACCTCGATCCCCTCCACCCCGCTGAAGTCGGTGGCGGGCTTGCCGCGCACCAGGTCCAGCAGCCGCCGCACCCGCTCGAAACCGAAGTCCTCCGCGTCGGCGGTGTCCGGGTAGAGGGCGTCCTTGACGTGCTCGTAGTGCAGGGGAGGGCCGACGCTGACGCCCGGGTTCAGCCGGCCACCGGACAGCACGTCGACCGTCGCCAGGTCCTCGGCGAGCCGCAGCGGGTTCTCCCAGCCGAGCGGCGTCACGGCGGTGCCCAGCTGGATCCGCCGGGTGCGCTGCGAGGCGGCGGCCAGGACCGCGACCGGGGACGAGATGCCGTACTGCAGATGCCGGTGGCGGACCCAGGCGCTGTCGAAGCCGAGCCGCTCGCCCAGCTCGATGATCTCCAGCGTGGACTCGTGGCCCCGCCCGGGGTCCGCCGCGTCGAACAGGCCGATGGTGAGGAAGCCCAGCTTGCGCAGCGGGCGAGAGGTGGACGGCACGGGTCCCTCCAGCGGTCGTGTGGCTGCTCCGCCCCGATTCTGGCAGGCGAGTGTGACAACCGTGTGATCAATCCGTCCGGGCCGCGGGCAGCGGGATCACCACCTCGTCCTCGACGGGGGGATCGAGTTCCTGTGCGAGGTTGCCCGTCGCGGCGAGACAGCGCAGCCGTACGGCGTCCGCGGTGACGTCCAGCCGCAGGAAGCTCTTGAAGAACGGCGGGCTGTAGGTGGCGGAGGACGGCGAGAACAGCTGGGTGTAGATCTTGCGCACGGGCAGCCGGAACCGGGCGGGGCGGTCGGGGCGGCGGCCGGTGCCGAGCAGGCCCGCGACCAGCCGGGTACGGCGGGTGACCCGGGCGTCGGGGCCGGGGGCGCGGGCCGGTTCGATGCCGAGCCGTTCCGCCACGACGGCCGCCGCCTCCTCCTCGGTCAGCCGGAAGAAGCGGCGCAGCCGCAGCCGGCGGCCGTACAGGCGGCTGTAGAAGGCGAGCGAGTCGCCGCGCAGCGGGTAGCAGCGGAACTCGCCTTCGCTGACGCCGCCGACCGACACCCGCGGGATGGTGTGCGTGGCGTGCGTGAACGCCCCGCCGCCGCCCGCCACGACGTACTGGATGGTGCGGCCGTCCACCGTCACCGGGTAGCGCTGGTAGTTGTGGATGTCGCCGCCGATCGCGGCCACATAGTGGTGTTCCGGGGCCCGGACGATGTCGTCCACCGTGCCGCCGCCCTCGATGGGGCACGGGTGGTGCTCGCCGTCGACGTACAGCGGCGAGCCGGTGACGAGGATCTTCGGCCGGGGCCCCCGGGATATCTCCCGCAGCCAGGCGCCCTGTTCGGCGTCGACCGTGCCCAGCAGGCCGGTGTCGATGCCGACGATCCGTACCGGCCCCGCGTCGATCGCCCAGTACGGGCCCGGCTGTTCGGCCCGCTGGCCCGGCGCCGACCGCAACGCCCGTGCGGCGGCGAACCGTTGCTCGTCGGCGGGGCGCGCCCGGTGCCACAGCAGGGAGCGCCACCAGGCGCGGGTCAGCGGACGGGGCCGGGGCTCGGGAGCCGGTGGCTGGGTGTCGGCGCAGAAGACCCGCATGAAGGCGCCGAGATCCTCGTACCAGTCGTGGTTGCCCGGTATCGCGTAGATCGGCCCCGGGTAGTCCTGGTAGGGCCGGAAGAACTTGTCGCCGTAGTCGCCGGCACTGCCGACGGGATAGACGACATCGCTGGCGAGCACCGCGAAGTCGGTTCCCTGAGCCGCCTTCAGGAAGCCGGGTACGACAGCGTATTGGGAGTCGCCGCCCTCGCCGGTGTCCCCGATGACCATGAAGGAGAACGACTCCGGTACGTCCCGCCGGATCACCTTGTCGGCGGGCGCCCCCGCCTCCGCCCGCCGGGCCACCCAGCGGCTGCGGGTACGGCCGGTGGGGTCGCCGAACCAGGACGCGAGAACGCCGTTGCGGGCGGCCCACAGGGTCCGCGGGTTCAGCCACGACAGTTGCTCGACGTGGTCCGGCATCAGCCGCCGGTAGGTGCCGGGCCGGGCCGCGCCCCAGCCGGCGCCCTGTGCGGTATCGCGTGAGGAGTCAGACACGCGGTGCACGGTAACAACGCCCTGGCAGGCCCCGGATGCCGGGCCCCGGCGCAACGGCCGTGCCGCCGGGGCGCGTTGTCCGTCGGCCGTCACCGCTTCCGGGCGAGTCCCCTGTGTTCGGCGACGACCTCAGGGGCCCGGGGAACCGGGCTCCGGCCGCCAGTGGGTGACCGGGACGACGCCGAGGTGACTGCCCGGCGGCAGCGCGCTCATCAGCTCCCGGCGGTCGGCAGGCCGGTGCCGACGTCCAGGAACTGCCGGATGCCCGCCTCGGTGACGGGATACGCGAGGGCGCGGCGCGGGAACGCGCGGCTGCCGCGGGCGACACACCCGCCGCCCACCTCCCGGTTCGCCTCGGCGGGCCGATAGGGAGAACCCTCGGTGTGACACCGCCCGCGGTCCCGCACCCGGTACGCCGGGTGCGGGACCGCGGGCGGTGTCAGCCGAGCGGGTCCAGCGTGAGATACGCCTGCCGCGGGTCGCCGTCGTGCACCAGGGACTCCTGGTGGCCGACGTCGTCGAAGGCGAACGCGTAGGCCTTGCCGTCGGCCGTCCGGGCGTGGACCGCGCGCGCGTACTGGTTGGTCACCGCGTCCTGGTAGAAGCCGGCCGTCGTGGCGTCCGGCTGGTTGGGGTTGACCAGCAGGGTGGAGCGGTTGAAACCGGCGCACAGCGTACGGGAGATGGGCCCGCGCACGGTGTCGTTGGGCGCGTCCAGCAGCTTGTGGCAGCCGAAGATGCTGGACGCGTCGGGCTTCTGGAAACTGGTGACGACCGTCCCGGCGGAGTTGGTGAAGTTCATGACGTTGCCCGAGACCCGGCCGTAGTACTTGGTGTTCGGCTGGTCGGCGAACGGCGTGACGGTCAGCGTCGACGTCGTGTACTTCTGCCAGACCCGGTTCACGTAGTCGTCCAGCACGTTCGCCGGCAGCGCCCCGGTCTCCACGCCGTACAGCGGGGACAGCGCGCGCAGCACCGTGCCGTCGGAGCGGGTCTGCACGAGGTTCGCCCAGCCGCCGGGCTGGGCGCGCAGCGCGGCGAAGAAGCCGCTCCAGCCACCGGACTTCAGATGCCCGGTCGTGGTCACAGCGCCGTCGGCGCGCTGCACCCCGACGGCGTACGGCGCCGAGAACATGTCCACCTGGGTGCTGTTGAGCCACAGCCCGGCGTCGTTGAGCGTGTACTCCGACCAGTTGAAGAGGATGTCGCGGTTGGGGTCGGACGGGTTCTGCACGGCCGGCTGGACCAGCCCGCCGGTGGTGAGCCGGAAGTCCAGCTTCCGGCCGTAGGAGAAGTAGATCCGGCCGGAGAACTTCGGGATGCGGATGGTCTTGGACTGGCCGGCGGCCGGGCCGGGTATCGCCGCGTCGGGCGCGGGTGTCGGCGGGTTGCCGCCGGCCGGCCAGGCGTGGAAGACGCCGTCCGCGTCGGCCCAGCCCTGCCGTCCCGAGGACAGCTGGGTGCCGAGGTCGTAGACGTAGACCGGTTCGGAACGGCCCGAGTTGTTGGTGATCTTCAGGGGGATGGTGTCGGGGACGGCCGCGTCGGCGCGGCCGGGGGAGCCGAGCGCGAGCAGTCCGCCGAGCAGCGCCGTGACAGCGGCCAGGGGCAGCGCGCCGCGCGTGAGCCTGTGAGGCACTCTCCACCTCCGTGGGGGGTCGGGGTCGTACGGAGTTGGTCCGTACCACTGTGAGAGCGCTCTCAGATTCGCGGCTGCGACGAGTTCATGTCAATGTCCGGGACGGGACGTGACCGGGCCGGTACCGGTGCCCACCGGTCGGTGGGCACCGGCACCGCGCGTCAGAACGTGCGCTTGAGCAGGTCGAGCAGGGCCGCCCAGTGCCGTTCGTCGGCCTCCCGGTGGTAGGCGGGGGTGTCCGCCTGGGTGTAGCCGTGGTGGGCGCCGGTGTAGACCTCGCAGGTGTGGCGCACGTCGGCGGCGGTCAGCGCCTCCTCGAAGCGCGCGATCTGCTCCGGTGGCAGCGACGCGTCCTCGTCGGCGTGCCCGAAGTACAGCTCCGCGGTGATGCGCGGGGCCTCCAGATGCGGGCTGTCCGGGTCGTCGGTGGCCAGGCCGCCGCCGTGGAAACCGGCCGCCGCCGCGACCCGGTCCGGGTGGGCGCCCGCCGTCCACAGCGCGAGCCGGGACCCCATGCAGTAGCCGGTCAGCGCGACCGGACCGTCCGCCACCAGCGGACTGTCGGCCAGCCAGCGCAGATAGGCGCCAGCGTCCCGCTTGACCAGGTCCGCCGTCAGACCGGCCAGCATCGGGCCGAGCCGCTCCCAGATGGTCGGGTCGGCGCCCGGGTCGATGAACTCGGGCAGGTCCACGACCGGCGCCCGGCCGAGCCGGTAGAACACGTTCGGCAGCAGCACGGTGTAGCCGGCCGCGGCCAACCGGTCGGCCATCGCCTTCAGGTGCGGTCGCGGGCCGTAGGCGTCCTGGTAGAACAGCACGCCCGGCCGGGGGCGGCCGTCGGCGGGGCGGACGAGGTAGGCGTCGGCGACGCCGTCCCCGGTCGGGATGTCGACATCGTCTCGCTGGACATCGGTCATGGGTGGACGGGCCCTCCCTCGGGACAACGGGCGGCGGGCGGCGGTGGCTCCCGCCGCCCTGGCTGCGACCATGCTGTCACGCGGGACCGGCGAGGCGCTGTCGGGTGCCGGGCGCGGTGAGCGGCGTGCGCGGCACCTGCCCGGCGCTCACTCGAAACGGCTGGTGTCGCCCGCGCCCCGCCGGACGATCTCCGCCTCCCCGCCGGAGAAGTCGACCACCGTCGTCGGCTCGGTGCCGCAGTCGCCGGAGTCGACCACCGCGTCCACCGCGTGGTCCAGCCGGTCCTTGATCTCCCAGCCCTGGGTCAGCGGCTCCTCCTCGTCCGGCAGCAGCAGCGTGCTGGACAGCAGCGGTTCGCCCAGCTCCGCCAGCAGCGCCTGGGTGACCACATGGTCCGGGATGCGCACGCCCACGGTCTTCTTCCGCGGGTGCATCAGCTTGCGCGGCACCTCGCGGGTGGCCGGGAGGATGAAGGTGTAGCTGCCGGGTGTGGACGCCTTCACCGCCCGGAAGACGTCGTTGTCCACCCGGACGAACTGGCCGAGCTGCGCGAAGTCCCGGCACATCAGCGTGAAGTGGTGCCGGTCGTCCAGCCGGCGGATGGCACGGATCCGGTCCATGCCGTCCCGGCTGCCCAGCCGGCAGCCCAGCGCGTAGCAGGAATCGGTCGGATATGCGATGAGGGCTTCCGAGCGCACCGCGTCGGCGATCTGGGCGATGCTGCGCGGTTGCGGGTTGTCGGGGTGCACGTCGAAGTACTTCGCCACCCGTCGAGCTTATGCCGTCCCGGCCACCGCACGCGCATCACGGACGGCCACCCGCCCCCCGCAGCACACGCGCAGCGCCCATTCTCGCTCGACCTCGGGTGCCGGTGGGGGATAAAGGGATACCTATGAAGTCATAGCTGTTTGACATGGGTATGTTGCCATACCTATCCTCGGGGGCATGCCCGGATCCAGCGCTCCCCAGCGGGACGTCGACAGCGTCGCTCCGGCGCTCGCCGACGCCCTGCCCGCGCTGTACCGGGCGCTGGACCGGCGGGTCGCCCGCGACTTCCCCCACCCCAAGCCGCCCGAGGGACACCTCAACCTGCTGCGGTACGTCGCCGAGCACGAGGGCGCCACGGTACGGGAGGCCGCCGAGGCTCTGCTGATGAAGCCCAACAACGTCAGTGCGCTGGTCTCCCAGCTCACCGGGCAGGGCCTGCTGGAGCGCGGGCAGGACAGCACGGACAAGCGGGTCGTACGGCTGCACCTGACCCCGGTCGCCCGGCGACGCCTGGCCGAGGTGCGCGCACTCCAGGTCGGTCACCTCACCGAAGCCCTCCTGGCACTGACCGAGGGCGAGATGGACGCGCTCGGTTCCGCCCTCGGGGCGCTCGTCTCACTGACGCACGAGCTGCGCGCCGCCGCGCACTGACCCGTACGCCCGCGCCGGTACGGCGACCAGCCGTCCCCGCACGCCCGTACCCGCGTACACCCGCACGTTCCGCTCCCTCGCGCCGCCACGGTCCGGGCCCGGACGCCTGTCCGCGTGTGCGCGCTCCGGCGTCCTCCCCACCCTTCCCGTAACCCTTTTCCACCCCGTATCAGACGAGGCTCAGTCATGCCGTCCACCTCCGTGGATCCCTCCGCCGTGCCCGCGGCACCGGCCACCGCCGCCGCCCGGCGGCGCGCCAACCCCTGGCTCACCCTGTGCGCCGTCGCGTTCGGCCTGTTCATGGTCCAGCTCGACGGATCCGTGGTCGCGATCGCCAACCCGGAGATCGGCCGCGAACTGCACGCGTCCACCGCCCAGTTGCAGTGGGTCACCAACTCCTACCTGCTGGCCCTGGCCGCCACCCTCATCCTCGGCGGCAAGCTCGGCGACCGGTTCGGCCGACGCACCTTCTACCTCGTCGGCGTCGCCGGATTCGCGCTGTCCTCCGTCGCCATCGGCCTGTCCGGCTCCATCACGGGCGTCGTCGCCTTCCGCGCGCTCCAGGGAGTCTTCGGCGGACTGCTGATGCCCAACACCCTCGGCCTGCTGCGGGCCGTGTTCCCGCCCCGCAAGTTCGGCATGGCCGTCGGCATCTGGGCCATGGTCTCGGCCGTGTCCACCGCCCTGGGCCCCATCGTCGGCGGTCTGCTGGTGGAACACGTCAGCTGGGAATCCGTCTTCTACATCAACCTGCCCATCGGCGTACTCGCCTGCGCCTTCAGCGCGTTCGTGCTGCCGCAGTCGAAGAACACCGCCGGACACGACCGCTTCGACGTCACCGGTGTCGTCCTGCTCGCGCTCGGCCTGCTCAGCGTCGTCTTCGGCGTCGTCAAGGGCGAGACGTGGGGCTGGACGTCCGCCGGCACCTGGGCCGCGATCGGCGTCGGCCTGCTCCTGCTCCTCCTCTTCGGCCGCCACGAGACCCGTGTGGAGCATCCGCTGCTGCCGATGCGGCTCTTCCGCAGCCGCGCCCTGACCATCGGCGCGGCCATCACCGCGCTCAACTTCTTCGTCATGCTGGGCGTGATCTTCTTCGTCATGCTCTACCTGCAGAACGTGCGCGGACTCACCCCCGTCCAGGCGGGCGTGCGGACCCTGCCGCTGAGCCTCGCCTCGCTCGTCGCCTCCCCGCTCGGCGCCGCCCTGACCGCGCGGTTCGGCGCCCGCTTCTGCATGCCGCTCGGCATGCTGCTCCAGGCCGCGGCCTGCTTCGCCCTGCTCACCTGGTCCGGCGACTCCTCGTACGCCACCATGTGGCCGCCGTTCGTCGCGCTCGGGCTCGGCGTCGGCATGGTGCTGTCCGCCTCCTCCGACGCGATCGTGGGCAACGCGCCCGTGCGGGACGGCGGCGTGGCCGGCGGCCTCCAGGCCACCACGCTGCAGATCGGCGGCGCCCTCGGCACGTCCGTGCTGGTCTCCGTCATCAGCGCCCGCGTCGGCTCGACCCTGCACACCGAACTGACCGGCGCCGGCGTGCCGGGCGGCCTGGCCGGGAAGCTGGCCGAGGCGAAGGACGCGGTGGCCATGGGCGTCGCCCCCGTCTCCCCGGGCATGCCGGACACGCTCCGGGCGGCGGTGATCGAGGGCAGCGGCCGGGCGTTCATGAACGGCGTGCACGCCTCCGCGGTGGTCACCGGCGTCCTCTGCCTGCTGGGCGCGGCCCTCGCGGCGACCGGCATGCGGAGCGGCACACCGGCCGAAAAGGAGTGAGGCCGACGCCGAGAGACGCGTGACGGTGGGTACGGCGACCGGTGTATCCGCCGCCGTGGCCCGACCGGCCAGCCTCGGGTCATACGCAGGCCCGCCGCGGGCCACACGCGGGCCGGTCGCGGACCGGCCCCGGGCAGGCGGTCGGTCACTGACGGCGGTGTGTCAGCCTCCGGGCGGGCCGGTGGTCACTCGCCGACGGTGGCGGGCCGAGCCCCGGCGGGCAGCCGGTCACCGACGGCGGTGCGTCAGTCCCCGGGCGGGACGACGGTCATTCGCTGACGGCGGTGCGCCGGTCCCGGGTGGATCGACGGTCGGTCACCGACAGCGGCGGGCCGGTCCCGGGTGGGTCGGGTCACTCGCCGATGGCGGTGCGCCGGTCCCAGGCGGGCCGGTGGCCACTCGCCGAGGTGGTGGGCCGGGCGGCGCTCCCTGGCCGGTATCCGGCCGGTCGGCCCCACACGGACCCGCTCTCACCAGTTCTCGGTCGCTCCGGGTAGTTTTTCGGATCGTCCGGAATTCGGCTGCGTACATCCGGGAATCCGGGGCATCCGGAATTCCGAGACGCCCGGGGCCCCCCCCACCCCGGGCGCGGCGTCTCCGCCGGCGGCTCCATCCCCCCGGGCCGCCGGCGGAGCCGTGTCCGGCGGCACCCGCCGCCCGGCCCGGCGGAGTCGAACCGGCAAACTCAAGAACCCGCCGGACTCATCGCACCCGCCCGACTCATCGCACTCGCCGGACCGGCGCACCCGTGCGGTTCGACAGGCCTGTCGGAGTCAACGGATCCGCCCTCCTCAACCCGCCAGCCGGACCGGGATCTCCTGCCAGCCGTGGGCGATGAACGACGGCACGTGGCGCAGTTCGCCGGCCGGGCAGGCCAGACGCAGGGCCGGGAAGCGGGAGAACAGGGCGGGCAGCGCGGTCAGCGCCTCCAGCCGGGCCAGCGGAGCCCCGATACAGCGGTGCACACCGATCCCGAACGCCATGTGGTCCTCGGCCGCCCGCGCCGCGTCGAAGACGGCCGCGTCCGGACCGTAGTGCGCCGGATCCAGGCCCGAGGCGGCGTACGTCGTGATGATCGCGTCTCCGGCCGGAATCGTCACGCCACCGACCGCCAGCTCCTCCACGGCGAACCGCAACGGCAGTGCGGCGATGGACGGATGCACCCGCAGGGTCTCGTCGACCACGGCGCCCCAGCCGATCTTCCCGGCGCGCACCGCGGCCAGCTGCTCCGGACCGGTCAGCAGGGCGACCACCGCGTTGCCGATCAGGTTGACGGTGGTCTCGAACCCGGCGCCGACCACCAGCAGCAGCGTGTGCAGCAACTCCTCGTCCGAGAGCCGGTCGCCGTCCTCGTCCCGCACCCGGATCAGCTCCGTGGTGATGTCGTCGCCCGGGTGGGCCCGCCGGTAGGCGATCAGCGCGCCGAGCACCGAGCCGACGCGTTCGCGTACGGAGGCCGCGACCTCGGGGCTCGGGTCGGAGGTGTCCATGAAGTCGGCGATGAGACGCGCCGCGTCGGGCCGCAACTCCTCGGGTACGCCGAGGAGTTCGGCGATCATCCGCATCGGCAGGGGATGCGCGAGCCCGTCGCGCAGGTCGACCACGCCGCCGTCGGCCCCCGCGGCCTCCAGCGCGTCCAGCAGTTCGGCCGTCAGCGCGGCCAGCCGGGGCCGCATCGCCTCGGTGCGCCGGTGGGTGAAGCTCGGCGCCACCAGCCTGCGCAGCCGGGTGTGGTCGGCGCCGTAGGTGGTCAGCATGTTGACCACGCCCACCCAGTTGGCCATCCAGCCCCAGGACGGATGCTCGTCCAGCTCCGGCCACAGCCGCCAGTGCCGGCGGGCGTCCTTGCTGACCCGGGGATCGAGGACGAGGGTTTTGAGGGTGTCGTAGCCGGTCGGAGCCCAGGCGGGGATGCCGCCGGGCAGCTCCACCGGCACGACGGGGCCGAGGGCGCGCAGCCGGGCGCTCTCCGCGGCGATGTCGGAGCCGAACGGGTCGAGGGCGATACGGTCGGTGACGGTCACGACGGTCTCCAGACTGGTCGGCCTTGCCTGAGGCGGTCCCGCTCCAGTACACCCCGTCATCGGCCGTGTGCACACCGCTTCGGTGTCATCCGGCCAGGAAACAGACCGAGTTCGGCTCCCTTCACCCGCCCTCCACCCCGCTCTCCGCCCGCCCCGGGTCCTCACCCGCCCCCGGTGTCAGCACCAGCATGGTCGCGTCGTCGCGGACGTCGTAGTGGCGTCGTACCAGGTCCTCCCACACCGCGCCGGGCAGCTCGGCGGACGGGGTGCCGGCCAGGGCGGTCAGCCGCTCGGGCAGCGGGTAGAACGTGCCGGCGACGTCCCTGGCCTCCCACACGCCGTCGGAGGCCAGGAACAGCCGGTCGCCCGGGTGGAGCGGCACGGCGACCTCCTTCGGCGGGTCGACGCCTACCAGCCCGATGCCCAGCGGCGGGGCGGGCGCGACGGTCACCTCCCGGGCCGCTCCCGGGCGCACCAGCACGGGCGCCGGATGCCCGCAGGCGACCACGCGTACCGCCGCCGTGCCGTCGGCGAACTCCAGCAGCAGGGCCGTCGCGAACAGCTCCGTGTGCCCCGCGTCCGCCGAATCCACCGCCAGCCGGCGGTCCAGCCGGGCCGCCACCGACTCCAGGTCCGGCTGGTCCAGCGCGGCCTCCCGGAAGGCCCCCAGCAGCGACACCACCGTGGCCACCGCCCTCAACCCGTGCCCCTGTACATCCCCCAGCACCGCGCGCACCCCGTGCGGCCCCGCCCGTACGTCGAAGAAGTCGCCGCCCACCAGCGTCCCGTCCTGCGCGGCCCGGTAGTAGGCCGCGCACCCGACCCGGCCCACCCGCTCCGGCAGCGGCGGCAGCACGGCCCGCTGCACCGCCTCGCCGATCGCCCGCTCGGTGTCCAGCTGGGCGTCCCGGCGGCTGCGCACATAGGACACGAACACACTCAGCGCGGCCACGAACACGACGGTCAGCAGATCGGTGTCGCCGGGGCGGTCCAGATGCGTGGCCGGCACGGTGAGCACCGCCACCACGCCCACGCCTAGCACCCCGGTGGTCAGCGGGCCGTACGACAGCACCGCCAGCGGCGGGATCGCGCCCAGCAGGAAACCGAGGTCGCGCGCGTGGGGCGTGATCAGCGTCGCCGAGCCGACGGCGGCGAGCAGCAGGACGGGCAGCACACGCACCCACCACGGCGGTGGCGCGCCCCGCAGCCAGCCGCGCTCCTTCCGGTTCCCGCGCGGCCACCGGCCGCGTACCGATCCCACATGCCCAAGCTACGCCGCCGCCGGCAACCGGCGCCTCGCGTGAGAAACCGGTGGACGCCCGCCCGGCCGCCCGTCTAGCCTGAGCCCGCCACGCCCGAGCCGGACGGAAGAAGGAGGCGAGTGTCATGCAGGAGAACGGCAACAGGCGCTCCCCCCTCCCCGTGCCCCGGGCGTGTCACGTCTGATCCGATGATCCGACCGGGAGCGTCGCCCACCCCACGCATCCCGGAGGAATCCATGACCGACCTGGTCATCCGCGCGCTCGACGACAGCAGCGCGGACCTGTTCCACACCATGCCCGACCCGCTCGCCCTGGGCGAGCGGCACCGCCGTACCCGCTACCGCCCCGACTGGCAGCGCGTCGCCCTGCGCGACGGCCGCACCGTGGCACGCGCCGCCTGGTGGGCCCGGCCCGAGGACGCCGAGCCCCTGCTGATCAACTGGTTCGACGTCGCCGAGGGCGAGCAGGAGGCG
Organism: Streptomyces nogalater; assembly: GCF_039532885.1. NCBI lineage: Bacteria > Bacillati > Actinomycetota > Actinomycetes > Kitasatosporales > Streptomycetaceae > Streptomyces > Streptomyces nogalater. The sequence goes on along the minus strand of NZ_BAAASM010000062.1, from coordinate 124,406 downwards.
GGCGCCGCACTGCTGCGCACGGCGCCCTGGCAGACCCCCGAGCTGGAACTCGACCTGCCCGCCGGCTGGCGGGACGACCCGCACCTGCGGGCGGCGGCGGACATCCGCGCCGCCGCCGCGCGCCGGGCCGGCTACGCCCCCTTGGTGGAACGCTTCGTCTACCGCTGGACCCCGGACCGGGGCTTGCCCGAGCGGCCCGGACGGCTCGTCTTCACCGCCGAACCGGACGACGGCGTCTTCTACGACCTGCTGCGCCGCATCCACTCCGGCACCCTCGACGCCCACGCCCGCCGGACCATCGAGCGGCACGGTGTGGACCGGGCGGCCCAGGAGGACCTGGACATCTTCCACTGGTTCCCCTCGCCCCGCGAGTGGTGGCGGGTCGCCCGTACCCCGGAGGGCGAGCCGGTCGGCATCCACATCCCGGCCCGCAACCCCTCGGGTCCCTGCGTCGGCTTCATCGGAGTGGTGCCGGACCAGCGCGGCCACGGCTACGCCTACGACCTGCTCGCCGACTGCACCCACTTCCTGGCCGGACAGGGCGCGCGGTTCATCGCCGCCGCCACCGACCAGGGCAACCTCCCGATGGCCGCGCACTTCACCACGGCCGGCTATCCCGTCGTATGCGAACGCGTCAACTACTGGGCCACGCCCGACGGCCGGTGACGGAGTGAGGCGCTGACGGCGCCGAGCACCCGGACCGCGCCCGGCCACCGGTGACCGGGCGCGGTGCCGGCGGCGCCGGAGGCCCGAGAGCCGGGCCCCGAGCGGGGGCAGGGTCCCGGGAAACGGCCGCCTACTCCCTGGCGGCCGTGAGCCGGGCCTCCGCCGCGGCCAGGATCTCGGTGACCCGGAGACCGAACGTGGCATCGCAGGGGTGCGGACGGCCCGTGCGGGCGGCCAGCACCAGCGCGTCGGCGGCCCGGGAGAGCGCGGCGACCGCTCCCTGCGAACTCCCGGGCATGACCGACACGCCCGCCTCGCCGCGCAGTTCCACCTCGGCCCCGGCCGCCGCCGGCGGGGCCGTCAGGCTCAGTGTGAGCGAGCTGGACGCGCCGGTGGCGTGGTCGAGGACCAGATGGACGGTGTCCGCGGGACCGTGTGCCGCCGCCGCGACCCGCCGTACGTCGCCGAGGACCGGCAGCAGTACCGACAGGGCGTGCGGTCCGACGTCCCACAGCGCGCCCTTCTCCCGCCGCCACGGCGAGGCCGCGAACGGGCTGTCGCCCGTGAACACCGCGCCCAGCCAGTGCGCCCGCGCCGTGAACCAGCCCGCCACGGCGGCCTGTTCCCCGATCCAGGCATCCGGCTCCTTCTGGAAGCGCGCGGTGAAGAACACCACCGACGCCACCCCGGCCCGCTCCACCGCCTCCACCACGGCCCGGCCCTCGGCCGCCGACACCGCCAGCGGCTTGTCCAGCAGCAGATGACGGCCCGCGCCGGCCGCCCGCACCGCCAACTCCGCCTGCACCGACGGCGGCAGGGCCACCGCCACCGCGTCCACGTCGGCCAGCAGCGCGTCCACGTCGGCGTACGCGGTGACGCCGTACCGCTGCGCGAGCTTTGTGGCCGCCTGCGGCCGGCGCCCCCAGACCCCGGTGAACCGCAGCCCGGGGTGTCCGGCGAGGGCGGGTGCGTACGTCGCCCGCGCCCACGGGCCCGTCCCCAGCAGTCCGATGCGCATCTCACGTTCCCCTCTCACAGCCGTTCACCACCTCTTCAGGAGGGTGCGCCGCGCACGCCCCGCGCACACCCGTCGCCGGTACGTCCCCGCCCCGCGAGCCACTGGGCGATGGTGGCGGCGATCGGCTGACCGGTGTCCAGTTCCACGAAGCCGAACTGACCGGACTGGTTGCACTCCAGGAACCACCAGACGCCGTCCGCGTCCTCGGCGAAGTCGAAGGCGCCGTAAGCCAGTTCCGCACCCGCCATGTAACGCAGCACACCCTCGGCGACGCGCGCCGGCACGTCCGCCGGCAGCCAGGGGGAGACCGACGGGGCGAAACGGACGTCCACGTCGTCCGGATGGGCGTCCGGGTCGGCGGGTTTGCGGGCGGCCAGCAGCGTGTCGCCGACGACGGTGAGCCGGATGTCGGCCCGTTTGGCGATCCGCCGTTGCAGCAGGGTCGGGCCGTAGGCCACCGCGGTGAAGTCGGTGTCCGGCGCGACCCGGCTGGTCGGCACGGACCGGGGCGGCTCCTGCGGGTGCGCCCCGGAGACAGGCTTGACCACCAGATCCGGGAAGCGGTCCGCGAACTCCCGCGCCGCCTGCGGGAACGTCGTGATGAGGGTGGCCGGCACCGCGAGACCGCTGCGCTGGGCCAGGCCCAGCTGCCAGGGCTTGTGCCGGGCGCGGCGGGCGGCGTCCGGATGGTTCATCCAGCGGGCGTCGGTGCACCGCAGCATGCCGTACAGCGCCTGCGACGACTCCTCCGCCAGCCAGGCGGAGGGCTGGGCGGCACGGGCGGCCGGGGTGCCCGGTCTGCGCACCCAGACGGAGCGCAGACCGTCCATGCTCACCAGGCGCCCGCCGACGGACAGATGCCCCCGGCAGGCGCCCCGCACGTACTCGCCCGACAGCGCCACCCCGTTGGTCAGATCGGCGGGGTCGAGCCGGACGACGGGCACACCGGTCTCGCCCAGCCGGAGGACCACCATGTCCGCCGTCACGTCTTCCTCACTGGTCAGGATGAGTACGGTCATCTGTGGCGGCCGCGGCTCAGTCGTCGAAGTGCGTCTTGGAGCCGGCGGTCGAGGTCGTGGTCCCCAGTGCTCTCAACGTCGCGTGGTCGGTCGCGGCGATCCGCCCGTCCGGAAGGACGTTCAGTTGCAGCCCGGAGTCGTACGCGTACGGCGTGGTGACGTCCAACTGCACAGCGGGCCGCGCGTAGTTGAGCGTGAACGGTTGCATGGTCTCTCCCTGATTAGGCTGTCACGTCCTTATACGAATCGAACGAGTGATTGGTTGCCTCGCTCTCCGTGGCCACGGCTCGGAGCGCGCCGTGGACTCCTACCGCGCGAGCGTCTCCCGCGCCGCCGTCAGGGCCTGTTCGGCGTACCCGCGGCCGAACAGCACCGCGTGCACCAGCAGCGGGAAGAGCTGGTGCAGCCCCACCCGGTCCCGCCAGCCGTCGGCCGGCGGGGCCGCCTCCTGATAACCGGCGAGTACCCGGTCCAGGTGCGGGCAGCCGAACAATCGGAGCATCGCCAGGTCGGTCTCCCGGTGTCCGCCGTGCGCGGCCGGGTCGATGAGCCGGACCTCGCCGTCGGCGCCCCACAGCACATTGCCGTTCCACAGGTCGCCGTGCAGCCGGGCGGGCGGCTCGGCCGGACCCGCCACCTCCGGCAGCCGCGCGCAGACCCGCTCGAACACGGCCGCCTCGGCCGGGCGGAGCGTGCCGCGGTCGACCGCGTCGCGCACATAGGGCAGCACGCGGTGCTCGGCGTACCAGGCCGGCCAGTCGGTGCCCGGCGCGTTGCGCATGGGGGCCAGGCCGATGCGGGCGTCCTCGGGCCCGCCGGGCGGCGCCGCCCCGAAGCGCGGCGCGCCCGCCTGGTGCAGGGCGGCGAGGTCCTGGCCGAAGCGCAGCGCCGCCCCGGGGCCGGGGGATCCGGTCGGCACCCGCTCGGTCACCATCCAGTGTTCGTCGTGCCCCAGCACGGCCGGCACCCGGACCGCGCCCGCGGCGCCCAGCCAGCGCAGCCCCGCCACCTCGGCGCGCACCGCCCCCGGCCCGTCGCCCCGTTTGACCATCACCAAAGTACCGTCGTCCAGCAGCACCTCGGCGGGTGCGCCGGACGACGGCCGGGTCCTGGTGGCGGGACGCCCGGTGAGCCGGGACGCCACCTGTCCTGGATCCTCTTCACGGTTGACCACGGCCCCAGAGTACGGCCCCCAACAAGGGTGCCTCGCCAGGCCGTTCAACCACTGGTACGGCTGATGCCGGGCAAACGGATGAGGTGACCGGCGAGGGCTTCGAGCCGCTGCCGGCGACCGCCGGACCTCAGCGTCCGAGGGGCCCCGTCCCCCGGGTCGTTCCGACCGGATTCCCGGCCGGCAACAGCCCCGACTCCGCCACCACGCCGGCCATCGGCTCCAGCAGCACGGCCAGCCGCTCGGTGCGCTCGGCGCCCAGCACGGCCCACGGCCGCTCGGCCGCCGCGTCGGTCAGCGCCTCGGTCCGCGCGCGCAGGTCCGCGCCCGCGGGCGTGAGCGAACCGTCCGCCGCGAGCCGGCCGTCCGCGCGCAGCCGCGCCTCGGCCGCCGCCCACTCCTCGTCCGGCCACTTCCGCGTCTCGCGCAGGAAGTCCCCGTCGGACTCGCCGGCCGCCGCCTTGAGCACCATGGCCTCCACCGGCCCCAGCCCCAGGCCGACCAGCACCGCCACATGGGAGTCGCCCCGGTGCTCGCGCAGGGTCGTCAGGGCCTGCCACAGCCGGGCGGCGGGCCGCTTCGGACGGTCGAGCGCCTGGTTGGCGGCGCCCAGCACCCGGCCCGTGGTGTCCGCCGCGGCGGCGGCCTCCCATGCGAGGTCCGCGGCCTGCGTGAAGGCGGTCCCACCGACGACGTCCGTTCCGAACAGCCGGGCCATCGCCGCGTCCATCGCGTCCAGCCGGGCCGCGAGCACCTCCTCCGGGGCCGCGTACGCCCAGGCGTCCGGCAGCGCCCGGGCCACCCGCGAGGGGTGGAAGACGTAGAAACAGCTCGTCACCACCGACGGGGACGCCGCGCCGAGCGGGGCGGCGCGCAGCGCGAAGTACCCCATCCAGAACCCGCGCAGCCCGAGCGCGTCCGCCGCCCGGTGCGCCTCCGGCGCGAAGTACACGAGGTCGTGCACCGGCTCGTACCGCTCCCACAGCGCGCGCGCCCTTCCCTCCGCCACCGCTTCCTCCCGCCGGGTCCGCCTGCCGTACCGCCGTACGGAACCAAGCCTGCGTTATGACGCCGGTCATAACAAGGGTGCCGGTGCCACCCGGCGCCGGTCCGGCCGGCAGGCCTGGGCGTGCCTTCCCCGGCTCACTCCGGCAGGCGTACGGCCGCGCCGGCGATTGACCCGGACGAGGGGCCGCGAAGCGGGCGCGCTGGGGCAGACGGGTGGCATGGTGACCCGGCTGGGTGGCTCGGATGGTGTCCGCCGGGAGCCTCACTGACGGTGGTTCATGTCGAGACCGGGTCCATCCAGCTGATGAGGTATCCGCTGCCCGGTCACGGCGGAAGGACATCACTATGCGCTCTGCCCGCATGCTCCTGGCGACGGCGGCCACCACGGCCGCCCTCGCCTTCGCGACGCCCGGAGCCGCGTTCGCCGTTCCGGCCGAACACGACAGCGGTCGTGACGACTCCTCGTACAGCAGGGAGCACGACAGCGACTCCGACCGTGACAAGGGATCCGACAGCGACAACGACAAGGACTACGGCAACAAGCGCGACAGCGAAGGAGAACACGACGGACCGCGCGGCGGAATCCACACGGGTGGCGGAGCGCTCGCCGCGGTACGCAGCGGCGGCTGGGGCTCGGGAGACGACGACAGCAGGTTCGACCCCGAGAGCTACCGCGACAAGAGCGGGGACGACGACGGCGAGGAGAAGGGCGGCAAGGAGGAAAAGGGCGGCGGCAAGGGTGAGAAGGGGGGCAGGAGCGGCAAGAGCGAGTGGGGCGAGGACGAGGAGCGCGGCAAGCCGCGCGGCGGCATGCACACCGGCGGCGGCGGGCTCGCCACGCCCGGTGTCACCGCGGGCGGTCTCGCCGTGCTGGCCGTGGCCGCCACCGGCGCGTACACACTGCGCCGCAAGAAGGCGGCCGGCCCGGCGTCCTGACGGCCGCCGTCGTGCGCCAGGGGTCGCGGACACCGCCGGTGCGTCGGCCGGCCGGCGGCCCGCGCCCCCCCGCGCCCCCGCAGCGCGCCCGGACCGCCCGCGCCCGGACCGCTACCGCTCGCCTCCGCGCGCGGACCGGCTCCCGCCCGCCTCCGCGCGTCGCGGCGCCCCACCCGTGTCCGTACTGCCCCGATCCCCGTGCTGCCGTGCCCGAGTGAGGTGGTGTCCGATGGCAGCAGATCCTTCCGTGACCTCCCCGCCGTCGGCGGACGACCGGCGCTCCGGCTACGGCGGGCGGCTGACGCTGTGGGGGGCGGCGGCGGTCTTCCTCGCCGTCAGCCTGTTCGGCGGTCACCAGCCGGCCGGTGAGGCCGGGCCGCCCCGGTCCCCGGGTGCCGGGAGCGTAGACCCGGCCGGGCCCCGGCAGTCGGGCGAGGCGCTGCCCCGGCAGTCGGGCGAGGCGCTGCCCCGCTCCGCGCCGACCCGGCTGCGCGTCCCCGGCATCTCCGTGGACGCCCCCTTCACCACCCTGGCCCTCGGCCCTTCGGGCCACCTGGAGCCGCCGCCCGCGGGCGACACCAACCTCGTCGGCTGGTACGCCGACGGCGCCTCCCCCGGTGAACGGGGCACCGCGATCATCGCCGGGCACGTCGACACGGTGACCTCGGCGGCCGTCTTCGCCAACCTATACCGGCTGGAGCCCGGCGACCGGTTCTCCGTGGAGCGGGCCGACGGGCGTACGGCGGAGTTCGTCGTCGACAGCGCCGAGACCTTCGCCAAGGACGACTTCCCCAGCGAGCGGGTGTACGCGGACGCCGACCGTCCCGAGGCCCGGCTCATCACCTGCGCCGGGGACTACGACCGTACGGTGCGCGACTACACCGACAACCTGGTCGTCTTCGCCCACCTGGTCTGAGCTGCCGCCACCAACGGCCCGGGCCGGGTGGCCGGGGCCCGCCCGGCGGCCCGGGTACCGGTCAGGCGGCGGGGCCGGCCGCGAAGGGGCCGTCCGGGGCGAAGGCCAGCGCCGCGAACCGTTCGCCGATCCGGCGATGGCCGGCGGTGTCCGGGTGGAGGCCGTCGGGCAGCGGCAGCTCGGCGAAGTCGGCCTCGCCGTACAGCTCCCGGCCGTCCAGGTAGTGCAGCCGGGGGTCCCCGGCGGCCCGTTCGCGCACGATCCGGGCCAGCTCCTCCCGGACGACCTCCAACGTGAGCTTCCCGGCCGCCCGCTCGGCGGGATCCCCGGTGGCCCGGTACCGCAGCCGCCCCTCGCCCAGGGCCGCCGTATCCATGGCGGTGGGGCCGGGCGTGTCCTCGTGCATCGGGCACAGCACCGGCGAGACGACGAGCAGCGGGGTGTCGGGGTGGCCCTCGCGGACGGTGTCGAGGAAGCCGTGCACGGCCGGGCCGAAGGCACGCAGCCGCATCAGGTCGGTGTTGACCACGTTGATGCCGAGCTTGACGCTGATCAGGTCGGCGGGCATGTCGCGCAGGACGCGGGCGGTGAACGGGTCGAGCAGCGCGCTGCCGCCCAGCCCGAGGTTGACCGGCTCCACCCCGCCCAGGGCCGCGGCGACCGCCGGCCAGGTGGCGGTGGGGCTCGTCGCGTCGGAGCCGTGGCTGATCGAGCTGCCGTGGTGCAGCCACACCCGGCGGCCCCGGTCGGGTACGGGTTCCACGGGGGCGTCGGCGCGCAGCGCGACGAGCTCGGTGGTCTCGTTGTGCGGCAGCCAGATCTCCACGTCCTTGACGGTGTCCGGCAGGCCGGCGAAACGCACGGTGCCCACGGGGCCGGGCCGGTGCTCGGCGGAGCCGGTGGCCAGGTCGATGGTGAGGGTGTCGCCGTCGGTGAGGGAGGCGCTGCCGGCCGGGCGGCCGTCCACCAGCAGGTCGTAGACGCCGTCCGGGCGGGGCGGGGCGCCGGTGTAGACGCGCTTGGTCGGCACGGTGTCCAGCTCGACGGCGGTGGCGCGGGTGCGGAAGACCAGCCGTACGCCGGATGGCTGGGACTCCGCCAGGGCCAGCTGCGGGTCGGCGCACTGGGCGCGGGCCCGGGCGGGCAGCCGGTGCGGCAGCAGCCCGCGCGCGGTGCGCTCCAGTTCGAGGGCGCCGCGGATCAGACCGGCGGTGAGGGCAATGGTGTGCATCGTGTCTGCCAGGGGTGTCAGGGGCGGGCGGGCCAGTTGCGCAGCAGGGAGTCGAGGGCGTCCAGGATCCGGTCCCAGGACTCCTCGGAGTCGGGGGCGCTGTGGGCGAAGCCGCCGGCCGTCTCCAGGTCGACGTAGCCGTGGAAGACGCTGCCGAGGAGGCGTACGGCGTGGGTCTGGTCCGGTTCGGCGAGGTCGTAGCCGCGCAGGATGGCCCGGGTCAGCTGGGCGATCCGGACCCCCGCGCTGCCGGCCGCCGTCGCGTCGTCCAGCGGGTGGCGGGCCGCCGTGTAGCGGCCGGGGTGGGCGCGGGCGTAGTCCCGGCAGACGTTCGCGAAGGCGGCGAGGGCGTCCTTGCCGGACCGGCCGGCCAGTGCCCCGGCGGCGCGGTCGGCCATCTCCTCCAGCGCGAGCAGCGCGATCCGCGTCTTCAGGTCCTGGGAGTTGCGCAGGTGCGAGTACAGGCTCGCGACCTTCACGTCGAACCGCCGGGCCAGCGCCGAGACCGTCACCTGGTCGAAGCCGACCTCGTCGGCGAGTTCCGCTCCGGCCCGGACCAGCCGGTCCGTGGTCAGTCCCGCGCGCGCCATCGTCTTCCCTCCTGTCCGCCGGAGAGGAGTATGCAGTTTCCTAAAGGGTTTAGGCAAACGGGATCAATACTTAGGGCCGCCCGGTCCACGCCGGCGTCCCCCGTTCCCGCCGGGGTGCCCGGACACCCACTTTTTTGTGGGTACTTGGCAGCCCCGGCCGCCTGGGAGAAGCTGTTTCCCGAGGTCAGGGGCTGCCGGACAACGGACGAGGAGGTGACAGCCGAAGGCCCGTCAGGACGCTGCCGCCTCGCTCGGGCGGAGCCGGTCCAGACGGCGGTAACCCCACTCGGCCAGAGGGTTCAGCGCCGTGGCGAGGTCCTGGCCGAACTCGGTCAGCGAGTACACGGTCTTCGGCGGCAGCACATCGTGCACATCCCGGTGCACGAGACCGTCCTGCTCCATCTCGCGCAGTGCCTGGGTCAGCACCTTCTCGCTCAACCCGGGCAGCCGGCGGCGCAGTTCGCCGGGCCGGTGCGGGCCGGACTCCAGCAGCCACAGCAGTGACGTCTTCCACTTGCCGTCGATGACGGCGATCGCGGCGGTCACTCCGCAGACGTTCGGGTCCTGGGCACGGCTGCGCGTCATCGTCGTCCTCTTCATCTTTCCCGCGGCCACCGCGGCCGCTCTTGTCCACTGTTCACTATCACCACTTACGGAGTCGCAACATGTCGACAGCTGTGAATCTTCCTTCCGTCACCGTGCTCGGTCTCGGCCCGATGGGCCGCTCGCTGGCGGGCGCGTTCCTCAAGGCCGGACTGCGGACCACGGTCTGGAACCGCACGCCCGGCAGGGACCGGGAACTGACCGAGCAGGGCGCGGTTTCCGCGGCGACGGCCGAAGAGGCGGTGGCCGCCTCGGAGTTGACCGTCGTCTGCGTGGTCAACTACGACGCCTCCGACGCGATCCTGCGCCGCGAGGAGGTCACCCGCGCGCTGAAGGGACGTACCGTCGTCAGCCTGACCGCCGACACCCCGGAGCGGGCTCGGGACACCGCCGAGTGGGCGGCGGCCCACGGCATCGGTTACCTGGACGGCGCCATCATGACGCCCGCCCCCAGCATCGGCACCCCGGATGCCGTCTTCCTGCACAGCGGACCGCGCGACCTGTACGAGCGGTACCGGCCGGTGCTGGAGGTGCTCGGCGGGACGCACACCCACCTGGGGGAGGAGACCGGGCGCGCGGCCACCTTCGACATCGCGCTGCTCGACATCTTCTGGACCGCGATGGCGGGTTACGCGCACGCCGTGGCGATCGCCCGGGCGGAGGGCGTCACCGCCGGGGAGCTGGCCCCGTTCGCCCAGGGCATCGCCGCGATCCTGCCGCCCCTGTTCGAGGAGTTCGCACAGGACGCCGACGACGGCACCTACTCCGGCCGGATCAACCCCATCACCTCCGCGGTCTCCAGCATGTCCCACGTCATCGACCTCTCCGAGTCCCACGGCATCGACGCGGGCGTGATGCGCTCCGTGGAAGGCCTGGCCCGACGCGTCATCGGCCTGGGCCACGGCGGGGACGGGTTCATGCGGGTGGCGGAGATACTGGGCCGACACTGATCCGGGTGCGGACGGGGCGGTACTGGTCCGGACCTCTCCGCCACCCGGGTCGGTACCGCCCCGGGTGGCGGAGAGGTCCGGACGGCACTGATCCGGGGCGTGCGGGGCCGGTCGGCTGAGGGCACGGACACCGGGGCCGGCGGCGCGGATCGGGTGACCGGCGGTGCGGGCTTGGGGTCCGGTTCGCCCGGGGCCGTTCGGTCATCGCGCGTTCGGTGTCCGCGCCCGTGCGGGCCCGTGACTTGTGCCGTGCGGAACGTCATGGAACGCTTCGGTCCGCCGGCCGGCACCGCGTTCGCCCCGGGGTGCGCGGAACACCTGCGGTGGCACGGGTGCGGGGCGGCGGCGCGAAGGCCGTGCCCTCGGGCGCGCCGAGGCCCCGGCCGGCACACGCCGTCCCGCTGCCGCCGGGCCGGCCGCGGGAACGAACGGGGGAGTGGGCCGATGGAGCTGGAGCTGCGGCATCTGCGGGTGCTGTGCGCGATCGCCGACGCGGGCAGCGTGGGCCGGGCCGCCGCCCAGCTGGGCTACTCGCAGCCCGCCGTGAGCACGCAGCTCCGGCGCATCGAACGGCACCTGGGCGAACCGCTCTTCGAGCGCGGGCCGGGCGGGGTCCGGCCGACCCGGTACGGCGCCGAGGTCGTCGAGCAGGCCCGGGACGTGCTCGCGCGGGCCGCCGCGATCGGGCACCGCCCGGCCGCCGACCGCCCCCGCCGTACTCTGCGGGTGGCCGCGACCAACTCGCCGATGCTGTCCGGGACGGTCTCCCGGGTCCGCACCCGGCTGCCGGAACTGTCCCTGGCCGTGACCAGCGTCTACGCGTCCTCGCGGATCGTGGAGCTGCTGGAGGACGGCGCGGTGGACGCCGCCATCGCCGCCGACTACCCGGGCATGGAGCTACGGCACTCGGCCGCCGTACGGCACCGCGGGATCGTCACCGAGCCCACCTTCGTCGCCCTGCCCGCCCGGCACCGGCTGCGGCAGAGCCCCCAGGTGCAGCTCGCCGACCTCGCCGAGGACGCCTGGTTCGTGACCCCGGACGACGGCGCCGGCTGGCCGGGGGTGTTCTACGACGCCTGCGCGGCGGCCGGGTTCACCCCGCGTACCGTGCACGAGTGGCTCGGCGACCAGACGCAGTTGCAGAGCATGATCGCCGACGGTCTCGGGGTGTCCCTGGTGCAGCCGACGCTGCGGCCGATCCCGCACGTCGTGGTCAAGCCGCTGGCGGGCTCCCCGCTGTGGTGCCGCTATGTGCTGGCCTGGCGGCCGGACACCCTCTCCGACGACCTCGTGGAGACCGTGGTCCGGTCCGCCACGGACGCCTACCGCGATCTCGTCGTCCAGGCCCCCCACCTGCGTACCTGGGCCTCCCGCACCTGGAGTGCCGCCGGCGCGTAGAAGGAAACACCGCAACGGTCACGCGGTCCTGCCCGTCCACCGCGATCCGGGACGCTCCGCCGCGCCACCGCGGGAGAACCGGCGGTCCCGGACGGCGGGACACATGTGCCGCGCGTGGTTCCCGTCGCCCCCACCAGGTGGTAGACACGGCGGGGTCACGGTTCCTGTCCGCCAGCAGGAAGGTCACCGCCGTATGTCTGCAACACGCCGTCAGGTCCTGTCCGCAGCGAGCGCCCTGGGAGTGGGCATCGCCTTCACCGGAGCCCTGTCCGAGGTCTTCGCGGGTACGGCCGCCGCGCAGAGTCCGGGTCACGCCGGCTACGGCCCGCTCGTCCCCGATCCGAACGGCCTGCTCGATCTGCCGAAAGGTTTCCGCTACACCGTGCTGTCCCGCGAGGGCGACCTGCTCCGCTCCGGGGAGGGCCCGGTGCCCACCCGCCCCGACGGCATGGCCGCCTTCGCCGGCAGAGCGGGCCGTACACACCTCGTCCGCAACCACGAGAACGGGGCGACCGCACGGATCCCGGTGCCGGCCGTCGACGGTCTCACCTACGACCCGGCGGGCAAGGGCGGCTGTACGGCCCTGACGCTCGACGGACACCGCGTGCTCTTTGAGAGGGTCGCCATCGCCGGCACGGCCGTCAACTGCGCGGGCGGACCGACCCCGTGGGGCACCTGGCTGACCTGCGAGGAGACCGAGGACAGAGCCGGCACCAACGGCTACACCAAGGACCACGGCTTCGTCTTCGAGGTGCACCCCACCGACCCGCACCGCACCGGCGCCGTGCCGCTGACCGCGCTGGGCCGGTTCCAGCACGAGGCGGTCGCGATCGACCCGCGCGACGGCGTCCTCTACGAGACCGAGGACGCCTTCCAGAAGCCGTTCGGCCTCTTCTACCGCTTCCTGCCACACCGGCCGCTGGGCGGCGTCGGTTCGCTGCGCGCGGGCGGCCGGCTCCAGGCGATGCGGGTGCCCGGTGTGCCGGACCTGTCGGCGATCCGCGAGACCGGGGCGCGCTTCGACGGCATCGAGTGGGTGGACGTGCCCGACCCGCTGGCCATCGCCACGCCGACCAGGTTCCAGGACTACGGCCCCGGGGGCATCACCCACGCCCAGAAGCTGGAGGGCTGCTACTGGGGCGGCGGCAGCGTGTACTTCGTGTCGTCCTTCGCGCGCGGCACCGACGGCTCCGCGGCCGACCACTACGGCCAGGTCTGGCGCTACGACCCGGCGCACCGCCGGCTGACCCTGGCCGTCGTGTTCGGCCCGGACACCGACGTGCGGCTGCCCGGCGAGTCCCCGGACAACATATGCCTCGCGCCCGGCGGCGGCCTGATGGTCTGCGAGGACGGCAACGGCGCCCAGCATGTCTTCGGGCTGACCCGCCGGGGCGAGGTGTACGCGCTGGCCCGGGGCCGGCAGAACATCGGCACGGCCCGGAAGCCGGAGTGGGGGGAGTTCGCCGGGGTCACCTTCGCCCCCGACGGGACGACGCTGTTCCTCAACTGCTATACACCCGGCACCACGTTCGCCGTGACCGGCCCGTGGCGCGGATAGGCCGCTGACGGCCCCCGCCTGCCGGGGCCGGGCGGAAGGCGCGCGCCCTTCGGCCCCCGGCGCGAGGACACACACCGGTCGACTCACCGGCCGGCCACGGCCTGACCGCGCCCGTCCCGGCAACGGAACGGCCGCCGGCCGGAACCCCGGTCGGCGGCCGTACGTACGCGTGGCGCCCGGAGGGTCAGACCGCCGTCGCCGGGTACGTCGGGTACTCCACGCCCGAGACGTGCTGGACGACGCGGACGACCTGGCAGGAGTAGCCGAACTCGTTGTCGTACCACAGGTAGAGGATCGCGTTGTCGCCGTCGACCTTGAGGGCGCCGGCGTCCACGATCGAGGCGTGGCGCGAGCCGATGAAGTCGCTGGAGACCGCGTCGGGCGCCGTGATGAAGTCGATCTGGCGCTTGAGCGGCGAGGTCAGCGACACCTCGCGCAGATAGTCGTGGACCTCCTCGCGGGTGGTCTCACGGGCCAGCTGGAGGTTGAGGATCGCGATCGAGACGTCCGGCACGGGGACGCGGATCGAGCTGCCGCTGATCTTCGCCTTCAGGTCGGGCAGGGCCTTGGCGACGGCGGAGGCGGCACCCGTCTCGGTGATGACCATGTTCAGCGCCGCGGAGCGGCCACGGCGGTCGGACTTGTGGTAATTGTCCAGCAGGTTCTGGTCGTTGGTGAACGAGTGGACGGTCTCCACATGGCCGCGCAGCACACCGTACTCGTCGTCCATCGCCTTCAGCGGCGGAACGATGGCGTTGGTGGTGCAGGAGGCGCAGGACAGGATCCGCTCCTCCGGCTTGACCGTGTCGTGGTTGACGCCGTGCACGATGTTCGGCACGTCGCCCTTGCCCGGCGCGGTCAGCACGACCTTCTCGATGCCGGGGCGCAGATGCCGGGACAGGCCCTCGCGGTCGCGCCACTTGCCGGTGTTGTCGATGAGGATGGCGTCCCGGATGCCGTACTCGGTGTAGTCCACGGACGTCGGGTCGTCGGCGTAGATCACCTTGATGGCGTTGCCGTTGGCGACGATCGTGCCGTTGTCCTCGTCCACCGTGATCGTGCCCTGGAACTGGCCGTGGATGGAGTCGCGGCGCAGCAGCGAGGCGCGCTTGACGATGTCCTGGGGGCCGCCGCCGCGCACGACGATGGCGCGCAGCCTGAGGCCGTTGCCGGAGCCGGCCTTCTCGATCAGCAGGCGGGCGACGAGCCGGCCGATGCGGCCGAAGCCGTAGAGGACGACATCGCGCGGCTCGCGGCGCTCGATCTTGTTGGCTCCGGTGGCGCCGGCGACCGCCTCGGCGGTGAACTCCTCGACGCTCAGGCCGCGTTCGTCGGCCTTGTACATGGTGGCCAGCATGCCGAGGTCGATCTGGGACGGCCCGAGGTCGAGGGAGGCGAGGGCCTGGAGGAACGGCATGGTCTCGGTGACCGACAGCTCGGCGCCGGCGATCTGCCGGGCGAAGCGGTGGGTCTTCAGGATGCTGACCACCGACTTGTTCACCAGGGAGCGGCTGTGCAGCAGGACGGTCACGTCCCGCTCGCGGTGCAGCTTCCCGATGAGCGGGATCATCGACTCCGCGATCTCTTCGCGGATCTTCCAGTTGGTGAACGAGTCGTCGTTGACAGTCACAGATCCATCTTTCGAGCTAGGCAGCGCTCATATGATAACCATATGGTCCTGGCCGGTTTGTAGCCCCCTCCGGGCCACCGCGCCGATGCGTCGACGCCCGGTGTCACAGGGGCTGTTCCGACCGTCGCGTCCGGCGGCGGGCGACCAGGCCGGCCATGGCCATCAGCAGCGCGCTGACCCACACCGGGGAGCGGTGGCCGAACCCGCCGTCGAGCGCGGCACCGCCCAGGACCGGGCCCAGCGTGGCGCCCACGTTCAGCGCCGATGTCGCGAAGGCGCCGGCGAGGGACGGCGCGTCGGCCGCCTCGTACAGCACCCGGGCGACCAGCGTGGAGCCGACCCCGAAGGCCAGCAGGCCGAGGACCGGCACCAGGGCGACGGCCACGCCGGGCCGTCCGGCGGCCAGGGCCAGCGCGGTCCACCCGGCCAGCAGCGCGGCGCCGGCGAGGGGCAGCACCGGCCGGGCCCTCCGGTCCGCCGGCCGGTCCGCCAGCCGGCCCGCCGCCGTCACACCGGCGAACGCCCCCGCGCCGAACAGCGCCAGCACCCCCGGCACCCAGCCGGCGCCGAGTCCGCACACCTCCGTGACCAGCGGCGCCAGGTAGGTGAACGTGCAGAAGGTGGCGCCGTTGACGAGCGCGGCGAGGCAGAGCACCGACAGCAGCCGGGGCCGGCGCAGCGCCCGCAGCTCCGCCGACGCGCCCGGGACGGGTCCCCCGGCCGCCGGGTCGCGCGGCACCGACCGGGCGATCGCCACCAGTGCCGGGGCGGACACCAGGGCCACCGCCCAGAACGCCGAGCGCCAGCCCAGCATGTGGCCCAGGGCGGCGCCCGCCGGCACACCCGCCACACAGGCGAGCGTGGTGCCGCCGAGCAGGACGGCGGTGGCCCGGCCCTTGGCGTCCGGCGCGACCATGCCGGTCGCCGCCGTCAGGCCGACGGCGAGGAAGCCGGCGTTGGCCAGGGCCGCGACCACCCGGGTGGCGAGCAGGACGGAGAAGTCGGAGGTGAGCGCCCCGACGACATGGGCGGCCAGGAACACCCCCAGGAACACCAGCAGCGACTGCCGGCTCGGCCGGCGACGGCCGAGCAGCGCCGCCGCCGGCGCGCCCACGACCATGCCGACGGCGAAGGCGGACGTGAGCGTGCCCGCCGTGGGCACCGAGACCCCGAGGTCGCGGGCGATGTCCGGCACCAGGCCGGCCAGCATGAACTCGGACGTGCCCTGGGCGAAGACGGCCAGCCCGAGCAGATAGAGAGCGAAAGGCATCAAGACTCCACACACCGTGTCGCGGACGGGTAGCGAGCACGCGGACCCGCGACGGTCACGACCGGTGAGTGCGGTCCTGGGACGGACGGACGGCCGAGCGCGCGGGGCATCGCGTGCGGGCCCGGCCGGCACCGCCGCCCGCACGAGGGCGACGCGTCACACGGACGAGTGAGGAGGCACGAGGAGAACAGGAGAAGAGGTGCGTGCCGGTCCGGAACCCGGAGGACGGCAGCCCGGTGGTGGCGTGCGAACGACGAAAAGCCACCGGACGGCCGGTGGCTAGTGTCTGGATGCCTCGGGGCTGGACATGTCCCGCACGTTAACGCGCGGACCAGGGCGCGCGCCACCGTATTTTCCACGGAGGCGCGCACGGGTGTGTGGGGCAAAGCCCCTGGTGCCGGACGGTGCCGGACGGAGTCGCTGGTGCCGGATGGTGCCGGACGGTGTCGGAGGTGCGGGTCAGCGCGGGTTGAAGATGACGCTGGCGAAGCGGGCGCCGCTGGGCGTCGACTTGCCGGGGGCGAGCCGTGTCGCCGTTCCCCTCGCACCGCTTCTCGGCGTAGACGACGAGCGTCTTCTTCGTCGCGTTGCGGGCCCCACGGGCGCGGGCCGGGCCGCCTCCGTAATCTCCCACCCCGGCAATCTCCCACCCCGGCCCGGACCGCCCCCGGAGCCGACATGGGCAGGTCCACCGTTCGAGTGACGGCGGGCGGCCCGGCGTAGACGGCGGCCCGGTGACCGGCTGGGCCGCGTTGCCCTGCCGGGGCCGTGCGAAGCCCCGGAATCGGGGTAGACGAGGGGACGCCCGAGGAAAGGACCGTCCCATGACGACCTACGTGATCAGCGTCCCCGGCACCTTCACCGCCGGGATCGAGGCCGACACCCGCACCCGGCTGGCCAGGGCGCTCCGGCCCGCCGACCCGCACGGCACCCGCATGGGCAGCGCGGAGGACCTGGACGTGCTCAGCGTCAACGACGACAACACCTTCACCCTGCGCCTGACCGTCGACGCGGACACCCGCCCGCACGCCGAGGAGGCGGCCCGCCGGCTCGCCGGCGACGCCCTGCGGGACGCGGGACTGGACGAGCGGAGCGCACCGCTCGGGCCCGCGGTGGTCACCGGCATCGACTCCGAGATCCGCTGATCATCCTTAATAGGTAAAATCTAGGCGTTTGCTGAAAATTCGGGCTACCGGCCCGCCGAGAGACACCGCCCCGCCGGAAGTGATCGATGCCCCGCAAGCGCTCCACGGACGACAGCGACGAGTTGCTCGCCCGACTCGGGTCGCTCACCGCCCAGGCGCGCCGTCGCGCTCAGCTCCAGCGCACCCAGGTCGAGCTGGCCCTCGCCCTCCAGCGGGGCATGCTCCCGCGGGACCTGCCCGACGCCCCCGGCATCCATGTGGCGGTGCGGTACACGCCCGCCAACCTCGGCCTCAACGTGGGCGGCGACTGGTACGACGCCTTCACCATGCCCGACGGCCGGATAGGGCTGTCCATCGGCGACGTACAGGGCCACAACATCGAGGCAGCGGCCTTCATGGGCCAGGTCAGGGCCGGACTGCGGGCGCTCGCCTCGGTCACCGGGGAGCCGGGCGAACTGCTGGCCCGCACCAACGACCTGCTGCTCTCCCTGGGCAGCGAGCTGTTCGCCACCTGCACCTTCATGCGGCTCGACCCGGCCACCGGGGTGCTGGAGAGCGCACGGGCCGGCCACATCCCGTTCGTGTGGGCCACGGCTGACGGGAAATCCGGGGTCGTCGACGACGAGGGCGGACCGCCGCTCGGCATCGAGCGGGGCGTCGAGTTCCCGGTGACCCGTCACCGGCTCACCACCGGGGGAGTGTTCGTGCTGGTCACCGACGGTGTCGTGGAGGGGCCCTCGCTCAATATCGAGGACGGTCTGGACCAGGTGGTCCGGCTCGCGGGCATAGCCGCCGTCGCCGGCCTGGAGGCCCACGCGCTCGCGGCGGCCGTGATCAAGGGCGCGGAGAGCGTCGGGCACGACGACGACGCCGCCGTCCTGGTCGTGGGCCTCGACGGTCCCTGCACCCTGGCCTGACCGGGACCCGGTGGGCTCCCAACCCGGCCGGGTTCGCGGTGGTGGGGCGTCCGTCCGGCCGGGTTCGTGGTGGCGGGGTGTTCGGCTGGTCGGGTTCGTGGGCGGCGGGGTGTTCCGGCGGGGTTTCGACGCGGCCGGCCTGGCGCGTAGGTGTCGGGCGGCCGGCTCCCTTGGTGGCGCGGCGTTCGGTCGTCCGGGTTCCGTGACGGCCCGGCGTTCAGCCATAGGGCCGGACGAGACCGTGCCTCGCCTCGCCGACCGGCGCCCGCCGGTGTGAGATGGCTGCTGTGGTGGGTATCGAGGAGCTGCGCCGACCGGGCGGCCTTGCCGTCCAGGTGGCCGCCGTCGCCGCCTGCTACTACGCGGCGGCCCGGCTCGGCCTGCTGCGCCAGCTGACCGTCGAGGGTGCCGTCGTCACCCCCATCTGGCCGCCCACCGGCGTCGCCGTCGCCGCCCTGCTGATCTTCGGCCTGCGCTGCTGGCCCGGCATCACGCTCGGCGCCTTCTTCGCCGTCCTGTCCCTGACCACACCCGACGCCGAGGTCCTCGGGGTGCTGTTCGGCAACACGGTGGCGCCCCTGTGCGCGGCGCTCCTGCTGCGCCGGGCCGGGTTCCGCACCGACCTCAGCCGGTTACGCGACGGCCTCGCCCTGGTGTTCCTGGCCGCGCTGGCGGCCACGCTGATCAGCGCGACCGTCGGGGCCGGCTTCCTCGTCCTCACGGACGGTCTGCCCGCCCGCAGCTTCTGGCCCGTCTGGCTCGCCTGGTGGGTGGGGGACGCGATGGGCGTGCTCATCGTCACGCCGCTGCTGCTGTCGCTGCGCCGGGTGCGCCTGCCGCTGCCCCCGGGCCGCTGGAAGGAGGCGAGCGCGCTGGCCGTCGTCGCCTGCCTGCTGGTACCGCCGGCCGTCTACAGTCCCATCAGCACGCTCTTCCTCGTCTACCCGGTCGTCATCTGGGCGGCCCTCCGTTTCCAGCTGGTGGGAAGCGTGCTCTGCGCACTGCTCACGTCCGTGGCGGCCACCGTCGCCGCGACCGACGGCGTCGGCGCGTTCGCGGGGCTCAACCGGATCGAGGTGATGCTGAAACTCCAGGCGTTCAACGGAGCCACCGCCCTGACCGCGCTGCTGCTGTCCGCCGTGATCATCGAGCAGCGCAACACCCGCGACTCGGTGGAGAAGGCCTGCCAGGAACTGGTCGAGGTCCTCGAACACCTCACCGCGGGCGAGGCCCCGCCGCCCCGGCCACGCCCGCACACCGACGAGCCCGGCGACACCGACGGCCCGGGTGACCGCTCCCGCCCGACCGGCATCGCGTAACGATCCCGGTGCGGCGCGGCCGGAGCCAGGCATGCGTCCCCCGTGTCACGGTGCCGGCCCGCCCGCGCGGGGGCGCGTCAGGGCTTCGAGCGGTTCGTCGGCCCCTCGTCGTCGCTGCCGGGCTCGGTGGCCGGGGTCCGGGCCGAGGTGGTCCGGCGCTCGGGAACCGGCGGGTGGGCGGCGCCGGTCGCACCCGGCTGGCCGCCGCCCGTCGTGCCGTAGCCCCCGGGGATCCCCGGCGGGGTGTCCGCGGCGGCCTGCGCCTCGCTGATGTGGCGCCGGGCCCGGACGCCGGCCCGGCGCTCCGGGTACGGGTAGTCGAACGGCTCGGCACCGGCTCGCTCGCGCTCCTCCTCACGCCGGCGCCGTGCGGCCCGCCCGGCCGCCGTCGCGTCCTCGTCGCGACGGTCGTGTTCTTGCTCGTGCTCGTGTGCGTTCATGCGGCGCCGAGTACCCGGGCGGCGGCCACCGCCAACGTGTGTCCCGGCGTATCGGGCGGCGCCGCGCGGGCTGCGGGGGACGACCGGCCGGACGCGTACGGGGCACAGGGCCGGGCCGGGAGGGAGCCGGTCTCGCACGGGCGCAGGGCCGGGCCGGGAGGGGCGGGGCGCCATGCGGCAGCGGCCGGCACCAGGACGGGCAGCCGGAGACACCCCGGCGGGCACGCCACCGCGGTCGGAACCGACCGTCGCGCGCCGCCGCATCCCTCGCACCGACGCCCTGCTGCGCGACCCCGGCTGCCCGCCGCCGACGGCCCCGCGGCCCAGTGGATCCGTGACGCGTGCGGCATCTCCGGCCGCGGGGGGTGGCCCGCCTATTCCGTGAACGGCGCGTTCATCAGCAGGTCCTCCACGGTGGGCACCGGGAAGCCGGGAATGTGACGGCGGCCGACCTCCGCGAAGGGGTGCATCAGCTCGCCCATGGGCTTGGTGCGGCACAGCGACAGCACCGTGTCCAGCGCGACCTTCTTGAACTCCAGCCGGGGGAAGTTGCCGAGCACCTCCGCCAGCACGTCGGCCGGGATCCGGTCCAGCCCGTTCCCCGTGAAGTCGAGTGCCGAACCCACGGAGACCAGCGCGATCTCCGGCCTCTTGCGGGCGGCGATACCGGCGCTGGTGTGCAGGGCGATCGCGTCCCAGACCACGTCCACCCGCCCGGCGGGCACGCGCAGCCGGTGCAGGAACCGGCGCGCGGCGTCGGCGCCGTCCACCTCGAAGCGTTCGGACGGGGTCTGGAACGCCTCCACCAGACCGAGGTCGTGCAGCACGGTGGCGACGAACGCCAGCTCCCGGTCGTAGCGGGCCCCCTGCCGGTCGAACACCAGCGCGCCGAAGACATAGCTGCGCAGCACGTGGTGGAAGAGCGACGGGGAGCTGACATCGCGGGCGAAGGCCACGGTGTGCCGGGCCACCTCGGTGTCGGGGATGCGGACCCCGGCCACCGTCGCGGGCAGGGCGGCGGCCGGACCCGGCCGGTCCGCAGCGGCGGCGAGCCGGCCGGCGAGCGCGGTCGCCGCGCCGGCCGCGGCGACGCCGGCCCCGCGCTGGAGCAGCGTGCGCCGGGTGACGTCGCGTTCGTCTGTGTGGGCCTCGGTCATCTGCGCGTTCCTCTCACGAGCGACTGGTCACCGTGAGCCTAGGAACGGCCGGTCCGGGCCGACAGCGGCGAAAATGACAGACAGTCACGGAATTCCGCCAGCCGGCCAGTGCCCCTGCTTCGTGAGCCGGTGCGCCATGTGGGGACCGAGCCGGTCTTCCGCCGGGGACCAAAGGAGCCGGGCCGCTGTGCTGAGGTCCCCTCTCGCGCCGCCGATGAGCAGGAGGTAGCACGACAGGGCCGGCCGGATGGTGCGCGAAAGGGCGCTCCGACGGCGGCTCCTCGTCCACCTCCTCGTCGCGTATGTCCTCGGGCAGACCCGGTATCTCCTCGGACGGGTTCGGCTCGAACAGCCAGTCGCGGCGGTAGCCCGCCAGGAAACGGATGTCGGCTCGGCGTCCGGCGGTTCACTCCATACCTCGTAGCGCCAGCCGCGGGACCCGACCGCCTCGCGGGTCCAGGCGAAGGCGAACGCGTGCTCCGCCCGGGCCACCCGGTGGCGCGGCTTGACGTCGACGACCAACGGGCCCGTGGTGGTGGCCATCAGGTACAGCAGCCGCGAGAGCTCCAGCCGCGGCTCGTAGATCACGTGATCCGACTGCGTACTCGACCAGTACGAACCCGAGTAGTGCTTCTGCCCCATGTACCAGCGGAACGTCCGCCAGGGCTCGGCCGCGTACAGCATCTCCACCGGTGCCGACTCCCAGGCGAGGCCCTCGGACACCTCGTCCTCGGCGAGCCGTACACACACCCCTACATCCACCATCCGCTCCCGGTGCCCGTGTAGCTGACCTTGATCTGCAGGACAGTCATGGCATTTCTTGGGTCGCGGGCAGCAGTGGTTCAGCGGCTGCCGAGTTCTCCCTTGGTGAACCCGTGTTCGCGTGCCGTGAGCACAGTGGCGAGTGCAGGGACGAGCAGCGCGAGCGCGACCCAACTCAGCCAGGATGCGTCCAATCCGCTGAGGACGAGGCCTCCGATGATGCCACCACCGGCGATTCCGACGTTCCATCCGGTGGTGAGGAGTGCTTGGGCGACGTCGCCGGCGTCGCCTGCTGCTTCGGCGACTGCGGTCTGCAACAGGGTGGAGGTGCCGCCGAACGCGAGCCCCCAGAGCGCCGCGCTGGCGTAGACGAGCGTAGGCACGCCGGAGAAGATGCCGAGCAGCAGCGTGCATGTCGCGAAGAGCGCACACGCGAGGATCATGAGGAGGCGCAGGTGCCGATGGACGAGCGCTCCGGCGATCCAGATGCTCACCAGCGACACCAGGCCGAAGGTGAGCAGCACGGCGTCGACTTGACCTGCCATGCCGAGCGGCGTGAGGAACGGGGCGATGTAGGTGTAGAGGATGCTGTGGGCGAGCACGAATGTGAGGGTCACGAGGAGCACGGGCGCTACGCCGGGAATGCGGAAGGTACGGGTGAGCGGGAGCCGTGAGCCCTTGGGCTGTCCGGGGAAGTTCGGCACCGCCGCGATGACCCACACGATCAACGCGAGCGTGAGGACGGTCATGATCCCGAACGCGTATCGCCACTCGACGAGCTTGGCCAGAAGCGCCGCAGCAGGAACTCCGACGGACAGGGCAACGATTGCGCCCGCCATCGCAATCGCCATTGCCTTGCCGCGCTGATGTGGGAGAACCATCCGTACCGCGTACCCGGCCAACAGCGCCCAGAGCAACCCGCCGACGATGCCGCCGAGGCACCGGGCGGCTAGCGTAAGTGCGAAGCTCTCGGAGAGCGCGGTGACGGTGTTGGCGATCGCGAATCCTGCGATCGCCAACAGCAGCAGGTGTCGGCGCGGCCAGCCGATCGTCGCCTTGGTGAGCGGGATCGCGGCGAGGATCGCCCCGATCGCGAAGCCCGTGACGCTCTGTCCGGCAGCACTCTCGCTCACACCCAGGTCTCGGCTCATCTCGGGAAGCATCCCGGCGGGCATCGTCTCGGTCAGGAGCGTAATGAACCCGGTGGTGGCCAAGGCCAGAAGACCCGCCAGCGGGAGCCGGGCGTTCGTTATCGAGCGAGGTGGCAGAGTATCTGGTCGTGTCATGTCCCTACCATCGATGGGTGACATCAGTGTGAAGGTCAACCCGGTGTGCGCCAAGTCACAGAACGCCGGCCACAGAGGGCGAGGAGAGGGATATGCGGATCGGTGAGTTGTCGACGCGCACGCGGACTCCGGTGAGGTTGCTGCGCTACTACGAGGAGCAGGAACTGATCGCGTCAGATCGACTGCCCAACGGATACCGGGACTATGAGGAGTACGTCGTTGACCGGGTTCTCCAGGTAAGAGGCCTGCTCGATGTAGGGCTGCCCACACGGATCATCAAGCAGATCCTGCCCTGTCTGAACAGTCCCCGCACGATCCACATGCCCTACGTCACGCCAGACATGGTCGCAACGCTCGAACGCGAACGCGATCGCATGGCCGAAAAAATCGAATGTCTCACCAAGAACCACCAAGCCATCACCGACTACCTCGACGCCGTGCGCCGCAATATCCGAGCCTCCTAACCGATGCCGGGTCTGCTGAGCCTATTGCCAGCCACTCGGTCAGCTTCTCCGCATCCGCGACCGGACACTCCCGAAACCCGAAATGCTTCATGACCCGGACTACCGCCCGAGCCACCCAAACGATTGAAGCCTCTGAACTGCTGTCCTGTCGAAGTGCATCTGTCAGCTGACGAGCCGTTGACCTGCCGGAATGCCAGGTCGTTCGAGAAGGCGGCAGCCCTGGATTCTCGAGTTCCCTGGCTTTCACGGAAGTCGCGGTCTCGTTAGAGGCAGAGCCCCCGGTAGAGGGGGTCCTGGGTTCCAATGGCGGTGCCCGCGGTACGGCGTGAACTGCCGCACCGGGAGCCCCGACTCGAACCGAACCCGGGACACAGCCTCCAGCACGAACTTCCGCAGCCCGTCGCCCTCACCGTCAGCCCACCCGACATCGACCAGACCCAGATCCATCGCTACCCCCCGCAATGAGAATCCGACGGCGCGAACGAGAAGCAGTGAGAATCCGACAGCTTCAGTGCGACAGGACAACTGCGAGTCTCACGACAGGGGCATTTCTGCCATCCATCTGCCAACTGCCGTGAGATTCTGCCAAGGCTTTCGAGACCCTACACCGGTCCCGCGCGGAGCACAGGTCCAAGGCCGCCCGCCCGCCGTCAGCAGCTCCACCACCCGCACCGGCAGCCCCGCCCCGCCCTGCTCTGCCCGAAGGGGTGTCCGACAGGCTCGCCGGCCGGCTGCGGAAAGCGGGGGTGGGCCGGGTGCACGGCGTACCGGATCTGGCGTCGACGCGGTTCGCCGCCCCCGCGCCGCTGACCGGTCGACGCCGGTTCGCCGCCCCGCGTCCCTGACCGTCCGGGTGATCTCTCGTCGGCCACGGCGCCCCGCGTGGCGCCGGCCTGAGCGGGCTCGGCTGCCGCTGGGGTTGATGGTGGGCAGTGGGGCGCCGCCGGGCTGTGCGGTCGGAGCGAGCACGTAACCGCCCTGGCCGAAGGCCCTGGGCAGACTCCTGGCTCCTGGGGTTGGCCGGCTGAATCCGACGACGGGGGCGGGCAGGGGTGGCTGCCGTGCAGGGGGGGGGGCTGGTGCCGCGGTCGGGCGGCGGATCGTGTGCGCGGCCGGTGGCGGTTCCTGGGTGGGGACGCGGCCGGGCCGGGCCGGGGGAGCCGTGTCCGGAAGCCTGGGGCAGCCGCGTCCGGAAGCCTGGAGCCGCTGCGGGTGGCCGCCCGGCCTAGTCGGCGGCCCTGCGCGGGGGCGCCGGGCCGGCGTACGGGTGGGACGCCGTCGGTCAGCCGATCGCTTCCGCGGTCAGCGGTACGGTCGCCGTGACCCGCTTGCCGTGGGCCAGCCAGGTCACCTCCAGGTCGCGGGCGAGCATCGCCACCAGGTGCAGGCCGTGGCCGCCGACCCGGCGGGGATCGGGGGGACGCCTGCGGGGTGGCTCCCGGGAGGTGTCCGTGACCGTGACGCGCAGTGCCCGCGCGCCCGGCAGCAGCTCCAGGGCCAGCGCGCAGGGGCCGGGCGCGTGCTTGGCCGCGTTGGTGACGAGTTCGCTGACGACCAGCTGGGCATCCTGCACCGGACGCCGTGCGGGGGCCGGCCGCGCCCGCGCGAGCAGGTCGGCGACGGCGTCTCTGGCCTCGGCGATGCTGGAGACGCCGGCGTCCCAGGTGCGGCTGTACCGCAGGACCGCCGGGCGGTCCCGCGTCGTCGTCGCGTGGGTCCTGAGCGGGATGTCCATACCTAGTTGCCCTTTTCCTCTGGGGTCAGGGGCCCTTCCTGTGCACAGGGGTACCGTGCCGTCCCTGCTCGGCTACCCGCTGGGCGGCGGGTCAAGGGGACGTTTGCGAGGAATCTCCCGGATGGGCAGGAACGCCCCGTTCCGCCGCGCGTAAACGGGCCCGGGACCTCCGCTTCCGCTGGAACTCCCGGGCCCGTTCGGTGGCCGGACCGGTACACATCTCGGTGACCGGCACACGCCTCGGTGGTCGAAGCCGTCTCCTCAGTGCTTGAAGACGTCCTTCCCCTTCTCCTTGGCCTGCCGGGCGTCTCCCTTGGCGCCCTCCGCGCGGCCCTCGGCCTCCATGCGCTCGTTGCCCACGGCGCGGCCCAGGGCCTCCTTCGCCTTGCCCTTGGCCTGCTCCGCCTTGGCCTTCGCCTTCTGGTTGCCGGCCATCGTGTGTCACTTCCCAACTTCGGACGCGGTCTGTGGTCCTCCTCCGGATTGCCGCTGCGCGGCCGTCCAAACCCGGAGGCGGATCAGCGGGCGCGCCGCCGCCGTACGAGGTGGCGTACGACGAACCCCGCGATCACCACGGCGACGGCGAGGACGACGTACAGCTGGTAGCGCCTGATCTCGTCGTAGATCGCGGTGATGTGGCTGCCGGCCAGGTAGGCCAGGGTGGTCCACAGGCCGACCCACAGGGCCGCGCCGAGGGCGTTGAACGCGAGGAAGCGGTGCCAGCGCATGCCGGTAGTGCCCGCGATGATGCCGTTGGCCTGGCGCAGCCCCTCCACGAACCGGGCGACGGTCACGATCTTGCCGCCGTGCCGGGTGAAGAACCCCTCGGCGGCCTCGAACCGCTTCGGGGTGAGGAAGACGTACCGGCCCCACCGGTGTACGAAGGCCCGTCCGCCGGACCGGCCGATCAGATAGCCGAGGTTGTCCCCGGCGACGGCCGCGGCGAACGCGATGAGTGCCACGGCCGCCACGTTCAGCCGCCCCGCGCCCGCGTACACGCCCGCGGCGAGGAGGATCGTCTCTCCGGGCGCGGGGACCCCGAAGTCCTCCACGAGGACCACGGCCCCCACGGCCCAGTAGCCGTAGTGGCCGAGCAGCGGTTCCAGGTGGGCCAGCGGCCCCGGAAGGGGAGGCGACGACATGCCCC
Organism: Streptomyces nogalater; assembly: GCF_039532885.1. Taxonomy (NCBI): domain Bacteria; kingdom Bacillati; phylum Actinomycetota; class Actinomycetes; order Kitasatosporales; family Streptomycetaceae; genus Streptomyces; species Streptomyces nogalater. The sequence goes on along the minus strand of NZ_BAAASM010000062.1, from coordinate 98,070 downwards.
CACGGTACGTCGGTGCCGCCGTGAGGTGATCAGGACCGGCTGACCGGGGTCTCCTGGCCCGGGGAGACGGACTCCGGGCCACCCTCGCCCTCGCTCTCTGCCTCGGCTTCGGCCTCGGGGTCCGGTGCCGGGCGGGCGCCGCCCCGGAGGCCGGTCAGCCGGAGGGCGAGCGGCTCGGTGTAGCGGGCGGTGAGCGGGCCGGCGATGACCAGGATCAGCACATAGGCGGTGGCCAGCGGGCCGAGGTCGGAGTCGATGCCGGAGGTGACGGCGAGTCCCGCGATGACGATGGAGAACTCGCCCCGGGCCACGAGGGTGCCGCCGGCCCGCCAGCGGCCCCGGCCGGAGATGCCCGCGCGGCGGGCCGCCCACCAGCCGGTGGCGATCTTGGTGAGGGTGGTGACGGCGGCCAGGGCGAGCGCGGGCAGCAGCACCGGCGGAATGCTCGCCGGATCGGTGTGCAGGCCGAAGAAGACGAAGAACACCGCCGCGAACAGGTCCCGCAGCGGTGCCAGCAGGTTGTGCGCGCCTTCGGCGACCTCCCCGGACAGGGCGATGCCCACCAGGAACGCGCCGACCGCCGCGGAGACCTGCAGCTGCTGGGCGACCCCGGCCACCACCAGGGTCAGGCCGAGCACCACCAGCAGCAGCTTCTCGGGGTCGTCGGTGGAGACGAAGCGGGAGATGTGCCGGCCGTAGCGCACCGCCACCAGCAGCACCACGCTCGCCACGCCGAGCGCGATGGCCAGCGTGACGCTGCCCGCGGCGATCCCGGTCCCGGCCAGCAGGGCGGTGACGACGGGCAGGTAGACCGCCATGGACAGGTCCTCCAGCACCAGGATGCTGAGGATCACGGGTGTCTCCCGGTTGCCGATCCGGCCCAGGTCGCCGAGGACCTTGGCGATGACCCCGGAGGAGGAGATCCAGGTGATGCCGGCCAGGACGACGGCGGCGATCGGGCCCCAGCCCAGCAGTAGGGCCATGACGGCGCCGGGCAGGGCGTTGAGGGTGGCGTCGACGATTCCCGCCGGGTACTGGGTCTTCAGGTTGGAGACCAGATCGCCGGCGGTGTATTCGAGGCCCAGCATCAGCAGCAGCAGGACGACACCGATCTCGGCGCCGATGGCCACGAACTCCTCGCTGGTGCCGAGGGGCAGCAGCCCGCCCTCGCCGAAGGCCAGCCCGGCCAGCAGATACAGCGGGATGGGCGAGAACCGCAGGCGGGCGGCGAGCCGGCCGAGCAGTCCGAGGCCGAGGATGATCGCGCCGAACTCGATCAGGAAGACCGCGGAGGAGTGCATCGGCGATCACTCCCGGCCGAGTATGGCGGCGGCGGCGTCCACACCCTCGCGGGTGCCGATCACGATCAGTGTGTCCCCGCCGGCCAGCCGGAAGCCGGGGCCGGGGGAGGGGATCGCCTCGGCGCGGCGCAGTACGGCCACGATCGACACACCGGTCTCCGTGCGCATCCGGGTGTCGCCGAGCAGCCGTCCGTTCCAGTGCGAGGTCCCGGACAGCTCGATCCGTTCGGCCACCAGGCCGAGTTCCGTGGTGGACAGCAGAGTGGGGCTGTGATGGGTCGGCTTCAGGGCGTCCACCAGGGCCTCCGCCTCCTGCCCGGTGAGCCGGACCGACAGCGCGCAGGCGTCGGGGTCGTCGCTCCGGTACGCACTCAGGGTGCGCGAGCCGTCCCGGTGGGCGACCACCGACAGCTGGCGGTGCTCGCGGGTCGTCAGGTCGTACCGGACGCCGATGCCCGGCAACGGTGTCCTGCTGGTGCGTGCGGTACTCATGGCGGTCCCCTGCCCCTCGGCCTCGAACGTTTCTTGGTGAAACCGTTACCCGAGCTTATCCGGAAGATGATCCTTCCGGGGTGGGGCGAGGGTTGGGGGGCGGGAGCCGTGCTACGGGCGGGGGTCGCCGGGCTGTCGCCCGGTGGGGCCCGGCTGGCAGGCGGGGCACAGTTCGTGGTGCCCGTCGCGGGTGACGACGGAGCCCCAGCCGAGGCACTGATCGCAGTCGCGGGCGAGGACCGGGTCGGGTCGGGGCGGCAGCAGAGGGCTGCCGTGGGCTCCGTGCGCCATACGGGAAACGGCTCCTTGGGATCGCGGGTCGCGCGAAGGCCGGGCTGACAACGTCGTCCGGCGACCTCCAGTATGTCCTATTTTTTCCTTACGCCTGTGGCGTGCGCCCGGATCCCGGCGCCGGGACAGGGAGCGGGGCGTTCCGTTTCCGGCCCGGCGAGACGGGCAGGCGGGTGATCAACAAGGCGTGCGGAAGGAGGCGCTCATGAGCGATGAGAGGTCCGGCGGGGAGCCCGTACCCGGCGGGGAGGGAGGTGCGCGGCGGGTGCCGAAGGCCGTGGCACGACTGCCGCGCCAGGTACGCGAGGAGCTGAGCCGCAGGCTGCGCCGCAACCGGCGGGCCTTCCGCGCCGACGACGTCCAGGTGGTCGAGCCCCCGCTGCTGCGGCGCGCGGTCGGCGCCTCGGCGCTCGGCAACTGCATGGAGTGGTTCGACTTCGGTGTCTACAGCTACCTCGCCGCCACCATCGGCAAGGTGTTCTTCCCCGGCGCCTCCCCGGCCGCCCAGGTCATCTCCTCGTTCGCGACCTTCGCCGCCGCCTTCGTCGTACGGCCCCTCGGCGGACTGGTCTTCGGGCCGCTCGGCGACCGGATCGGCCGGCAGAAGGTGCTCGCCACCACCATGATCATGATGGCCGTGGGCACCTTCGCCATCGGCATCATCCCCGGCTACGCCACCATCGGCATCGCCGCGCCCGTACTGCTCCTGCTGGCCCGTATGGTCCAGGGCTTCTCCACCGGCGGCGAGTACGGCGGGGCCACCACCTTCGTCGCCGAGTACTCCCCGGACCGCCGGCGCGGCTTCCTCTCCAGTTGGCTGGACTTCGGCACCTTCGCCGGGTACGCCCTCGGCTCGGCCCTGGTCACCGCGCTGAACCTGGCCCTGACCGACGACCAGATGCTGTCCTGGGGCTGGCGCGTGCCGTTCCTCATCGCCGGACCGCTCGGTGTCATCGGCCTCTACATGCGGATGAAGCTGGAGGAGTCCCCGGCCTTCCAGCAGCAGCTGGACGAGCACGAGAAGGCCCTGGCGCAGGAGTCGGCGGGCAGCGAGTTCAAGGACATCGTCCGCAACCACTGGCGGGCCCTGTTGGTCTGCATGGGCCTGGTGCTGCTCTACAACGTCACCAACTACATGGTCACCGGCTATCTGCCGACCTATCAGACCGAGACGCTGCACCGCTCCAGCGGCTCCGCCGATCTGCTGGTGCTGGTCGGCATGGTGTGGATCGTCCTTCTGATCACCTTTCTCGGCCGGCTCAGCGACCGGGTGGGCCGACGGCCGCTCTACGCCGTCGGCGCCGCCGCGATGATCGTGCTCGCCGTGCCGGCCTTCCTGCTGATCAAGGCGGACGGCACCTGGCCGCCGATCGCCGGGGTGCTGCTTCTGGCCACGCTGCTGGCCTGCTTCGCCGCGCCCAGCGCGGCCACCCTGCCCGCGCTGTTCCCGACCGCCGTGCGCTACGCGGCCATGGGCATCGGCTTCAACGTCGCGGTCGCCGCGTTCGGCGGCACCACCCCGCTGGTCACCGCCGCACTGGTCGAGGCGAGCGGTGACGACCTCATGCCCGCCTACTACCTGATGCTGGCCGGTGCCATCGGTCTGCTCACCGTGCGGTTCCTGCCGGAGAGCGCCCAGGTGCCGCTCAAGGGCTCGCAGCCGATGGTCGGTTCGCGGGAGGAGCGGCGCGAACTGATCGCCACCTCCAAGGAGCTGTACGCCTTCGCGCGGGATCAGGAGCGGGCTCGGGAGCGGGCGCGGCGGGGCTAAGCAGCGCGCCCCTGGCCACCCACTGGCTGTTCACGGTCGTGGGCGGCCTCCGCACACCCCGGGAGCATCCGTCATGCGGAAGAGCCTTTCCGTTGGCTGAAATTGGTCGTGTCGTGCGGGTGTTACCCGCGGTACAACACCGCAATGACCCCCACCACGAGCTCCCCCGCGACTCCCCGGCCACCGCGCCGCCGGACGGTGCTGGCCGGAATCGGCGCCGTCCCCCTGACGGGCGCGGCCAGCGCGTCCACCGGGGCCCCGCGCCCGGACCGGGCCGCCGGGCACGCGCCCACCACCCTGCTCCGGGATGCCGAACTCGTCCTCACCATGGACCCCGCCCTCGGTACGGGCGAGCTCGGCACGCTGGAGCACGCCGACGTCCTCATGCGGGACGGACGGATCGCCGGGGTGGGGCGGCGGCTGCCCGCACCGGCCGGCGCCCGGGTGGTGGACGTCTCGGGCATGCTGGTACTGCCGGGTTTCGTGGACCTCCACAACCACCTGTGGCAGTCCAGCATCCGCGGCGGCTGCGCCACCCAGGACCTGTACGGCTGGCTGGCCGGGTGCAACCGGGCCACTCTGCCGAAGATCGGCCCGCAGGACATGTACCGGTTCGTACGGCTCGCCGCGCTCGACGCCCTCCAGGCCGGGGTGACCACCCTCGTCGACTGGGTGCACCCTATTCCGTTCGACACCAGCGAGCAGTACATCCGCGCGCTGGACCACACCGGACTGCGCTTCGTGTACGCGATGGCGCAGAACACCGCGAACCTCGACCTCGTCCCGCGGGTGAAGAAGGAACTCCTCGACCCGCTGCCACTGGCCTCCGCCCAGGTCTCCGTGCACGCCGGCATGGACGGGCTCGACCTGCTGCGCAGATCCCGCGAGGTCGCCCGTGATCTGGGGCTGATGATCAACTCGCATGTGCTGGAGCACCGCGGCGACCGCGCGCAGGAGCCGATCCGCTCCCTGCGCACCGCGGACGCGTTCGGGCCGGACCTGCTGATGAACCACGCGATCCACCTCACCGACGACGAGATCGCGCAGGTCGCCGACGCCGATGTGCGGGTGGCGCACTGCCCGCTGAGCAACATGCGGCTGGCCTCCGGCATCATCCGGCTCCCCGAGTTCGAGCGGCGCGGGGTGCGCACCGGACTCGGCCACGACGGCGGCACCAACGACACCTCGGACATGTTCGGCGTGATGAAGGCGGCCGTCGGACTGCAACGCGCCCTCCACCAGAACGCCGACGTGCACCCGACGATCCCGGCCGTGCTGCGGATGGCGACGCTGGGCGGGGCCGAGTGCCTCCACATGGCCGACCAGGTGGGCTCGCTCACCCCCGGCAAACGCGCCGACGTGGTCGTCCTGGACCCGGGCACGCTCAACTTCGCGCCCCGCTTCGACTGGGTCGGCCAGATCGTGCTCAACGGCCAGCCGGGCAACGTGAGTCAGGTGTACGTCGACGGGCGGGCACGGAAGCTGCGCGGGAAACTGGTGGACGTCGACACGGCCGAGGTGGTGCGGGAAGCGGAACGCGCCGCGGCCCGCGTGCGCGCCGGATCCTGAGCCCGCCCGAAACCGGGCCGGCCCACCTGCCGCGCCCGGTTCCGCACCGGCCGTCCACCGGGCGTCGCACTGGTCGCTCGCCGGGCTGCGCATCGGCTGTCCGCCTGGCTTCACGCTGTCCGTCCGCCTGGCTTCGCATCGGCCGTTCGCCGGGCTTCGCGCTGGTCGCCCGTTCGGCTTCGCATCGTCCGCCCGTCTGGCTTCGCGCCGGCCGTCCGTCTGGCTTTGCGCTGGTCGCTCGCCTGGCTTCGCATCGGCCGTCCGCCGGGCTTCGCAGGGGCCGTCCGCCGGGTTTCGCGCTGTCCGTCCGTCTGGCTTCGCGCTGGTCGCTCGCCTGGCTTCGCATCGGCCGTCCGCCGGGCCTTGCACGGGCCGTTCGCCCGGCTCCACATCGGCCGTTCGCCTGGCTTCGCACGGGCCGCCCGCCCGGCTCCGCACCGGGCGCCCCGTCGGCCGTGCCGCACCGTCGGTGGGGCGCACTCGCCCGGCGCGCCCGCCACGAGGAAAGATGTGCGGTGAGCGAACGACCCACCGATGCGGAGGAACGGTACTCATGCCGCACGAACGAGCCGGCCGGCCGGCCCGTCCCGAGGACCTTGTCGACGTGGCCCGGCTGGTCACGGCGTACTACACGCTGCACCCCGACCCGGCCGACCCGGCACAGCGGGTGGCGTTCGGCACCTCGGGGCACCGAGGCTCGTCCCTGGCGAGCGCCTTCAACGAGGACCACATCGCCGCCACCAGCCAGGCCATCTGCGAATACCGTGCCGTCCAGGGCACGGACGGCCCGCTCTTCCTGGGCGCCGACACCCACGCCCTGTCCGAGCCGGCGAAGGCCACCGCGCTGGAGGTCTTCGCGGCCAACGGCGTGAGCGTGCTCATCGACGACGCGGACGGCTACACCCCCACCCCCGCCGTCTCGCACGCGATCCTGACGTACAACCGGGGCCGCACCTCGGGCCTCGCCGACGGTGTGGTGGTCACCCCCTCGCACAACCCGCCCGCCGACGGCGGCTTCAAGTACAACCCGCCGAGCGGCGGCCCGGCCGCCTCCGACGCCACCGCCTGGATCCAGGACCGCGCCAACCAGATCATCGCGGGCGGCCTGAAGGCCGTACGCCGGGTGCCGTACGCCCGCGCGCTCGCCGCGGACACCACCGGGCGCTACGACTTCCTGGGCACCTACGTCGGCGATCTGCCGAACGTGCTGGACCTGGACGCCGTCCGCGCGGCCGGGGTGCGCATCGGCGCCGACCCGCTCGGCGGCGCCTCCGTCGCCTACTGGGGGCGGATCGCCGAACAGCACGGCATCGACCTGACGGTGGTCAACCCGCACACCGACCCGACCTGGCGGTTCATGACCCTGGACTGGGACGGCCGGATCCGGATGGACTGCTCCTCGCCGTACGCGATGGCCTCCCTCATCGAGCAGCGCGACCGCTTCCGCATCGCCACCGGCAACGACGCCGACGCCGACCGGCACGGCATCGTCACCCCGGACGCGGGCCTGATGAACCCCAACCACTACCTCGCGGTCGCCATCTCCTACCTCTACCGGCACCGCGAGCAGTGGCCGGCCGCCACGGGCATCGGCAAGACCCTGGTCTCCTCCTCCATGATCGACCGGGTCGCCGCCGATCTCGGCCGCCGGCTGGTCGAGGTGCCGGTCGGGTTCAAGTGGTTCGTGGACGGACTCGTCGGCGGCGACCTCGGGTTCGGCGGCGAGGAGTCGGCCGGCGCCTCCTTCCTGCGCCGGGACGGCTCGGTGTGGACCACCGACAAGGACGGCATCATCCTGGCCCTGCTCGCCGCCGAGATCACGGCGGTCACCGACAAGACGCCGTCGGAGCACTACGCCGGGCTCACCGGCCGCTTCGGCGCCCCCGCCTACGCCCGCATCGACGCGCCCGCCACCCGCGAACAGAAGGCGCTGCTCGCCAAGTTGTCGCCGGCCCAGGTCACCGCGGACACGCTGGCCGGGGAGCCGGTTACGGCCGTGCTCACCGAGGCGCCCGGCAACGGCGCCGCGATCGGCGGCATCAAGGTCACCACCGAGAACGCCTGGTTCGCCGCCCGGCCCTCGGGCACCGAGGACGTGTACAAGGTGTACGCCGAGTCCTTCCTCGGCCAGGACCACCTCGCCCGGGTGCAGGAGGAGGCCCAGGCCGTGGTGCTGGGCGCGCTCGGCGGCTGACGGGGCGGGCGGGCCGACGGGGCTCACGGGGCGGCTCCCGGCGGGGCCGCCCCGGCTCGGCCGCGCCCGCGCTCCCGCTCCAGCCGGCGCGTCCGACGTTCGTTGACGGCACCCCCTCCTGTCGTCAAATGATGGCGCCCTCGGCGGCGAAAGGGCGGGCAGCGGTGATGCGACCAGCTCGCACAACCGTTTCGCAGGTTCGTACACCGCAGGCGGGGTGATTCGCCCAGCCGGGAGTGCCTACGAGCACGAGAGGGAAATTTTTGCGCGGTTGTGCGCCTTATGTAGCCATTTGGACTATTTTCGCCGGGCTGCTGGCAGGGCACCGACTCTGGTGACGCAGAGACCGTTCTCGGTCAGCGTCAAGCGGTCTTCCGCTCGGTGGCGCGCTCTTGGGCGGGCTTCGCCGGGAGCCCGTCACCGATCCGTCTTCACCACGGAGGCAGCCATGCCCGTTATCGAACCGGACACTCTCGACGAAGAGCTGGACGGGCAGGCCGGCGAGATGGAGCAGCCCGCAGCGGACGAGGAAACCCTCCTTTCGGTTCCGGGCTGTCCGACCCTCATCAGCTGCTGACGGCGGTGCGTACCGAGTTGCCCGGCCTGTTGAGGAGTGACGTCCGGCATGCGGCCACCTGCCGGGTTCAGGGGTCGCGGCAGCTCAGGGGCGGAAAGCGGACCCACGGTGCCCCGTGCTCTGCCGCGGGCATCACGACACGAAAGGACTGTTGTGCAGCGTTTCCTGCCGCGGCGCGCCCGGCTGACTGCGATCGTCGCAGCCGCCGCCGTGCTGGCCCTCTCCCCGACTATGGCGCGAGCCGATGATCCCGGGTCGATTCCCGCCGAGAACCCTCAGCACTTCATCAACTTCGACTTCGCCGTCCCGGGGAACTTCAGTACCTACACGTACACCGTCAGGGTCGGCACCCGCCTGGCCACCGACTCCATCTACTACGCGCACTTCGTGTACGCGAAGAACGGCGGGGGCTTCTACTCGGGCATCCAGCCGCACCCCAACGGCAAGGCGGGCGTCAGATTCTCCTTCTTCGGCGCCGGCGCCACCCCGCTCCGTTCCAACTGCCACCAAGGCGCCGATGACGAAGACGGTGTCACCTGCGGCATCGACGACCTGAAGTACGTGGTGGGGCGGAAGTACACCATCACCACCAAGAAGACGAACAGCACGTCCGGGCCGGTCTATACCGGAACGATCAAGGACGTCGCCACGGGGAAGCTACGGACGATCGGAGCCTGGCGCCTCCCGCGGAACTTCGCCGGCTTCAAGAACTCGGCCAACGCGTTCATCGAGAAGTTCGACGGCATCCGCACCTGCGCGGACATCCCCGCGGTGACCGTCTCCTACACCGGTGTGAAAGCCGACGGACGACCGCTGTCGTTCAGGGCGTACCGGCACAAGGCCACGAAAGAGCCGGGTGAAGACATCTACACCTGCATCAACGTGTCGGACTACACGGTGACGGTCCCCGCCCCCGGGAGCTACACCGTCCGGTCGCACCTGGCACGCCGCTGATCCCTTCGGCGACTGCCCGTCCCCGGCTCGGCGACCTGTTGACATGCCGTTCCACCCCTGGTGCTGCCTGATCCGCCAGTTCCATGAACTGCGTCTACAGCGCCCTGCGCCGGGCCGGCCGATCGCACTTTGCTGCGAGTCCCTGCTTCACCGGTTCGCAGGCGATACCGCAGCACTATCCCGTCGTCGTGTCGGCTCCCCGCGGTGGAAATGAGGTCGTACAGGGAGTACCCGGACACCTTGCGGAGCCGGGCCGTCAGCACCGGCTCCCTGCCATACCGCGGAGCCTCGCCCTGACGGCGGCCGCCAAGTGGGTGGACGCCGAACTCGGGCGTAGCCGGTGCCGTTCTGCCGGCCCTCGCGCGACCCGGGCCGGGCCGCCCTTTTCCCGAACCGCCCGGGCTGGACCGGAGATCGACGCGCCGGGCGGATTGTCGCCGCGTGCCGTATCACCTCCCGGGCCCTCCCGTCGACCACACGCGTCCCAGCGTTGGGCAGGAGGGCGTCGATCAGCTGGTCGGACTGTGAGGGCAAGGGCGCGGAGCCATCCGCGTGCGTGACCGACGCGCAGAGCGTCAAGACCTCCACCGGCGTCCCGACCGCCGGACAGGGCACGGACGCGGCGAAGAAGATCGTGGGCCGCAAGCGGAGCATCGTCACCGACACCCTCGGACTGCTGCTCGCGGTGCTGGTCACCGCGGCGAGCGTGCAGGACTCCGTCGTCGGCACCGACCTGATCGGCCAGGTCGCGGCCGCTCACCCCACCATCCGCAAGGTCTGGGTCGACGGCGGCTACCGACACCACCTCGTCGAGCACGCCGCCTGCCCCGGCATCGACATGGAAGTCGTCCAACGCACCCCCGGCACCACTGAATTCACCCCGATCCCGAAACGCTGGGCGGTCGAGCGCACGTACGGCTGGCTGATGCTCCACCGCCGCCTGGCCCGCGACTACGAGACCCTGCCCGCCCGCTCCGAAGCCATGATCCGAACACCGATTCCGGGATGAGACATCGGGGGAAAACGACGTCTAAGCCGTGTGATCCGCCTGTCTGCCCCCATGAGGGTGCGAAACGACAACTTCAGCCTGAGGGCGAGACGAGCAAGGAGCGGGCATAGCTTCGCGCAAAGGTGCCGTTCGTGTCCCTCGTGGATCCTGTGCCCTCGCTCCTCCTTGCCGCCTTGTCCGGTGCCGTCTGCTGGGAGGGCACCAGGAACCGAGTGCGCGAAAGGATGCACGCCGGAATGGCGGATCTGATGGCCGCCCGGGAGCGGGCGCTGCGGGGCTGAGCGCTGCGGGTCTCGAGCCGATGGATGTGTACGAGGCCGGGCTGGCCACCGTGCTGGGGCTGTGGCTGGCCTTGACGACGGTGGCCCAGCTCGGTGCGGCGGTGCCGGGGGTGCGTGAAGCGCTGTCGGCGGGGCCTTTGCGTCTTGTGCTTCCTGCCTACAACTTTTTCGCCCCTGTTCCGGGCACCAGCGACGCGCACCTGCTGGTGCGGCTTCGCTCTGCGGAAGAGGTTCCCGGGCTTTGGCGGGAGTTGACCGGTGAGCCGGTACGGAGGCGGTGGGACTGGGTGTGGAATCCGGGCCACCGGGAGCACAAGCAGATGGCCGACCTCGCCGACTACCTGCCCAGAACGGACCCATGGTGCGAGGCGTCCTCGACGGTGCTGTCTGTTCCTTATCTGCTGCTTCTCAATCGTGCTGTCGCCGCCGTCGCAGGCTCCGGGCCGGCGGCCGGCACGCAGGTGCAGTTCCTCACCCGGCCGGCGCTGTCGAACGACACGTCGCTGGCCAGCCGGCCGCTGCTGCGCCTGCACGGGCGCCGCCGGGCCGCCTTCGAAGACGCGGTGTTCGCCTACCCTGCGGTCCTTGTTCTGTTCGGGCTGCGGATGGCTGCTGCCGTGGCGGTCCTGGTGTGGCCGCACCGCGGACCGTTCCACACGATCGCCCTGGGTGCGGTCGCCGCCGCCTCGGTGCTGTGGATGATGCGGGGTCCGGCCGGTAGAGAGGGAGCCGACCATCTTTTGTGATCACGTTCACTGTGCTGGCCCTGGCGTCCGCGCACCCCACTGCCGGGGCGATGGTATGCAGAGGACGAGGTGGACCGCGTGCACGGCTACGGCCCCGAGGGCCGGCCGGGCGACGCGTTCGAGCGGGTCCTGCTCTTCAAGAACGGTGCATCCGCCAAGGGGGGCCTCAGCCTTGATCCCGAGGCTGTCATTGACCGCAAACCGTGCAAGATCAACTAGTGGTGGCCGTGGCCCTTATCCCGGCGACACAGGGGCCGGAGGGCGGCCGACAGGACGGGGCCGCGCTGTTCCAGGCGTCGGCTGCCCGCGAGGAGCCGACTGCGGCCCTCGTCGCCGGCCTGCACGACGCCGGGCTCCTGGCCCGCGCAGCGGACGGACCTGCCGTCGTGTCCGACGACATGGCGCCGCGGCCTGCGCCTTACCGACTCCGATGACGTGAGCACCTAGTGCCGGCCAACTGTCGAACGAGATGGCCAACTATCGAACGACGTCATAGTGGACGAGCCGGAGTACGCGTCGGTGTGTGGGCCGGGGTGCGCGCCGGCCGGTGCTGCCGTGCCGGCCGCGGCCGGGACGCAGCCGCCCAGCACCGCCGCCACGGCGGCGACCCGCCACCTCGCCGGTCGCCTCTCGCGCGCCATGCGCCCTCCCCCTGTGCTCGCCCTCGCGGTCCGACCGGATCTGCATACCGTCCGATACGTCCCGCCGACCAGAAGCGGGAGGCGACGAGTTCGGGGGAGGGGCGGATCAGGCCCCGGACGTCTGGAGCAGGGAGTCGTCCTCCGGGCGGGCCCCGGACAGGCGGTGGCGGGCGGCGATCAGGGCCATGTCGACATCCCGGGTGCCGGTGGCCACGCACAGCGTGTAGGAGATGTCCGCGAGTCGCTGCCGGGCCTCGGGGGTGCTCTCCTCCGCCCCGAGCAGGGACAGGGTCTCGTACTGGGCGATGAGGTCCTTCAGTACCGCGGGGTGTGCCATGAGCATGCGCTTTGCCTCCTGATGATCCGCCGAACGAACGAATTCGCAGGCCGGATACCCCCGCGGCACGGGTACATGCCCCGGCCCGTGTGACGTTCGACGGCCGGAATCCGCTGGATGGCCGGAAACGGCCCGCTTTACAAGCGGTAGCCGCTATTCCGGCGCCGCCAGGACGGCGCGTACACGCCAACGGCATTCCGTGCGTCACGGCGCCTCGGCGCTCCGCCCCGCCCTCGTGTCCACCACGTCCGGCGTGCGCGAATGTGAAAGGCGGGGTTCCATCACGGCGTCATCGCAACTTCTTCACACAGCGATCACTTTCGGCCGATCCGGCTCCGGGACCGTGCACGGGTGCAGACGCCGCACCGGGCCCGTGCCTAGCCTCCCGGGCCATGCGATCACCTCTGCCGAGACGCCTCGGTCTCACCGCCGTCCTCGCCTTCCTCCTCGCCGTCTTCGGCCTGGCCCCGAGCGCGAGCGCCGACCCCGCGCCGACCACCCTGACCTTCGCCACCGACTCCGCCACCACCACCCCCGGCGGCACGGTGAAGCTGTCGATGACGCTCACCAACAACAAGACCTACGACGTCTGGTTCGTGTACCAGACCATCGACCCGACCTGGCTGACCACCCAGCGCCCGGACCTGAAGTACAGCTTCACCGGCTGCAGCCTGGCCACCGTGGCCGGCAGCACCCCCTGCTCCGGCACCGGCCCGAGCAACCTCGGTGCGAACTACGGCGCCACCATCCCGCCCGGCCAGAGCCGGACCGTCACGCTGACCCTCCAGGTCGCCGCCGACTCCGGCTGCAACGGCAACATCGGCTTCTACTCGTACTACTACGCCGAGTTCAGCGACAGCAGCAACACCAACGGCGGACCCGTCTACACCCCCGAGACCCGGGTGCTCTGCGCCTGACGGGCGCGGCGGCGACCGTGCGCCGATGACCGGAAACACCCCTGGCCGCGCGCCCTCCGCGGGGCGCGCCGCGACACACCGCCCGGCGGACCGCATGGTCCGCCGGTGCGTCGTCCAGCGGCCGGACCAGCCAGCCGGACCCGCCTCGCGTCCTGTACCACTGCGCGGCGTCGACGGGAAAACGGCTCGCCGGGTTGCCTCGACCGGCGGTCAACATGTGCTTTTTTCCGTCATGTTCCGTAACTCGACCACAAAAGCTCCACAGAGACATCACCATGTGACGCGACGGATGCGTCGACGACCGGCTTCTGAGGGGGACGCCGGCGTCGCGCGAGGGGGTGCGTCCGCTCCATGGGAGCCGTGCTCACCCCTGTCCGGGGAGGGGACTTCACCGCGATGAAGCGGACCATACGCACCACCGCCCTGACGGTGGGCGCGCTCATCGGCGCGCTCGCCCTGCCGGCCGGTCCGGCCCAGGCCGATACCACCGCCACAGCCCGCATCGACCTCAGAGTCCTGGTGGTGAGCGACGGTGGCCCGGCCACCGACGCCATCGCCGCCGAACTCGACACCGCCGGGACGCCGTACACCGAGGTCGATCTCACCCGCGCCGACCGGCCCACCATCGACGCGGCCTTCCTCGCCGACACCGTCGACGGCCGCCCGCGCGCCAAGTACCAGGCCGTCGTCCTGCCCAACGACAACCCGTTCGCGGCCGGCAGCGCCGAGATGAGCGCGCTCGCCGCCTACGAACAGACCTACGCGATCCCCCAGGTCGACGCCTACACCTACGCCCGGCCCCAGGTCGGCCTCCAGGTCCCCGCCTTCGGCGGCTATTCGGGCAGCGTCGACGGCGTCCGCGCCCAGGTGACCGCCGCCGGCCGGGCCGGCCCCTTCGGCTACCTCGACGGCGCGGTCCCGTTCGAGGACAACTTGCCTACGGTCGGCGAGAGTTACGCCTACCTGTCGACACCCGTTGCCGGCGCCGACTTCACCCCCTACGTGCAGGCAGCCGTCCCGGGCACCACGAAACAGGGCTCGCTGGTCGGCGAGTACCGGCACGACGGCCGGCGCGAACTGGTCGTCACCTTTGTCTACAACCGGTACCAGCAGCAGTTCCGGCTGCTGGCCCGCGGCATCGTGGAATGGATGACCGGCGGGGTGCACCTCGGCGCCTCCCGCAACTACTTCGCCGTCCACGTGGACGACGTGTTCGCCGCCGACGACCGCTGGGACACCCAGCTGAACTGCACGCCCGGCGACGTCGACTGTGCGAACGGCGAGGGCACTCCCGACCCGATCCGGATGACCCCGGCGGACGTCGACCAGGCCATCGCCTGGCAGAACAGCCACCGCTTCACCCTCGACCTGGCCTACAACGCCGCCGGCAGCGTCGACCAGCGCGAGGACAACAACGGCGTCGACCAGCTCGCCGACAAGCTGATCGCCGACCGGAACAAGTTCCGCTGGATCAACCACACCTACACGCACGCCTTCCTCGGCTGCGAGCAGAACGTCACCGTCGTGCCCTGGACCTGCGCCACCGACTACGACGGCAGCACCAAGTGGGTCAGCCTCGCCACGATCGACTACGAGATCGCCACCAACCGCGCCTGGGGCCAGGTCGCCGGACTCCCGCTGGAGACCGACGAGTTGGTCACGGGCGAGCACTCCGGCCTGAGGATCCTGCCGCAGCAGCCGCAGGACAACCCCAACCTGGGCCTCGCGCTCACCGCCGAGGGCGTCACATGGCTCGCCTCCGACAACTCCCGCGACCCCGAACAGCGCAAGGTCGGCCCGGCCACCACCGTCTCCCGCTACCCGATGAACGTCTTCTACAACGCGGGCCGGGCGGCCGAACAGGTCGACGAGTACAACTGGCTCTACACCAGCCGCGCCCAGGGCGGCAGCGGCATCTGCGAGGACAACCCGGCCACCACCACCTGCCTGCCGGCCCCGCTGGACCCCGCCACCGGCTACACCGACCACATCGTGCCGCTGGAGACCCGCATCGCCCTCGGCCACGTGCTCTCCAACGACCCCAAGCCGCACTTCATCCACCAGTCGAACCTCGCCGAGGACCGCATCGCCTACCCGGTCCTGAACGGCGTACTCGACGGCTACGACGCCCTGTTCGCCGACAACACCCCCGTCGTCAACCTGCGGATGAAGGCCATCGGCGCCGAACTCCAGCGCCGGGCCGCCTGGAAGAGCGCCGTACAGGCCGGCCGGGTCACCGCCTACCGCGTCGGCACCACCGTCACCGTGCGGGGTCCGGGCGGCACCGCCGTCCCGGCGACCCTGCCCACCGGCACCACCCTCGGCAACACCGCCTACGGCACCGCGTACGCGGGCGCGGTCTCCGGCTGGACCGCCTCCTCGGGCACCCCGCTGACCTTCACCCTGCCCGCCGGCGCCGCCGCGCCCGCCGCGCACCCGGGCGGCACCGCCGCCACCACCGCCCCGGCCCCGCGCACCGAGGTCCCGGCGGGCGTCACCGAGCGGGTCTCCTCCACCCCGGACAGCTGAACGCGCACCGACCCCAGGGCCCGTCCGCTCCCGCACGGCGCGGACGGGCCCCGGTCCCGCCCGCCCACCGGCGGCCCCGGACCACACGACCACCCCACACCTCGGCCGTGGAGCCCCATCGATGCACGCTCAGCACGGCGCACGCCGCTCCGGCACGGCGCACGTCACCCTGCTCACCGAAGGCACCTACCCGCACAGCCACGGCGGCGTCAGCGTCTGGTGCGACCAGCTCGTCCAGGGCATGCCCGACCTCGACTTCGACGTCGTCGCCGTCACCGGCACCGGACGCGAACCCGTCGTCTGGGAACTGCCCGGCCACGTCCACAGCGTGCTGTCCGTGCCCATGTGGGGCGCCCCGCCCGAGGGCCGCCCGCCCCGGGGCCGGGCCCTTTCCCGGCTCGCCGACGCCTACGAACGCTTCCTCACCGCGCTGCTCGACCCACGGGCCGAGGACCGGTTCCCGGCCGCGCTGTACGCCCTGGCCCAGGCCGCCGCCGAGGGCACGCTGAGCGCGTTCCTGCGCGGCGACCGGGCGATCTCCCTGCTCGCCGGGGTGTGGAACCGCCCCGGCCTCGCCGTCCGGGAGGCCCGGCCCACCCTGCACGACGCGGTCACCGCCACCACCCTGCTGGAACACGCCCTGCGCCCGCTCGCCGCGCCCCCGCCCCGGCACGGCGTGGCCCACGCGGTCAGCGGCGGGGTGGCCGTCCTGCCCGGCCTGGCCGGCCTGGAGCGCCACCAGGTCCCGCTGCTGCTCACCGAGCACGGCGTCTACCTGCGGGAACGTTACCTCGGCTATCGCACCGCCCCCTACCGCTGGCCGGTCAAGGCCGTCGTCCTCGGCTTCTTCCGGCTGCTGGCCGAGGAGAGCTACCGGCGGGCCGCCCTGATCACCCCCGGCAACCGCTACAACCGGCTGTGGGAGGAACAGGGCGGCGCCGACCCCCGGTCCATCCGCACCGTCTACAACGGCGTGGACCCGGCCGCCTTCCCGCCCGCCGGCCCCGAACCCGAGGCGCCCACCCTCAGCTGGGCCGGCCGGGTCGACCCCATCAAGGACCTGGAGACCCTCATCCGCGCCTTCGCCCTGGTCCGCAAGGAGATACCCGAGGCGCGGCTGCGCCTGTTCGGCGGCACCCCCCGCGGCGGCGAGGCGTACCGGGAACGCTGCGAGGCGCTCGCCGCCGACCTGGGCCACGCCGACGCCGTCACCTTCGAGGGCCGGGTCGACGACATCAAGGACGCCTACGCGGCCGGGAACGTGGTGATGCTCTCCAGCATCAGCGAGGGCTTCCCGTTCACCCTGATCGAGGCCATGTCCTGCGGCCGGGCCACCGTCTCCACCGACGTCGGCGGGGTCCGCGAGGCCGTCGGCGACACCGGCCTCGTCGTCCCGCCGCGCGACCCGGACCGCATGGCGGCGGCGGCGCTCGAACTGCTCGGCGACGCCGGGCGCCGCCGGGCGATGGGTGAGGCCGCCCGGCAGCGGGTGATCGAACAGTTCACCCTGCGCCAGACCATCGACACCTTCCGCTCCATCTACCTCGAACTTCCCTACCACGCCCGGCCGTTGCCCGAGACCGCCGCACGCGGGCAGCGCCTGCGGGCCGCCGCGGGGAGCCTGGCCGGATGAGCGGGCCCATGGCGCTCGAACCGGGCGGCACCGAACAGGACACCCTCGCCCTGCGACTCGCCCAGGCACCGGTCCGCGGCGACGACCGCACCCTCGCCCTGCGGCTGCCCGGCCACGTCCCCGACCCGGAGGCGGTGAGCCGGCTGGCCGCCGCCCTCGCCGACCGTATCGGCCCCGCCGTCCACCCCTACGAGGTCGCCGCCCTGCTGGAGGCCGAGGGCCTGACCGCCGAGCAGATCAAGCAGCGCTACGGCCATCCGAACCTCTTCTCCCTCGCCACCGCCCTGTACGAACAGGTGCCCCGCAGCTACCCGGAGCCCCCGCCCGCCGCCGACCCCTGGCGCCCGGACACCCTGCGCTGCCTGCTGCGCGGGGTGCTGTTCGCCCTGCCGGGCCTCGCCTACCTGCTCACCGCGCCGCTGTGGCACCCCGGCCGGCACGCCGCCGCACCGATCGTCGCCGGCCTGGTCTCCTGGGCCTGGGGCCAGGCCCTCGGCCACCGCGCCCACCTGCGGCTGGTCACCGGTCGCCGGGAGGCCGCCCGCACCCTGCTGACCGGCGCCCCGCTCGGCGCCGCCCTCGCCACCGCCGCCGCGGCCCCGCTCGCCGGCCCCGGCCCCGTGCTGCTCGCGGCGGCGGCCCAGTCGCTGTATCTCGCGGCGGCCGGCGTACTGCTCGTGCTGGCCCGCGAGCGGCTGCTGCTCGCCGCGCTGACCCCGCTGATCGCGGGCGCCGCCGTCCTGCCCTGGTGGGAACCCGGCACCTGGGTGCGCGCCGGGCTGCCGCTGCTGGCCCTCGCCGCCACCCTCGCCGCCACCGGCCACGCCTTGCGCGGCGCCCTCGCGACCCCGGCCGCCACCGCGGGCGGCACCCGCCCCCGGCCGCTGTGGTCCCTGCCCTACGGCCTGTTCGGTCTGGCCGCCGGGGTGCTGGTGCTGCTGGAGGGACGGCACGAGCCGTACGCGTTGATCGTGCTGACGGTCAGCATGGGCCCCGCCGAATGGCTGCTGTACCGCTACCGGGGCCTGTCCGTGGCCGCGCTGCGCGCCACCGCCACCCCGGCCGGTTTCCTGCTGCGCTCCGCCGCCGTCCTCGCCGGCTGTCTGGGCGCCTACCTGCTGCCGCTGCTGCCCGCCGCCCGGCTGACCGGCGCCGCCCCGGCCCCCCTGCTGCTCCTCGCGGCCACCCTGTGGACCGCGCTGCTCCTCCAGGCGTTCGGGACCGCCTGGCCGCCGGCCGTCATCTGCCTGGCCGCCGCCACGGTGGCCGGCCTCGCCCCGGTACTCCGGCCGCCGTCCGGTCCCGCCGCCCTGTCCTTGTGCTGCGCCGCCGCGGTCCTGGCCCTGGTGACGTACGCGCTGCTGCTGCTCGGCCGGCCCGCCCGGCACCTGTGACCCCGTCCCCGCCCCGCCGACCCACCGGAAGGACACCTCAGTTGACCTCCCTGCCGCTTGCCGCCGTCACCGGAGCCGAGGGCTTCATCGGCTCCCACCTCACCGAGGCCCTGGTCGCCTCCGGACACCGGGTCAGAGCCATGGCCCAGTACAACTCCTTCTCCTCCTACGGCTGGCTGGAGACCCTCGCCCCGGACGTGCTGGACCAGGTGGAGATCGTCCTCGGCGACGTCCGCGACCCCGGCTCGGTCCGCGCCCTGCTCGACGGCGCCGACACCGCCTACCACCTGGCCGCCCTCATCGCGATCCCGTACTCCTACCAGGCGCCGCACAGTTACGTGGACACCAACGTCACCGGCACCCTCAACGTCCTGGAGGCCGTCCGCACCCTCGGCACACCCCGGCTCGTGCACACCTCCACCAGCGAGACCTACGGCACCGCGCGGACGGTGCCCATCACCGAGGACCATCCCATCAACACCCAGTCCCCGTACGCCGCTTCGAAGGCCGGCGGGGACCGGCTCGCCGACAGCTACCACGCCAGCTTCGGCACCCCCGTCGTCACCCTGCGGCCGTTCAACACCTTCGGACCCCGGCAGTCCATGCGCGCGGTCATCCCCACCGTCATCGGCCAGGTCGCGGCGGGGGAGCGCACCCTCACCCTCGGCGATCTGCGGCCCACCCGGGACTTCACCTTCGTCAAGGACACCGCGCGGGCCTTCCTCGCCGTCGGCACCGCGCCCGCCGAACAGGTCGTGGGCCGCACCTTCAACGCCGGCACCGGCGGCGAGATCTCCGTCGGCGACCTGGTGGCGCTGATCGGCAAGGTGATGGACACCGCCCTCGACGTCCGCGCCGACCCCGCCCGGATCCGGCCCGCCACCTCCGAGGTGATGCGGCTGGTCTGCGACGCCACCCGGCTCACCCGGGCCACCGGCTGGCAGCCCGCGCACACCCTGGAGCAAGGGCTCGGCCACACCGTGGAGTTCTTCCGCGACCCGGCCAACCTGGCCCGCTACAAGACCGGCATCTACAACATCTGACCCCGTCCGGTACGCACCGCCCCACCAAGGAGGAGCCCCATGCACGCAGTGATCCTGGCCGGAGGCAAGGGCGTCCGGCTGCGGCCCTACACCACCGCGCTGCCCAAGCCGCTGGTCCCGATCGGCGACCAGCACGCCATCCTGGAGATCGTGCTGCGCCAGCTGTCGGCCGCGGGCTTCACCCGCTGCACCCTCGCGATCGGCCACCTCGGCGAGATCATCCGCGCCTACGTCGGCGACGGCTCCCAGTGGGGCATGACGGTCGACTACGCCACCGAGGACAGCCCGCTCGGCACCATGGGCCCGCTGCTGGGCCTCAGAGACCGGCTGCCCGAGACCTTCCTGGTGATGAACGGCGACGTCCTCACCGACCTCGACTACGCCGACGTGCTGCGCCGCCACCGGGACTCCGGCGCGCCGCTGACCATCGCCACCTACGCCCGCAAGGTGCACATCGACTTCGGTGTGCTCACCACCGACGCCAGCAAGGTCGTGGCGTTCACCGAGAAGCCCAGCATGGACTACCGGGTCTCCATGGGCGTCTACGGCCTCAGCCGCGCCACCCTGGACGGCTACACGCCCGGCCTGCCGCTCGGCTTCGACGAACTCGTCCTCGACCTGCTGAAGGCCGAAAATCCCCCGCACGCCTACGACTTCGACGGATACTGGCTGGACATCGGCCGCCCCGACGACTACGACCGGGCCAACGCCGAGTTCACCAGCCGCAAGTCCCTGCTGCTCAAGGGAGCCTGAGTACCGCATGCGCATCCTCGTCCTCGGCTCCACCGGATACCTGGGCCGCCATGTGGCCGAGCGGCTGCGCGCCCTGCCGGGCGCGCGCGTCCTCGCCGCCGGCCGCTCGGCCGGCGCCGGACTCGCCGCCGACCTCGCCCGCGACCGCCCGGAACGCCTCGCCGAGACCCTGGCGGCGGCGGCCCCCGACGCCGTCGTCAACTGCGCGGGCACGACCGGCGGCGACCCCGTGACCCTGGCCGAGGTCAACGCCCGCGGCCCCGCCGCCCTGTGCGCGGCACTGTGCGCGGCGGCTCCCACCGCCCGCCTGGTGCACCTGGGTTCGGCCGCCGAGTACGGGCCGGGCACCCCGGACGTGAAGGTCACCGAGACGGCACCCGCCTGCCCGGTCACGCCGTACGGCGCGACCAAGCTGGCGGGCACCCTCGCGGTGACCTCCGCCGCCCTGGACGCGGTGGTGCTGCGGATCGGCAACCCGGTCGGCCCCGGAGCGCCCGCCGCGAGCCTGCCCGGCCGGCTGGCCGCCCTGCTCCGCCCGGCCGGACGCGACCCCGAGGCGGTGCTGCGCCTCGGGGACCTGTCCGCCCACCGCGACTTCGTCGACGTACGCGACGTGGCCCGGGCGGTCGAGCGCGCCGTCACCGCCCCCGCCCCGCTGCCCAGGGTGCTCAACATCGGCGGCGGCACGGCCGTACCGGTACGGGAGCTGGCGCACGGCCTGGCCCGGCACGCCGGCTTCCGGGGCCGGCTGGAGGAGAGCGCGGGCGGCTCGGCGCGCTCGGCGCGGGTGTCCTGGCAGTGCTCGGACAGCTCCGCCGCCGGCCGGGCCCTGGGCTGGCGGCCGGCGCACAGCCTGGACGACGCCCTCGCCGCGCTGTGGGCGGCCACCGGGGAGCGGGTGCCGTGAGCCTGCTGGTGCCGCTGTATGTGCATCCGGCCGACGATCCGGGCGCCTGGCACCGGCTGGTCGCGGCGGCGGACCGCACCTACGCGGTCGTCCTCAACCCGGCGAGCGGGCCCGGCACCGCCCCCGACCCCGCGTTCCGGGCGGCGGCCCGGGCGCTGCGCGCGGCCGGGGCCCGCCTGCTCGGCTACGTCGACACCGACTACGGGGTGCGGGAGCGGGCCCGTATCACCGAGGAGGTGCGCCGGCACCGGGAGTGGTACGCGACCGACGGCTGTTTCCTGGACCGGGTGACGGCCGGCCCGGACGGCCTGCCCGCCTGCCGCCGGCTGGTGCGGGACCTCAGGCGGTCGGGCACCGGGACCGTCGTGCTCAACCCGGGCGTCCATCCGGCGCCCGGCTACGTCCGCCTCGCCGACCTCACCGTCACCTTCGAGGGACACTGGAGCACCTATGTGTCGTCGTTCACCCGGCCGGCCTGGACCGCCCGGCAGCCGCCCGAGCGGCTGTGCCACCTGGTCTACGGCGTCCCCGGGGTCCTGGTCCCGCTCGCGGTCCGCACCGCGCACGAGCGGGGCGCGGCGGTGTGCGGGCCGGTGACGGGCGAACCCCCCAACCCCTGGGCCGCGTTGACCCCCGCGCTGACCGGCGGGAACGGTGTGCAAGGCTGAGCCGACCAGCATCCGCGCACGCAAGGAAGCGACACCGGCATGGCCGTCATCCACCGCACCACCCTCAAGCCGACCAAGACCGAACTGCTCGCCGCGTGGCTGCCCGGCCGCCCGTGGTACCGCGGGGGCCCCGCCCCGGTGCCGGAGAAGTCCGGCGGCTTCCGGCTGGACGACCCCGAGGGCGAGGTCGGCATCGAGTTCATCGTCGCCACGGACACCGCGAGCCCCGGGCGGACGGCGTACCTGGCGCCGCTCACCTACCGCGGGGCGCCGCTGGAGGGCGCCGAGCACGCCCTCGTCGGTACCACGGAGCACGGGGTGCTGGGCACGCGCTGGGTCTACGACGGCTGCCACGACCCGGTGCTGGTCACCGAGCTGCTCGCGCTGATCGAGGGCCGGGTCCCGGCGATGGCGCAGAGCGTCAGCGACACCCCCGACCGGGAGGTGACCCGCTCGTACACCGGTGCCCCGCTGCACCTGGACGGGTTCGCGCCCGAGCCGTCCGACGACGCCGACGGCACGCGGCTGCCCACGCCGAACGGCACGGTGCTCCGGGTCCACCGCGTCCTCGAACCCGTCACCGGACAGCGTCCGCCGGCGCCCCGGGACGCGCTCGGCCATGTCGCCACCGGCTGGCCGGGCCCGGACGAGGGCCGGCTGTGGGCCGTCCTCATGACGTTGCGCACGGCCTGAACCCCGCGTCCACCACGCCCGCCGGACTCCTCCGGTCCCGGCAGCGCGTCGGGGGACGACGGCCACCCGCATGGACCAATCCCCGGCCGCGGACGGCTTCGCCCGGCCCAGCCCAGGGTGCGGCGCGCGCCCGCCCCGGGTCAGATGGACTCGTGCTGACCCCCATACACCGACTCCGCGGCCGGTCCCGGCTCCGCCTCACCGGTGCCCTGACCGGCCTCCTCCTGTTCCTGTCCGGCCCCCCGGCCGCGTCGGCCACACCCGACCCGACCGGGGGCCCACTCACCCGCGGCAACGCCTACATGGGCATCGGCGTCCTCGCCCACGACGGCGCCTCCGACCCCCCGGCCTCCCGCGCGACCCAGACCGAGGGCGTGGACGTCTCCAGCCACCAGGGCGAGGTCGACTGGCGGTCGCTGTGGGACAGCGGCGTCCGCTGGGCGTACACCAAGGCCACCGAGGGGACGTACTACACCAACCCCTACTTCACCCAGCAGTACGACGGCTCCTTCGACGCCGGCATGGTCCGCGGCGCCTACCACTTCGCCACCCCGGACACGGCCGGCGGCGCCGCGCAGGCCGACTACTTCCTCGCGCACGGCGGGGGCTGGTCGGCCGACGGCAAGACCCTCCCGGGCGTCCTCGACATCGAGTGGAACCCGTACGGCGACGCCTGCTACGGCAAGTCGGCGAGCGCCATGGTCGCCTGGATCCGCGACTTCCTGAACCGCTACAAGTCCCGCACCGGCCGGGCGGCGGTCGTGTACACGGCCACCAGCTGGTGGTCCGAGTGCACCGGGAACTACGCCGGCTTCGGACCGGTCAACCCGCTGTGGATCGCCCGCTACGCCTCCACCGTGGGGACGCTGCCGGCCGGCTGGTCGTCGTACACCATGTGGCAGTACACCTCCTCCGGCCCGGTGGTCGGAGACCACGACCGCTTCAACGGCTCCCAGGACAAGCTGCGGGAGTTCGCCACCGGCTGAGCCTTCCGGCCCGCGTCCGGTCCCCGTCCACGTCGTCGAACGGGGCGCCGCGCCGAGCACCCGCGGGCAGGCGCCGACGCCGGCCCGGCACGGCAGGTCGCGCTCGCGGGCCCCGTCCCGGACGGTCGCCGCGTCACCGTCCCGGGCGCCATCCCCTACTCGGACAGGGAGAACCCGGATGCCTTCGACACCGAACCGTCCGCGTTCCCCGAGCGGTTGCCGTACACCGGCGGCGGGGGAGCGGACCGGTGGCCGGGGTGGCCGCGCCGCCCGGACGGGTGTGCCCGGCCCGCTCCGGTGGGGTACCCGGGGGCGGAGCGGCCCGACCCGGCCGGGCGTACCGGCCCTGCGGGACGCGTGCCCCGCGGCGAGACTGCTGGGAAGACGACCGCTGCCTGGGTGGTGATGCAGAGGTGACCGCAGAACCGGGCGGGTCCCCGCTGGAGGACTTCCTCGCCGACCCCGCCAGCTGCACCCTGGACATGACGAGCGTGGTCGCCCACTGCGCGAAGGCGCTGGGCCTGCGGCACGCCGTGGTCTACCTCGCCGACATCCAGCAGCGACACCTGGTGCCGCTCACCGACGTCACCGCGGCCCTGCCCATCGACGAAACGCTCGCCGGCTGGTGCTACCGCACCCAGTCGCTGCGCGTGGAGGAGTCCGAGCGGGACGGCATGACCGCGTGGTTCCCGCTGATCGACGGCGCCGAACGGCTCGGCGTCCTCGCCGTTCACACCCACACGCTCACCGCCGAGTCCCTGCGCCAGGGCCGGGCCATGGCCGCCCTGCTCGCGATGATGACCTCCTCCAAACGGGCGTACAAGGACACCTTCGTCCGCCGGACCCGCACCCGCGCGATGCACCTGCCCGCCGAGATGCTGCGCGCCTTCCTGCCCCCGCGCACCATCGGCAACCCCCACGTCGTCTCCACGGCCGTCCTCGAACCCGCCTACGACCTCGGCGGCGACGCCTTCGACCACGCCCTGACCACCGACACCCTGCACGCCGTCGTGCTGGACGCCATGGGGCACAACCTGCTGTCCGGGCTGACCAGCGCGGTCGCCCTGGCCGCCTGCCGCAACGCCCGGCGCGTCGACGCCGACCTGCTCTCCCTGGTGGAGGGCGTCGACGAGGCGCTCAGCCAGTGGCTGCCGGACCAGTTCTGCACCGGGATCCTCGCCCGCCTCGACTTCTGCAACGGCGTCCTGCAATGGGTCAACTGCGGCCACCCCGCGCCGCTGCTGATCCGCGACCACCGGCTGTTCGCCGACGAGCTCTCCCGCGAAGCCGATCCGCCCATGGGCCTGCGGTCGCTGCTGAGCGCGCGGGACCGCCAGGTGCACGAGACGCGGCTCCGGCCCGGGGACCGCGTGCTGCTCTACACCGACGGCGTCACCGAGGCGCGGACGGCCGACGGCAGACTGCTCGGCCTGGAACGGTTCGCGGACTACGTCATCCGGGCCAGCGCCACCGGCGAGATCGCGCCCGAGACGCTCAGACGCCTGATCCACTCGCTGCTGGACTCCCAGGACAGCCGGCTCCGCGACGACGCCACGATCCTGATGTTCGAGTGGCAGCCGAGCGGCCGCCCGGCGGGGACCGACGCCATCGGCTAGGCGCGCCGCGCACCGGGATTCTCCGGTCGCCGCATTCCTCCCCGCCGCCGGGTGCCCGAGGCGAGCAACTGCTCGGCCAGCCGGTGGGCCTGGGCCAGCAGCACGCCGTAGGTGGCGACCTCGTCGGGATCGTCCGAGGCGGCGCGGGCCAGGTCCCGGCGCAGCACCGTCAGGGAGTCGCGCAGGTCCGCCACGGCCTCGCGCAGCTCCTCCTCGCGGTCGTCGCCGAACCGGCTGTGACTGTAGTGCCGCAGCGCGTCGGCGGTCCGGCACAGGAACTGCCCGTACCGCCGGGCGAGCGCGGGGTCCGGCCGGGGTGCCGAGCGGTCCTCGGCGGCGGCCTCCAGCACCGTGCGGGTCACCTCGGCGGTGTGCACGGCCGCGTAGTCCAGGACCACCAGCGCGTCCTCGTACCCCTTCCCCGGCTGCGGGGCGGCACCGCCGCGGCGGCGCGGGTTGGCGCGCAGGCTCTCCCGGCTCCGCTCCACCGCCGAGCGGGCCTGCTCCACCAGCCGGGGCAGCCGCAGGGCACGGTCGTGCCAGGCGCCGGCCTCCGCGGCGTCCCAGCGGCCCGCCGCCAGCCCGTCCGCCACGTCCCGCAGGATGCGGTGCGTTTCCGCCACCGCGTCCCGCAGGGCCGCCTGGGTGTCCCGCAGATACAGCGGCGGCCGGACGAGCGCGTTGACCGCGATGCCGACCACCGCCCCGAACAGGGCCTCGGCGAGCCGGGCCGCCGAGGTGGTCACGGACACCGATCCGTTGGTCAGCACGAACAGGGCGCCGGTGGCCGCGTACACCCCCTGGCTGCCCAGGCGTCGCCACTGGCCCAGCAACATCGCCAGGGGCAGGACCACCGCCATCGCGGCAACCTCGCTGGGCAGCAGCAGGCCGACCGCCGTGGCCGCGATCGTGCCGGCCGCGATCGCCGCGAGCTGTTGCAGCCCGTGCGCGATCGACCGGTACACGGTCGACTCCACCAGCACCACCGCGACCCACGGCGCGACGAACGCCACCGGAGCCTTCAGCCACCAACCCGCCACCGCCCAGGCCACCCATGCGGCCAGCGCCGCCTTCACGGCCTGCACGGCCAGGTCCCGCTCCCGCCCGGGTCCCGCCCAGGCCCGCCGCGCCGCGCCCGCCGCGGCCGACAGATCGCGCCGCAGAGCCTGCCAGGTCAGTCGTATCCCACGCACGCGGGCCCGGGTGCCACCTCCCGCGCCATTCCATGCCGGCGTCGCCCTCTTGAGATGGCGCACACGACGGCACCCCCTTCCCGGGGCGGCGCACACGACGGCGGCGCCGCCTCCCTGGGACGGGGAGACGGCGCCGCCTTCCTCACACGCCTCGCGGCGTCAGAACACGCCTCGCGGCGTCAGATCAGCCACCCGAGGAAGTGGGCGAGGCCGGCGAGGATGTCGGTGAGAAGGTTCATGTCGTGCTGCTCCTTGCGGTGTTTCCGAGTGGGACACGTGTGAACTCCGGTCTGCAGCCCGTCCGTTCGCACATCACGAGTGTCGTCCCGGCACACCGGTCCCGGTGGTCACACGAGCGATGATCACCTGTTCCAGCGAACAACTGATCCCTTGTTCGGGTCGTCCGACGGGGTGGTGTCCGGGGCGCCCGGCGGCTCAGGGCGGCGCCGCCCGCAGCGCGTTCAGCACCGACCACACCACCGACACCAACGGCACCGCCACCACCGCGCCGATCACCCCCGCGACGATGCTGCCCGCGATCACCGACACGGCCACGACCAGTGGATGCAGCCGCACCGCCCAGCTCATCACCAGCGGATGCAGCACATGCCCCTCCAACTGGCCGATCACCACGATCAGCACCAGCACCCCCGCCGCCGTCAGCGGCCCCCGCCCGGCCAGGGCGACCACCGTGGCCA
This sequence comes from Streptomyces nogalater, assembly GCF_039532885.1. NCBI lineage: Bacteria > Bacillati > Actinomycetota > Actinomycetes > Kitasatosporales > Streptomycetaceae > Streptomyces > Streptomyces nogalater. Next base: position 70,877 of record NZ_BAAASM010000062.1, on the reverse strand, counting down.
CCCCGAGCGCCACCGGGGAGCCCACCAGCGGCACGAACGCGGCGAAGAACTCCAGCAGCGTCAGCGGCAGCGCCAGCGGCACCTTCAGCACCAGCAGCACCACACCCACCAGTACGGCGTTGGTGGCGGCCACGATGATGATGCCGCGCGTGTACCCCGCGAAGGTCCGCCAGGCCGCCCCGCCCGCCCGGTCCCACACCGGACGGGCACCGCTCGGCAGCAGCCGGTCCCGTGCCCAGGCCCACAGACGCTCCCCGGAGTGCAGGAAGAACACCGACGCGAACAGCGCCAGCGCGGCACCGGTGACCAGCTCCACCACCCGGCCCAGCTCGCCGACCACGCTGCCGATCAGCGCCGACCGGTGGGTGGCCACGTAATGCGTCACCTGCTCCTGCAGCCGGGACAGCGCGCCCGGACCCAGCCGGAACGGCGGCCGTCGCAGCCATCGCTCGATGCGGTCCACCCCGCCGCGGAACTCATCCGCCAGCCGCCCCGACTCGTCCGCCACCGCGCTGCCCACCAGCGCGAGCAGGCCCAGCAGCAGCACCACACTGCCCACCAGGGTCACGGCCACGCACAGCGGCCGGGGCAGGAACCGGGCGAGGAGATCGGTCGGCGGGCGCAGCACGGACGTCACCACCAGCGCGACGAACAGCGCCACGGCGACCAGGTGGAAACTGCCCAGGAGGCTGAACACGCCGTAGACGGCGACCCCGACGAGGATCAGCCGCCAGGCGTACGCCGCGGCCACCCGCAGCCAGGGCACCGTCCGCTCCGCCGCCCGCACCGGCACCGCCACGGGCTCCGGACGGGGCGGGCCCGGCAGCCGTACCGAGTACGCCGGCCGGCTGCCCAGGACCGTGCCCCGGGCCCGGCCGGACCGCCCGCCCCTCGGCCGGCGCGCATCACCCACCATCGCCGCCGCTCCTCTCCGCCTGACGGCCGGTCACCTCCCCAGCACCGTAAGCACACCGGACGCGGGCGGCGCGCCCGGCGCGCGTGTGGCCGTACCCGGCTGCGCCCGGGCGCCCCCCGGTACGCAGGCGCGGGCTCCAGCGGGCGCGGGCCGTACGGGGGTCAGGGCATCCGGCGGGAGCGTCGGCGGGGCGTCGGGGAGGGGGAGGAGGGTGGAGGCGGCGGGAGAGCTGCCGGTGATCACCGTCTCGGTTCCGCCGCTCCCCGTTCCCCGTCCGGCGCCGCGTCGCTTCCCGCGCCGTCACCGAGCGGCGCGGGCCGCCCGCCGCACCGGCGGTAGCGGACGATCGCCTTCGCCAGCTCGATCCGCTCGGGTTCGGGAAGGGGACCGCCCTGAACGTAGCCGAGGACGTGCTCGGCCACCGTGCGCAGCTTGACATTCGTGCGCTGGGACACGTCCCGCAGCGCCCGCCAGGCCTCCTCCGGGGCGATCTGTCCCAGGACCACGACGGCGCCGATCGCCTGGTCGATCACCGCGTGGGAGGTCACGGCACGCCGCAGGTGCTGGTTCTCCTCCAGGAGCCGGTCGTACTCCACGGCGAGGTCGGTCACCGAGTGCAGGGCCAAGGGCTGGATCCGGGAGAGGGCGAAGAAGGCCATGGAGCACCTTTTCGGGGTGGAGGGCGTTACGGCCTACGCATGCCCCCGGCGGGCGCCCGCACACGAATCGAATCGGTCTGGCGACCCGCCGTCACGTGGGAGCGGGCCACGGGGTGCGGTGCGCCGGGCGGCGAGCAGCCGCCGGTGTCAGCCGAACCGTCCCGTGTCCTGGGTCGCGCGGGCCACTGGCAGCAGCTCCCTGATGTCGGCGGGCAGCGCGCCCGCCATCCGCTCGGTCAGCTCCGGGGCGAGCGCGGCGTCCAGCACCTCCAGCACCGCGGCCGCGTCCCGCAGCGCCCTGTCCTCGTCGGTGCCGGCCCGGGCCGCGACCCGTCCGGTGAAGGTGGTCAGCCCGAACCGTTCGCCCGCGGCACCCGAGTCCCGCCCGGCGGAGGCGTCGGCCGCCTCCCGCATGGCCGCCGCCATGTCCGGCGGCAGCTGGGCGGCCACATGCCGGGCGAGCCCGGACGGCAGCCGTTCCGCCAGCGTGCTGACGACCGCGTGCGTGGCCCGCTCGGCCGTACCCCGGTCCGGCAACTGGGCCAGCGCCTGCACCTTGCCGATCATCTCGTCGTGCCGCATGAGACCGGTCCCTTCCGCCCGATGCGCTCGCCGTACGCCCGTCCCGCGGGCGTGGCGCCCGTGCGCCGGGTACCCCGCGCCCGCCCCGGGTCACCGGCGACCGGGCCGCCGTTGCGGTTGCGTCGGCCGCCCGGCGCGGGGTACGTGTCGGCAGCGGGACATCTGTGAACGCCGAGGCAGGAGGTGCGCATGGCGGCTGTGGGACTGGCGGCACCGTTGTGGGACCTCCAGAGCGGGCAGGGGCCGCGGCAACTGGCCGAACTGGGGCTCGCGCTGTTGCTGTCGAGCCTGATCGGCTGGGAGCGCGAGGCCCAGCAGAAGAGTGCGGGACTGCGCACCCACACGCTGGTCGGCATCGCCAGCGCCCTGATGATGGAGGTGTCCCAGCACGGCTTCACCGCGGTGCTCGGCCTGCCGAACGTGTCCTTCGACCCCTCGCGGGTCGCGGCGCAGATCGTCTCCGGGATCGGCTTCATCGGCGGCGGCCTGATCTTCGTACGACGGGACGCCGTACGCGGTCTGACCACGGCCGCCACCATCTGGCTGACCTGCGCGGTCGGCATGGCGTGCGGCGGCGGGCTGCCCGTGCTCGCGCTGGCGGTGACGGCACTGCACTTCCTGGTGGTCCGGGGGTACCCGCTGCTGTCGTCCCGGCTGGTCCCGGGCCGGGCCGCCACCGCGTTCGAGGCGCGCCTGACCTACCGGACCGGGACGGCCCTGCTGCCCCGCCTGTTGCAGACGTGCACCCGGCGCGGTTTCCGCATCGTGCAGGTCAAGGTGGAACGGCTGCCCGGCCGCACCGACGACGCCGCGCGGGTGCTGCTGCAACTGGAGGGCACCGCGGACCCCTCCGGGCTGGCGTCGGAGCTGTTCCGGGACGACGGTGTGCTGGACGTGGAGCTGTCCACCGCGTCGGAGGAGGAGTGACCCGCGGCGGTCGCGGACGCGGACACGCGCACACGCGCACACGCGCACACGCGGACGCCGGGGCAGGCGCCCACGGCGTCCGATGCGTCCCCGGCGTCCGATGCGTCCATGGCGTCCGACGCGTCCGCGGAGTCGCCGGCTCAGCCTTCGACCGTCTGCTGGGTCGCGGTCCAGGCGTACTGGAGCCAGTCCGCCACGGTCAGCGCGCCGAAACCGGCGCACACCAGCCGGGTGAGCCGGGGCGACGCTGCGTAGGAGCACGCCAGGGCGCCGGCGGCCCAGGCCGCGGTGCAGAACGGGCAGGAGACCAGGTCGCCGACGGCCCGCCGGAGCCCGGAGCCCCTGGGCTCGTCCATGACCTCGCTGGCCTCGCCCTCGTCGGCGCGGCGGGTGAACGGCACCCGGATAAAGCTGGTGATCTTGTCCTTGGTCACCACCCGGGACGCCTTGTACGCCGCCGTGCCCATGAGCAGCACGTCCCAGGGCGGCACGTCCGGTGGCAGCCGTACGCCCCGGCGCCGGGCCACCAGTGCGAAGGAGCCGATGCCCGCCGTGAACACGGAGGCAAGGGTGGCGTACCCGCCCAGCGGCAGGCCGTCCCCGTCGTCGTAGCGTTCGGCTTCCGTCGTCATCGAGACCTCCCAGATCACCGGTGTCCTGCGGCCCCGTACCGGGCGCGGGACGAGTGCCCTCCTGGCCGGTGGCGACACGCGGCCTTGTGGCGGCGGCCGGTAGGACCTATTATTCATCACATGATGAATAACGGCTCTTGAGAAGGGCGGCGCGGCGATGGACGACAAGACCACATGCTGTGTCGTGGGCGGCGGCCCGGCGGGCATGGTGCTCGGGCTGCTGCTGGCCCGCGCCGGGGTCCGGGTGACGGTGCTGGAGAAACACGCCGACTTCCTGCGCGACTTCCGCGGCGACACGGTCCACCCGTCGACCCTGGCCCTGCTGGACGACCTGGGCCTGGCCGAGCGCTTCGCCCGGCTGCCGCAGCGCCGGGTCCGCACCGTCCGGCTGCCGGTGGGGGCCGGACGGGCGCCGGTCACGGTCGCCGACCTCTCGGTCCTGCGCGGCCCCTACGACTACGTGGCGATGGTGCCCCAGTGGGACCTGCTGGACCTGCTGGCCGAGGAGGCCCGGCGCGAACCGTCCTTCGAGCTGCGGATGAACACCGAGGCGACCGGATTCCTCGTGGAGTCCGGGCGGGTCACCGGGGTGCGCTACCGCACCGCCGACGGCCGCACCGGCACGTTGCGCGCCGTCCTCACGGTGGCCTGCGACGGCCGCGGATCGCTGGCGCGCGCCCGGCCGGAACTGCGGCTGCGCCGCTTCGACTGCCCCATGGACGCCTGGTGGTTCCGGCTGCCGCGGCGCGACGGCGACCCGTCCGGGCTCGTGGGCAGCGCCGGTGACGGCTTGCTGGCCGCGATGGTCGACCGCGGTGACTACTGGCAGTGCGCGGCGCTCATCCCCAAGGGCACCGACGCCGAGCGCCGCGCCGCCGGCCTGGACCGCTTCCGGGCCGACTACACCGCCGCCGTCCCCTGGCTCGCCGGCCGTGCCGGAGCCCTCGGGTCCTGGGACGAGGTCAAGCTGCTCGACGTCCACCTGGACCGGCTGCGCCGCTGGCACCGTCCGGGCCTGCTGTGCATCGGTGACGCGGCGCACGCCATGTCCCCGGTCTTCGGCATCGGCATCAACCTCGCCGTCCAGGACGCCGTCGCCGCCGCCCGCCACCTGGCCGGGCCGCTGCGGCGGGGGAGGGTGCGGCTGCGGGACGTGCGCGCCGTGCAGCGCCGGCGCCGTCCCACCACGGTCGCCACGCAGGCGCTCCAGCGTGCCGCCCACGCCCGGTTCGTCGCGCCGGTCCTGCGGGGCGGCCCGCCTCCGGGCGGCACGGACGGCGCCCGACGCGTCGCGGCCCTGGTCACCGCGGCCCCCTGGCTGCGCCGCCTCCCCGCGTACTTCCTCGCCTACGGCGCCATGCGGGAGCGGCCCCCGACGGAGGCGGTCCGCCGTCCCGCTTGAGCCTGCCCCAGGAAAACCTCGACGGTGATCGCAATGCCCAGCGCAACGTAAACGGCGGACGCGGCGTAATTCAGCACAGCCGTCGCTTTCGTCGAGCCGGTGAGTCGTGCATGGAAAAATCCCGACGGGACTCCGATGCGCCCGGCACACGGAAATGGTGCGGCATGAACACATGCGGAAACCGCGAGAAGAAGGCACGCTTCCTCGTCAACAAGCGCAATAGCTGCCGGCAAGCGCACCAGCCAGAGCTTGTCGGCTTGCCGCTTTCACAGTCCTCTCAGGCCCCATCAGCACCCACAGCACCAATAGGCCTTCGCCGTCCGTCCCGGCGCATCCGCCCCTCCACGCCCGTCCGTTCGGTCCGGGACACCGGCATCTTTCTTTCCTGTAAGCACCGTTGTCGGAGCGGAAGGCTCCGTGTTCCACTAATCTCCTTCCGCCACAACGATCACCCGCTCCCGGGCGGGAGAGCAACCAGAGGGATCCGTGTGTGATGACCTGGGGTTCGAGAGGCTCCTCGGCGAGGAAGGCTTCTTCGCACGCATGCTCGGGCGGGCGCCCTCGGGTGCCGGCCGGGAACCGCTGTACGGACCGGATCTCCCGGTGGTGCTGCTCACCGGCGGCCCGGGCATGGGCAAAGGGCGACTGCTGCGCGCGGTACGGGACCGCTTCGCCACCAAACTGCCGGTGATCTATCTGGACTGCGGCTCACCGGTCTACGCCGACCGGGCCGAGCCGGAACCCGGCGCCCGCTCGGCCGCCACCGAGGTCCTGGTCGAGGCCGCCCGCCGGCTGTCCACCTGGCAGGGCACCGGCGGCTCCTTCACCTTCCCCCGCCTCTTCGCGGGCCTTGCGATGATCGCGACCGGTGTCGCGGACGGCACCCCCGAGGCCGTGGCGGCAGAGGTCGAACGGTACGCGGAGTTACCCCAGCGGCAGCGCTTCCGCGGCCTGGGCGCCGGCGACTTCTGGCGCGGCGCCCTCCTCGGCGCCATCCGGAACCTGCTCGCCACCCTGTCCGGACAGGCCCTCGACCCGTACTCGGCCGCGGTGAGCACCGCGCTCGTGGACGCCCTCGTCTCCGGCCTGGCCCCCCGCGGCAAGGCGGAGCTGGCCCGTATCTACGGCGCCTACCCCGGCGCGGCCGGCCAGCCCGAGCACGGCCTGCGCGACCTCGCCGCCGACTTCAAGGCCGGCGGCGAGGGACGGGAGGTCGCCGAGCGCTTCCTCTTCCAGGCGCTGCGCGAGGACCTGGAAGCCGCCTACACGGGCGCCGTCGGCTGGCTGCGCCGGGTCGGCCGCCCGGCGGTGCTGCTGGACCGCGCCGAGACGCCGCTGGGCGAGCAACTGCTGCGCGCGGTGCTGATCGACCGCCGCGGCGGCCGGCACGACCGGGTGGTGATCGTCGGCACCGCGCGCCGCGCGGACGGCGGCGCCTTCCTGTACGAGGGCCTGCCGCCCCAGGGCGTGCCGTCCCCGGCGGAGTTCCGGCCGGCCGACGGCGCCCCGCCCGCCTGGTCCCGGCGCACCGACGCGACGGCGGGCCGGGCACCGCTGGCCGACGGGGTCCTGCTGCTGCGGATGCCCCTGCTCACCGGCGACCAGCTGCGCCGGGAGACCGAGCGCAGGCAGCGGCGCGCCGAGCCGGAGGGCGGCACCAACCGCCGCCGGATCGACGCCGCCGTGGCACGGCTGAGCGGCGGACGCCCGCACACGGTGATCCGGCTGGCCGAGGCCGCCGCCGCCTTCCGCATGCCCGCCGACGCCAACGACCGCGCCATCCTGGACGCCCCGCTGAACCTCGCGGGCGACGGCACCGCCGAGCGGCCCGTGGCCGAGGTGCTGCTGCGCGAACTGGTGCTGGACCAGCTCCCCGTGCGGCTGCCGGCCGAACACCACGACCACTGGCTCGACCTGCTCACCCATCTGTCGGTGGCGCACGACACGGAGTGCGCGGACGTCCTGCTCCGTCACCACCAGCGCGGCCGCGTCCACCGGCTGACGGCCCATCATGTCGCGCAGCTGCTCACCGACACCGGATGGCCCGCCTGCGAACGGCACTTCATCGGGGACTTCGGCCTGCGCCAGCTGCTGGTGCACCGGCTGTACGCGTTACGCCCCGACGGCGCCGCCTGGTACGCCGACCACCACCTGCTGCGCGACCACTACACCGGACGCGCGGCGGACGACGCGGCGCCGAGCGGGGCCGCCTTCCACTCGGTCATGGCGCACCGGATGAACCACCACCTGGTCTCCGGAGGGGTCGACGACGTGGTCCGCCATCTGGCCGGCACACTGCCCGGCCGCCCCCGGCAGTGGTGCGCGGAGCTGCTGGAGATCGCCCAGGCGCCGTACCCGTCGGGCGCGGACACCCGCCGGGACCGCGCCCAGGGGCTGGTCGCGGTGGACGGACCGGCGCTGCGCCGCACGGTCGACCAGCTGCTGCACGCGGTCTGGCTGTGCGAGGAACGGACCAGGCCCACCGGCCGGGAGACCGCCCGCACGCTGGCCAAACTGCTGGACCTCCTGTCGATCATGGAGTTCGAGGGCGCCGGGCAGCTGGGCCGGACCGCCACCGAGTGGAGCGGCCTGGCGGAGAACGACCAGCCGTTGCTGCGCTGCACCTGCACCGATCAGCTCGGGCGAAGGAGATAACGCGGATGCCCAGGTGGAAGAAGATCCTGTACACCCTGCTGGTCACGGCGGCCCTGGTGGCAGGAGGCCTGTTCGGCTGGACCTTCCTCCACCGGCCGGACACCTGCGCCGAGGGCGTCGAGCGGATCGGCGGCGAATGCGTCGGCGTCAACGGCGAGGGCTACGACTTCGACACCGAGGAGATCGCCGGCGTCGCCCAGGCCATCGCGCGGGAGAACAAGAGGATCGAGAAGGACCCTTATGTGACGGTGGCGATGATGCTGCCGCTGGAGTCCGACAGCAAGGCGCTGCGCCGGCAGATACGCAGCGACCTCCAAGGGGCGTACCTGGGGCAGCTCCAGGCCAACGAGGGCGAGGGCGAACCGCCGAAGATCCGCTTGGTGCTGGCCAACCCCGGCCGGGAGTACGCGCACCAGGCACCGGTCGTGGACACCCTGCTGCGCATGGCCCGCTCACCCGAGGACCGGCTGCGCGCCGTCACCGGCTTCAACCTCAGCCTCGACGCCACGACGGAGGCCGTCGGACGCCTGACCGCGAACAAGATCCCCGTCCTCGCCTCCCGGATCACCGGCGACGGCATCGCGAACGAGGAGGGCCTGGACGCGGTGGCGAAGCCGAAGTTCCCCGGCCTGGCCCGGATCATCCCCACCAACTACCAGGTGGCCCGGGCGCTGGCCGCCTTCACCGGCGGACAGGACCGGGAGGACCGCAGGACGGTGCTGGTCCACGACACCCGTCAGGACAGTTACAACGAGTCGCTGGCGAAGGCCTTCGACAGCATCGAGGAGAAGGGTCCGGCCGGCCCCGCCGAGATGTCCTTCACCTCCCCGGCGATCGACGAGCCGGGCGCCACCGGCAACCAGTTCACCCAGATCGCCAACAACATCTGCAGCTCCGAGGCCGACACCGTCTACTTCGCGGGGCGCACCCTGCACCTGCGGCTCTTCGCGCTCAAGCTCGCCGAGGTCGGCTGCCAGAACCGGCACTACACCATCATCAGCGGCTCCGACGCCGCCTCGCTGCGGCAGTACATGAGCGAGGACGACTGGCAGGAGCTGCGCGGCACGGACGGCGAGGCGAAGGTGACGGTGCAGTACGCCGCCCCCGCGCACCCCGAGGCCTGGGAGACCGAGCTGACCGCCTGGCGGAAGGAGTGGCGCGAGCGGCACGGCCGGGAGCCTGCCGCGAAGGAACTGCCCCAGTACCTCGCGGAGCCCAAGGCGGCCCTGGACCGCCTGCGGAACGTGATCGACACCGCCCGGCGCCAGGGGGCCGACCTCGGCGGCACGCCCAGCCTGGAGGACTCCCGCACGATGCTCGTGTACGACGGCATGGTCACCATCGGCACGGCACTGCACCAGGTGCAGAGCGGCCCCGCCGAGAAGGTGCCCGCCCTGGAGGAGGTCGGCCAGGAGTGGGTCCGGCTGAACGCCCAGCACCGGGTGCCGGGCACCAGCGGCCTGATCTGCCTGACCGGCGGCGGAAACCCGTACGACAAGCCGGTGGCGGTGGTCGAACTCGACCCGGGCCGCAAGGGCGAGGGCACGCTCAAGTACGTCGGCCTGGGCTGGCCCACCGGCGCACCGCAGCCGAGGAACTGCGTCATCCCCAGCAGCACACCCTGACACCAGCGCCCGGCGGGCGTGCGTCACCTCACATATGACCTGGTTCGCACCCCCTCCCGGGCGTGCCGGGCGCCCGGCTACCGTGGCGTGGAGCCCCTGTACCCCTCACCTCGGACGGCCCGGCTGTGCTCACTGACCTGTCCCCCCTGATCGCCGCCACGGCGCGCTGGCTGACGGTCGCCTACCCGCCCAGCGGCGGCGCGCTCGCCGCCGCGCTGTGCGAGGCGCAGGCCCGGCAGGCGGTGACGGTCGCCGCCCGGCTGCGCTACCCCACCGAGATCGACGCGGGCCTGGTCACCCTGGCCGGCCCCGGCGGCGCCGCCCGCCTCGACTGGATCGCCGGCGCGGAACCGGCCGGCGAACACCCCGCCGAGGAGTGGGCCTGGCGCACCTGGGTGGACGAGGTCGTCGCCAGCTGGGCCGCCGCGCTGCTCACCGACCCCCGGCTGGCCGCCCTCGCCGTCGCCGCGCTCGCCGACGGCGAGCACACCGCCCACGCCCCGGCCGAGTACCGCCGGCTGCTCGCCCCCGACGACAGCGACCGCCGGGCCGCCACCCTGCTCCGCCACCCCGACCTGCTGGCCCCCGTGGCCGGACTGCACCACGACCAGCTCCTGGACCGCCTCACCCCGGACCGGCCCCTCGCGGCGTGACCGCCCGGCCGGTCGCCGTCCACCAGGGTGTCGACGGCGTAAGGCGAGTGCGGGCCGTGGTCGTCGCCGGAACCGTGCCGTCCACGCACACCGCGGGCCTCTGCCGCACCGGGGGGAGGCCCGCGGTCTCCGACTGATCGGTACCCGGCCGGTACGCGTCGCGGGTCAGCCGGCCGCGTTGTCGACCCGCATGCGCACCTGCTGCTCCAGCCGCCGCAGACTGCCGTCCAGCGCGTCACCCACCGCCCGCTCGCCCGGATCGTGGCTCTCGTCGAAGAACGACAGGTGCACGGTCACCTCGCTGGCGCCGCTGCCGATGCCCGCCACCTGGAGCCAGCCGGTGTAACCGCCCTGCTCACGGGTGCCCCACTCCAGGCGCATCTGGTCCGGCTCGGCGCGCAGCAGGGCGGGCATATCCTCGCCGGACCGGTCCTCGTGCACCGTCACGGCGGGCGGGTCCTCGACGTGCACGTGCAGCGCGTCCGGGAGCCAGGAGTCGAGCTGGGCGACGTTGGCCGCCTGGTCGAAGACGTGCTCGGGCTGCGCGGGCAACGTGCGGGAACGTTCGTACTCGGACATCGTGGTAGCGCCCCTTCCGGTCGGAAGTCGTACCCCGACCGCGTGCCCCTTCCACGGCGGCCGAAAAGCCCCCGCCGCCGACCGTGGGGACCGAAGGCCCCGGGCCGGTGCCGCGCCGTGCGGTGCGGACCCGAGGCCCAAGGCGTCAGAGCGCCGCCCGCGCCGTGCGCTCCACCAGGGATATGCCGTCACCCATGGACGCGTTCCCGTCGGACAGCACCGCCACGAGATAGCGGTGGCCCCTCGCGGTGATCTCGCCGACGCTGTTGACGTCCCAGCGGCCCGTGGCGCTCCGCCGCAGCCAGCCGTTCTTCAGCACCGGCCGGGAGCCCGGGTCCCCGGCCGCCGAGACGCCCCAGGTCTGCCCGGACACGACCCGGCTCATCAGCGAACGCATGCGGGCGCGGGACTCGGCGTCGAGCCCGCCGGAACCCCGGCGCACCGTGCCGCCGGAGTCGAACACGGCCCGCAGCAGCCGTATCTGGTCGCTCGCCGTGGTCCGGGTCAGCCCCCACCTGCCGCCGGGCCCGCCCGTGGTCGAGGTCAGCCCCAGCCGCTCGTTGGCCGCCGCCAGCCCGGAGGCGCGGCCGATCCGCCGCCACAGGGCGTCCGCCGCCGCGTTGTCACTGCGCCGGATCATCGGCTCGGCGAGATCCCGCTCGGTCTTGCTCAGCGGACGGCCCGCGTCCTGCGCCTGGAGCAGCAGCGCCGCGAGGATGTCGACCTTGACGATGCTGGCGGTGTCGTAGGCCCGGTCCGCGCCGCGCACCACGGTGGTGCGGCCGGTGCCGTCCAGGTCGAGCACCGCCGCCGTGGCGTGCGCCGAGGGCTTCCCGGACGGGGCGGGCGGGGTCGCGGCCGCCGCCGGGTGCGGAAGGCCGGCGGCCAGCAGGGCGGCCGTCGAGGCCACGAGGGCGCCGGCGATGGTACGTGCGGTGCGGGAGGGGCGGGACGACATGGGTCACGAACGTAGACAACCGGCGCGTCCGGCGGCATGGCCGCCGTCACGTTCCGGCCCTGTTCGCGCGGATTGTGAGAAGAGCCACCGATGGGCGCATCGTGCCGCCCGGCCCGCCTGCCCGGCGGCGTGTACGCGCGGCCGGGCCCGCCCGCTCGCCTATCGTCGCCCCGACATCGACCTCCGGAGCGACGACGATGGAGACAACGGATGACCGGGCCGGTGCGGCCCGGTGCGTGACCGCCGTATCCTCCGGTCCGCCCGTGCGCCGGATCCGGTCCCGGCCGTTCGGCGTCCGGCCGTGGCTGCCCGGCGCCGCCCTCTTGTCCGCGGCCGTACTCGTGGCCGTCGGCACCCGGTGGCTGGAGCATCCGGCCGTCCAGGCCTGGCGGACCGTCTGCCTGGCCATCACCCTCCAGGCGCTGCCGTTCCTGCTCCTCGGCACCGCGCTGTCCGGCGCGATCAACGCCTTCGTGCCGGCCGGTCTGTTCACCAGGGTGCTGCCGAAGCGGCCCGCCCTGGCCGTACCGGTCGCCGGGGCCGCCGGCGCCGTCCTGCCCGGCTGCGAGTGCGCCTCCGTACCGGTCGCGAGCAGCCTGATCCGCCGGGGCGTGCCGCCGGCGGCCGCCTTCGCCTTCCTGCTCTCCGCGCCGGCCGTCAACCCCGTGGTGCTCACGGCCACCGCCGTCGCCTTCCCCGACAACCCCGCGATGGTCGCCGCCCGGCTGCTCGCCTCCCTCACCACGGCGGCCGTGATGGGCTGGCTGTGGCTCTGGCTCGGCAAAGAGGAATGGCTGCGCCCCCTGCTGCGCCACCGCGCCACCGGGCACCGGCCCGGCCACAGCCGCCGGACCGAGTTCCGGCTCGGCTTCCAGCACGACTTCCTGCACGCCGGCGGCTTCCTGGTGCTGGGCGCGATGGCCGCGGCCACCTTCAACGTCACCGTGCCGGGTGCCGTCCTCGACGCCTTCTCCGGCTCGCCGTGGCTGTCGGTGCCGTTCCTGGCGGGCCTGGCCGTGCTGCTGGCCGTCTGCTCGGAGGCGGACGCGTTCGTCGCCGCCTCCCTCACCGGGTTCTCGCCGACCGCCCGGCTCGCGTTCCTGGTGGTCGGCCCGATGGTCGACCTGAAGCTCTTCGCGCTGCAAGCCGGCACCTTCGGCCGCGCCTTCGCCTGGCGGTTCTGCACGGCGACCACCGTCGTGGCGGTCGCCGCCGGCGTCCTGACCGGGGCAGCGCTGTGGTGAGATACCCCGCCCGGATCCTGCTGCCGGCCCTGACCGGGGCGGGGCTGCTGCACGCGGCCCTGATCACCGACCTCTACCTGCGCTACGTCAAGGCCGGACTGCGCCCGCTGCTGATCGGGTCCGGGGCGGTCCTGCTGCTGCTCGCCCTGACGGCGGCCACCACCCGCACCGGCCGACGGCCCGCGGAGCACGGACGGCCCGCGGAGCACGGACGGCCCGCGGAGCACGCCGGCGCCGACGACCAGGAGCATGCCGACGGTGACGGACACGAGCATGCCGACGGTGACGGACACGCCTACGGTGACGGGCGCGGGCACACCGATGCCGACGGCCACGGGCACGCCGACGGCCACGGCTTGGGGTACGCCGACCTTGGCGGGCCCGCCGACGGCCACGGGCCCGCCGACGGCCACGGGCACGACCACACCGGCACCCCCCGCGTCGCCTGGCTGCTGCTCCTGCCCGCGCTCAGTCTGCTCTGCTACGCCCCGCCCGCGCTCGGCGCGTACACCGCGGCCCGCGCCAACGACAAAACGGTGGCCGTGCAGCGGGGGTTCGCCCCGCTGCCCACGGCCTCGCCCCTGCCGCTGACCCTCACGGAGTTCACCAAGCGGGTGCGGCAGGACCGCAGCCGGGCCGTCGCGGGCCGCACCGTCCGGCTGACCGGCTTCGTCACCCCGGCCGGCCGGGACGGCGGCTGGTACCTGACCCGGATCGTCTTCTCCTGCTGCGCCGCGGACTCCCAGACGGTCCGGGTGCGCATGTACGGCAGGCCGGCGCCGCCCGCCGACACCTGGCTGGCGGTGACCGGTACCTGGCACCCGCGCGGCGCCCTGGGCACCCGCACCGCCCAGGCCGCGCTCGACGTCCGGGACGCCCGGCCCATCGCCCCGCCGGTCAACGCCTACACCGACGATCTCCCGCTGACCCCTTCCTGAACAAGGCTCCCGCAGCAGGGCGTACGACCGGCCGGGACGGGTGCAGGATGGTGTCGTGACGCTCGCTCCGGGACCGGGTCCCGGCCGCCGCGGACGGCCGCCCCGGTCGCGGGCCGCCGGTGCGCGGAAGGAGGCGGTGACGATGACGCGGACACCCCCCACGGCGGTCACCCGGGTGCGGCTGTGGCGCTGGCGGCGCAACCCGCTCAAACGGCACAGCGATGTCGTCGAGGCCTGGATCGTGCTCGTCGGCTGGCTGCTGGTCCTGCTCGTCGGGACCGTCGCGGGCGTCGCGGCGGCCCAGACCTCCGAGTCCGCGTTCACGGCGCGGCTGGCCCGGCTGCAACCCGTCTCCGCCGTGCTCACCGACGGCGCCGCCCGTACCCCGGCCGCGGGCGGCGGCTACGACGGGCGGGTGTGGGCGACCGTGCGCTGGACGGACGCGGACGGATCCGTGCACACCGGCCACGCCAGGGTCGCCCCCGGCGCACCCGCCGGAAGCCGGGTGACGGTATGGACGGACCAGGCCGGCCGGGTCGTGCCCCCGCCCGTCACCGGCACGGCGGCCGATGTCCAGGCGGCCCTCACCGGCGCCCTCGTCGCCCCGGCGGCCGGCGCGCTGGTCTGGGGCGGGGTACGGCTGGTCCGCGGCTCGCTCATCCGGCGGCGCATGGCCGAGTGGGACGAGGAGTGGAAGCAGATCGGGCCCCGGTGGGGGAACCTCAGCGGGGGCGTCGGCTGACCGGGGCGGGGCCGGGGAGTGCCGGGGAGCAAGGCCCGCACGGGCTGGGGGAGAGAGATTCGTACGGGTTGGGGGAGAGGTCCGTAGGGGCTCGGTGAGAGAGGCCCGCACGGGCTCGGGGAGGTGTGTCCTCAGCCGGGTTCTTCACCGGCTGCGCGCGCTGCCCCGCCGCGCACCCGCTCCCGGTACCAGTGGCCCCACTTGTCGAGTTCCTCGGTGATGGCGTCCAGGCTGTGGCCGACTTCGGTGAGCGCGTACTCCACCCGCGGCGGCACCTCCGCGTACACCGTCCGCGACACCAGCCCGTCCTCCTCCAGTTCGCGCAACTGCCGCGTCAGCATGCGCTGGGTGACGCCGGGCAGGGTGCGCCGCAGCTCGCCGAACCGGAGGGTTCCGGCGGTCAGCTGCTTGAGGATCGCCAGTTTCCAGCGGCCCCCCAGGATCTCCATCGCGAACTCCACGGCGCACTGATCCGGCACATCATCGATCTTCGAACGCACCGCTGACCTCCATGGGTATACAACAGGGCACCAGGCCACAGGAAAGACCGTACTTGCGGCCCGGTCCGGTACCTCCGGAAGCTGAGGCTATGTCACAGAAGGAGGCGCGGGCGGTGCCGCGCACGCCCGGGGAGACGGCGGAGGGGTACGAGGCGGACCGGAGCCACGGCAGGCGATGGCTGGTGCTGGCCGTGGTCTCGGGCAGCCTGCTGCTGTGCGGCACCGACCTCACCGTGCTGCACGCCGCCGTACCCCGGATGAGCCGCGAACTGGAGCCGTCGCCCGCGCGGTTGCTGTGGATCGTCGACGTCTACTCCCTCACGCTCGCCGCGCTGCTGGTGACCTGCGGCACCCTCGGCGACCGGCTCGGGCGCCGCCGCATGGTCCTCGGTGGCTTCGTCACCTTCGGCCTCGCCTCCACGGCCTGTGCCTTCTCCACGACCACCGCCCAGTTGATCGCGGCGCGCGCCGCGCTGGGCGTCGGCGCGGCCATGATCATGGCGTCCACGGTGGCGATCATCCGGGTCGTCTTCGCCGACGACCGGGAACGCGCCGTCGCCCTCGGCATCTGGACCGCCGCGCACAGCGTCGGCACGACCATCGGCCCCCTCGTCGGCGGCCTCGTCACCGAGAGGTGGGGCTGGGGCGCCGTCTTCCTGGTCAACGTGCCCGTCATCGTCGTCGTCCTGGCCGTCGGTGCCAAGGTGATCCCCGAGTCCCGCAACCCGGTTCCGCGCCGCTGGGACGTCGCCGGCGTGGTGCTGTCCGTCACCGGCCTGGCCGGCGTCGTCCACGCCCTCCAGCGGGCCGGGGACCACGCGGGCGCCGACGGCCTCGTCCTCGGCACCGCCGGCGCCGGTGCCGTGCTGCTGTACGTCTTCGTGCGCCGCCAGCGCCGTATCCCCGAACCCCTGCTGGACTTCTCCCTGTTCCGCGCACGCCGGTTCACCACCGCGACGCTGTGTGTGATCGGCTGCTTCGGGAGCTATGTGGCGCTGCTGTTCTTCCTCACCCAGTGGCTCCAGCAGACCGGCGCGTACTCGCCGTCCCGGGCCGGCCTCGCGCTGATGCCGCTGGCCGGCGCCAACGCGGCCGGGGCGGTGACGGCGCCCTGGGTCGCCCGCCGGCTGGGGGACCGCTGGTCGCTCAGCGCCGCCCTCGCCCTGTTCGCCGCCGCCCTGGCCGTTCTCGCGCTCACCGGCGACACCGGCCGCTACGGCGCCCTGCTCGGGCCGCTGCTCTGCGCGGGGTACGGCGCGGGCGTCGTGATGACCCTGGGCGCCGACTCCATCATGAGCGCCGCCCGGCCCGAGCGGTCCGGGGAGGCCGCCGCGATCCAGGAGACCTCCTTCGAACTCGGCGCGGGTCTCGGCGTCGCGGTCCTCGGCACCGTCCTGACCACCGTCTACCGCACGAGTCTGCCGGCCGTCCCCGGACTCGACCCGGACCAACGGGCCACGGCGAAGCGGTCCTTCACGGCACTGGAGGGACTGACCCCGCGCCTGCCCGACCACACCGCCGACGCCCTGCTGCACGCGGGCCGGCACGCCTACGACCGCGCGTTCACCGCCGTCACCGCCACCACCGCCGTCATCGTGACCGGCACGGCCCTACTGGCAGCCGTGCTGCTGCGCCCCGGCAAGACCGACGCCTGAACCCACCGGCCCCGGCACCCGGCAGGACGCGCCCGGCACCTGCCCCGACCGGCCTGACGGCGGAAGCCGCCCGGCAGGTGACGGGAGACCCCGGTCGGTGCCCACCGGGTCCCGGCAGGCGGTCCGCCGGGCTGGTGGGCATCACCCGGCGACGGCGTGGGGCCTGCCCGGCGGGCGGCGGGAGCCGGGGTGGTCGGTGGTTCGTCGGGTTTGGGCTGGTGGTCTGCCGGGCCGGTGGGCGGTGTCCGGTGGTGGGGGAAGACGTTTCAGGTCGGTGGGGGACGTCGGTCTCGGTGGGGGACGTCGGTCGGTGGCCGTGTCGGTCGGGGCCGGCCTCCGCCGCCGGTTGCATCCGCACCGTGCGCGTGAGGGCGCCGTGACTGGTTACCCGGCCGCCATGACCAAGCTGCACGTTCCACGGCGGCGTCACCGGCAGGCCGCCGACGAGAGCCTTCAGGCACGGACGCCGACGCGGCAGGAGGCCGGGGCCGGGCCGGAGCCGGGGCGAGGGGCGCCGGGCCGTGACGAGAGCCCGGAGTCCCGGGCGCCCGGGACGGTGTCCGACCGTGACGAGGGGCCGGAGCCCCGGACGCCCGCGCCGGAGGAGGCCGGGCCCGCGCCCGAGACGGAGCGGGCCGCGCCGGACAGCCCGGTACGACTGCCCCGGCGGGCCTGGGGCGCGGTGTTCCGGGGCGCGCTGCGCGAGTTCCGGGACGACGAGCTGACCGACCGGGCCGCGGCGCTCACCTACTACGCCGTCCTGTCCCTCTTCCCCGCCCTGCTGGTGCTGGTCTCCCTGCTGTCCGTCATCGGCCGCTCGGCCACCGACCGGGTGCTGGCCAACGTGCAGGGCCTCGCCCCCGGACCGGCCCGGGACATCCTCGTCCGGGCCGTGGGACAGCTCCAGGACAAGGCCGGTATCGGCTCGGTGATGGCCCTGGTCGGTATCGTGCTGGCGGTGTGGTCCGCGTCCGGCTACGTGGCCGCCTTCATCCGCGCCGCCAACGCCGTCTACGACATGCCCGAGGGCCGCCCGGTGTGGAAGATCCTCCCGGTGCGGGTGGGCGTCACGGTCGTGCTGATGGTGCTGTCCGTGGCCGGCGCGCTGATCGTCGTCTTCACCGGCGGGCTGGCCAAGCGGGCCGGGCAGGCGCTCGGCCTCGGCGACACGGCCCTGACGGCGTGGTCGATCGCGAAGTGGCCGGTGCTGGTCGTGCTGGTCACCCTCATGATCGCGATCCTGTACTGGGCGGCCCCCAACGCCAAGGTGAGGGGCTTCAGGTGGATCACCCCCGGCAGTGTCCTCGCCCTGCTGATCTGGTTGGTGGCCTCCGCCGGCTTCGCGTTCTACGTCGCCGGTTTCGCCTCGTACAACAAGACCTACGGCACGATGGCCGGCGTCATCGTCTTCCTGGTCTGGCTGTGGATCACCAACCTGGCCATCCTGCTGGGTCTGGAGTTCGACGCGGAGACCCTGCGGCAACGGGCCATCGCCGGCGGCCACCCACCCCGCGCCGAGCCCTATGTGCAGCCCCGCGACACCCGGAAGTGGGACGAGGAGGATGTGCGCCGCCTGAACCGGCCCTGATGCGCACACCCTGCCCGTCCCGTCCGGCTCAGGCCGCGTAGCCGCCGTCCACCGAGAACTCCGCGCCCGTCACATAGTCCGCCTCCGGTCCGGCGAGGAACGCCACCATGGACGCCACCTCCTCGGCCGTGCCGAACCGGCCCAGCGCGGTCATGGCCGCCTGACCGGAGGCGTAGGGGCCGTCCGCGGGGTTCATGTCGGTGTCGGTCGGGCCCGGATGCACGACGTTCGCCGTGATCCCCCGCCCGGCCAGCTCCCGCGCCAGCGCCTTCGTCAGCCCGACCACGGCGGACTTGCTCATCGCGTACAGCGTGGCCCCCGGCCCCGGCACCCGCGTGGTGATACAGCTGCCGACGGTGATGATCCGCCCGCCCGAACCCATCAGCGCGGCGGCGGACCGGGCCGCCAGGAACACCCCGCGCACGTTCACCGCGAGGACCCGGTCGACGTCGGCGAGGGACAGGTTCTCCAGCGGTTCCATCACCCCTACGGCCGCGTTGGCCACCAGCACGTCCAGTCCGCCCAGTTCGGCGGCGGCCCGCCGTACCGCGTCCGCGGCCTCCGCCGCGTCCGCCGAATCCGCGCGCAGGGCCACCGCCCGCCGCCCCAGCGCCTCGATGTCCCGTACGACCCCTTCGGCCGCTTCCTTGTCGTGCGCGTAGGTCAGGGCCACGTCCGCGCCCTCCCGGGCCAGTCGCCGTGCCGTCGCCGCGCCGATGCCCCGGCTGCCGCCGGTGACCAGGGCCGCCCGGGTCGTCTGGCCGTTCGGGTTCTCTCGTGAAGTCATGTGCCCATCCCACCGGAAGGGGCGGGGTGAGCTCCGGCGGGGAACGGACATCGACCTGCCCCGGGCGGCCACCGGGCCGGGTCACCCCGCCCGGTGGCCGCCCGGACTGATCAGGCCGGTCTCATAGGCGAGGACGACGGCCTGGACCCGGTCGCGCAGGCCGAGTTTGGCCAGGATCCTCGACACGTACGTCTTGACCGTCTCGGGCGTGATGAAGAGCTCCGCGGCGATCTCCGCGTTCGACAGCCCCTCAGCGATCTGCCGGAGCACCTCCAGCTCGCGCGGGGTCAGTGCCCGTACCACGTCCTTGCTGGCCGGCCGGGAAGCATCGGAGGGGCGCAGGTGTTCGGCGAAGCGGCCGACGAGGTGGCGGGTGACGGCGGGGGCCAGCAGGGCCTCGCCCCTGGCGACCGTACGGATGCCGTTGACCAGCTCCGCCGGGGGCGCGTCCTTGAGGAGGAAGCCGCTGGCCCCGGCCCGCAGCGCGTCGTAGACGTAGGCGTCCACGTTGAAGGTGGTGACGACCAGTACCTTCGGCGGTGCCTCGGCGTCGGGACCGGCCAGTTGCCGGGTCGCCTGGATGCCGTCGAGCAGGGGCATCCGGATGTCCATCACCACCACGTCGGGACGCAGGCGCCCCGCGGCCTGGACCGCCTCGTGCCCGTTCTCGGCCTCTCCGACGACCTCCATGTCGGGCTGGGCGGAGAAGATGGTGACGTAGCCGGTGCGCACCAGTGCCTGGTCGTCGCAGACGAGCACACGGATCGGTGGCGGCGCATCGCTCACGGGATCACTCCGATGCGGACTTGGACGGAATGGTGGCGCGGACCTCGAACCCGCCTTCGGGCCGGGGACCGGCCTCCAGTTCACCATCGACCATGCGGGCCCGTGCACGCAGCCCCGCCAGTCCACGCCCGCCCGCAGGGCCCGGCTTCCGCACGGCAGGTGCGGCGGCCGGGGAGACGAGGGGCCCGTCGGTGGTCACCTTGATCTCGATACGCTCCTCGCCGTGCCGGACCAGAACATGTGTCGTCTGCCCGGCGGCGTACTTCATCGCATTGGTGAGCGCCTCTTGCACCACCCGGTACGCCGCCAGCTCCACGTCCACGGACTGCGCCCGCCGCTCGCCCTGCTCGCTGAACTCGACCGGCTGCCCCGACCTGCGGGCCTGTTCGACCAGATCTCCGAGCCGTCCCAGGGTGGGTGCCCGGTCCGCGCGCACCGGGTCCGCGGACGCCGACTCGCCGGTCGCCTCCAGCACACCGAGCAGGTGTCGCAGCTCTGCCAGCGCCCGACGGCCGGTGTCGCTGACGGCCGAGAGCCCCTCGCCTGCTTTGTCCGGTGCGGAGGTGAGCAGGAACTGTGCCGCGTCCGCCTGCACCACCATGGCCGTCACATGATGGGTGACCACGTCGTGCAGCTCGCCGGCGATGCGTGCCCGCTCCGCGGCCGTGGCCACTTCGGCGGTCAGCCGCCGGCGCTGCGCCTCTTCCGCCCGCCGTGTGCGCACGATGCTCCCCACCAGCCAGAACGCGGCCAGAGTCAGATAGAACGCGAGATAGTCCGCGATGCCCTGCGGTGAGCCGAGGCGGTCCAGGACGAGGGCCAGCACGGCGTAGCCCGCACTCACCGCGCCCGCCAGGCCACGGCGGAGGCGAACCTGGTGGGCCCCGGCCGAGTACAGGGCCAGATACAGCCCCAGACTCCCGAACGTCGTCGCGAAGCCCAGCGCCTGGTACGCGGCGAACGCGCCCGCGACGACAGCCAGACAGCCCGCGGGCCACCGCCGGCGGGCCGCCAGCGGCAGGGTCTGGGCCAGAACCAGCCCGACGCTCAGCGCGCTCGCCGGCCGCTCGGGCAGATCCCCGAGCTGCCCTCCGATGTTGGACAGGGTGGGCACGAAGGCCAACAGGGCCAGCACCAGGGCGAGGACGCCGTCCTTGAGGAAGGCGTCCCGCTCCTCCCACCAGTCGCGCGGCGCACGGCTCCAGGGCGCCTGAAGGGACATCACTGCACCTTTCCCGGTAGCGTTTCGCGACCCTTCGTGATCTTCGTGCTCAGACAGTACGGTCATGGCCGAGCTCGGTCGAGCGACGTGGGCGGGGCGGTCGGCGCCGGCCTCAACTCGTCGCCTCGGCACCGGTGAGGACGTCGTTCGTGGGGGGTGACGACGCGGCCGGCAGCCCACCAGCGCTCTCCGGCTGTTTCGGTGATCGTCATCGGGATGTCCTCTTCGGGGACGTCGGCGAACAGCCGGAGGACAAACATAGCGCGCTCGCTGCGACACAGGCCGAACACGACCGGCCGCATCCGGAGTTGCCTTGTGGGAGGGAGCCGGTACCCGCAGGGCGACCACCGGGAGGTGACCATCGCGCTGGAGCGCGCGGCGGCGGCCGGTTACCCACACCTCGGCCCGGACGGCACCATGGTGATTCCGACCAGGTCTTCACAAGTGCCTCTTACCGAGAAGGGTTTACCGCCGTTTCCTCCGGTCGGCCGGTCTGAGTGTGTCGTGCGGAACGACGGGGCAGCAGACGGCCGCCGCGGCGGGCGAGGACGCACATCCGGACGGCGAGCAGCACACCGAAGACGACGGGCACCAGCGCCGCCTCCAATCCGAAGCCACCGCCGGACAGCACAGTGGAGCCCTGCACGTCGACGGCGAACAGACCCTCGGAGGTGTGCCCGGAGACCGGGATGCCCAACAACTGTTCGGTGGTGTTCCAGGCGAAGTGCAGACCCGCGACGAACCAGATGCTACGCCGCCACAGGAACGCGGCACCGAGCATCACGCCCGCCTCCAAAGCGATCGCCAGCGCACTCCACGCACTGGCTCCCGGGGTGCCCAGATGGGCGATGCCGAAGAACAGCCCGGTGATCACGATGGCGGCCCGGCTGCCCCACAACTGCTCCAGAGCCTGCAGCGCCAGACCGCGGAACAACAACTCCTCGGTGACCGCGGTGCCGATCTGCACCATGACCGCGGACCAGACGACCGCCATGAAGCCATGGCCCGCCCAGGAGAACGAGTAGCCCCCGAACGCCGTGATCAGCAAGACCGACACCAGAACGAAGCCGAGGCCGGTCGCGCCGCCCAGCAGCGCCTCCCGGCCGGCTCCCCGCCGTGCGATCTCCGGCGTCGAGCGTCGCGCGACACGGCGCATGACCAGCCAGTACACGACCACCGCGGCCACCGCGCCCAGCACCGGAACCGGACCAGGACCCATGGCGGTCAGACCCGAGACCAGGCCGACGCCGACCAGGCCCGTCAGCATCCAGCCGAGCGGAGAGCGGACGATCCGGTCGAGACGACCGCCACGAGTGTGGTGACCGTCGGGGCCGGTGTCCGGGCCGGAGCCTCCGGCGTGACCTGCGGTGGATGTTGTACTCATCGTGGCCTCCCCTGTAGCGGTCGCACAGCTGCGACCGGACAACCACGCTAGGAATGCGGCGCCGTCCGCGAATCACCCGCACAGGGACAGCTCCTGTAGCTCTCGCGGGGGATGCGTCCCGTAAAAGGATCAGGCACCCGACGACAGCCGGACACCATGACCGCCGCGGCGGCGAGGCCGAGGCGGGAGTTCAGCGGGACAGGGCCCGCCGGTCGGCGTCGGTGAGCCGGCTCCGCCACTTCTCCACTGCCGGCGGATCAGGTCCCAGTCGATCGTCTTGACCGACACCACCGCTGCCAGGGCGGCAAGCGAGCGCGCCCGGGTCGAGGGTGGGTTCGTCATCGCGGTGTTCCGGCACCAGGAGTCCGCAGCCGCCGAGCGGCACACGGCGGACCGCCTCCATCGCCGCAGTCCCTTATCGCAGGAGGGAGGCGTCGTCATGCGTCGCTCGCCGGTTCCCGGCGTCCCGAAATCTGCGAGGATGAGGCGTATGGACGTGCGCGGCAGGAACCAGGTGCGGGTGTCCGGGCGGCCGGGCGGGCCCGTCGTGATGCTGGCGCACGGGTTCGGATGCGACCAGAACTTGTGGCGTCTGGTGGTACCGACGCTGGAGCGAGAGTTCACGGTGGTGCTCTTCGACCATGTGGGAGCAGGCCGCTCGGACCTGTCGGCGTGGAGCGAGGACCGCTACTCCGGCATGGACGGCTACGTGGACGACGTGCTGGAGATCTGCCGGGAGCTGAACCTCGGTCCGGTGACGTTCGTGGGCCACTCGGTCAGCGCGATGATGGGCGTGCTGGCCGCGGCGCGACACCCGGAGTACTTCGCCGGGCTGGTGCTGCTCGCCCCCTCCCCCTGCTTCATCGACGATCCCGCGACCGGGTACCGCGGCGGGTTCAGCGCCGAGGACATCGAGGAACTGCTGCAGTCCTTGGACGCGAACTATCTGGGCTGGTCAGGGTCGATGGCACCGGTCATCATGGGCAACCCCGAGCGCCCGGAACTGGGGCAGGAGCTGACCAACAGCTTCTGCGCCACCGACCCGGAGATCGCCCGGGTCTTCGCCCGGGTGACGTTCCTGTCCGACAACCGCACCGACCTGGCGCAGGTGACGGTGCCCACCCTCGTTGCCCAGTGTTCCAGCGACGCCATCGCCCCACCAGAGGTCGGCCCCTTCGTCCAGGCCCAGATCAAGGGCAGCCGGCTCATCACCCTGAGCGCCACTGGGCACTGCCCCCAGCTCAGCGCCCCCGAGGAGACGGCCCAGGCCATCGCCGCGTTCGCGAGGACACCGCGATGATGTGCCGGAGCGACGGCGACCAGGGCTGCGGCCCGGATCCCGGACAGCCCCCGGACGACGACCGGACATTCTCCGCTCTGCTGGAAGACAGCGTCGAGGACCTGTACGAGAACGCCCCGTGCGGATATCTCTCCACCCTGCTGGACGGGCGGATCGCCAAGGTCAACACCACTTTGCTGAACTGGCTGGGCTACAAGCGCACGGAGCTGGTCGGCCGGAGGAAGTTCAGTGATCTCCTCACCACCGGTGGGCGGCTGTATCACGAGACGCACTTCGCGCCGCTCCTGCGCATGCAGGGCGAGATCAGCGGCATCGCACTGGAGCTGAGGGCGGCTGATGGCAGCCGGATGCCGGTCCTCGTGACCTCCACCGTCAAGACCGGCAGCGACGGGCAGCCGCTGCTGATCCGTACCACCGTCTTCGACGCCCGTGATCGCCGCGCCTACGAGCAGGAACTGCTGCGCGCCCGCCAGGAGGCCGAGCGCGAACGCGCACGCCTCCAGCAACTGGCCACCACCCTGCAGAAGACGCTGCTGCCGCCGGCGGTGGAGAACGTGCCCGGCCTGGACGTGGCCGCGTACTACCACATCGCCTCGACCGACGAGGTCGGCGGCGACTTCTACGACCTCTTCCCCCTCGCAGCCGGTACCTGGGGACTGTTCCTCGGAGACGTGTGCGGCAAGGGCGCCCAGGCGGCGGCCGTCACCTCCCTGGCCCGCTACACCCTGCGCGCCGCCGCCGTCTACGACCCCGACCCGGCGGCGGTCCTCAGCAACCTCAACACCGTCCTCAACCACGAGTACAACGGCACCGACCCCCGGTTCTGCACCGTCATCTTCGGCCTGCTCACCCCCGACGGCGACCAAGGCGGCTTCCGCATCATCCTCGCCAGCGGCGGCCACCCCCCGGCGCTGCTGCTCCGCGCGGACGGCACCGCCGACTACCTGCCCACCCCCGGCGGCCAGCTCATCGGCGTCCTGCCCGACGCCGACATCGCCACCATCTCCTTCCGCCTCGGTCCCGGGGACACCCTCCTGCTGCACACCGACGGTCTCACCGAGGCCCACACCGTCCTCCGCGGCGAACGCTACGGCGATGAAGCCCTCCTCGACTTCGTCCGGGCCTTGGCCCCCACCACCGCCCAGGGCACCATCACAGCCCTCCGTGACCTCCTCGGCACGTTCGGCACCGGGGTGGACGACGACACCGCCGTCCTGGCCGTCCACGTGCCCCGCGCCGACCGAGAAGAGCGACAGTGAGCGCCCAGGCAGCCGAAGGGGCCTGGAAGCCCCCGGCAGACCGACGCCACCCGGCAGCGGGCCCCCGTGCCGGCAGGGCTCACGCTCAGTCCGCGTAGCAGCCACCCCACCACGGGCTTCTCGGCCACGGCAGCTCCGCGGCCACGGCGCCGAAGAACTGCTGTCCTCTGAACCGCCCGACTCCGCCCGGAGCGGAACGGTCACGCACCGAAGGGCCTGCGGGGATCCTCATGGGTCGGTGGCCGGACCGCCGGTCGCCCGCAGGGCCGCCTGCCGTACCCGGGCCGCCGCGTGTCCGGGCAGGTGACGGACGGTGTGCAGGCGGGCCGCCGTGGTGACCATGGCGGTCCTCGCGGCCCGGTCGGTGAGCAGATCGGCGCACTGCCGTGCCAGGTCCTCGGCCGTGTCGGCGATCGCCAGGTGCTCACCGGCGACCACGTCGAGTCCCTCCGCGCCGATCGTGGTGCTGACCACCGGCACACCGTGTGCGAAGGCTTCCAGGATCTTGATCCGGGTGCCGCTGCCCACGCGCAGCGGCACCATCACCAGGTCGGCGCCCCGCAAGTGAGGTGTCATGTCGGGGACCGCGCCGGTGACCTCGACGTGCGGGCCTGCCAGCGCGGCGACCTCCGGTGTGGAGGCGCCCGCCAGTACGACCCTCGCGTGCGGGATCCGCTCGCGGACCAGCGGGAGGATGTCCGCGGTCAGCCAGCGGGCGGCGTCCGTGTTGGGCGCCCAGTCGAAGGAGCCCTGGAACAGGATGGTCGCACCGCCGTCGGGGCGCGGCGGCACCGGCGGGTGAGCGGGCGGAGCGGGGTAGGTGTTCGGGACCACGGCTGTCCGGTCCCCGCGGCCGAGCCGGGCCGCGTCGGCGGCGCAGGCGGCCACGACCACGTCGGCCTGCCGTGCCACCCGCCGGTGGACGCGGCGCCACCAGGCGATGGAACGGCGTGCCTGCACCCGCTGCCACGGGGTCAGCGGTACCCCCCACACGCCCTGGCCGAGCCGTGTCCAGCGGCGGATCAGCACGTCCTCGAAGTCGTCCACGTCGACGACCGTCCGGCCGGTGAACCGGCCGCGCAGCGGCAGCCAGGTGCGTTCCCGGTTGAACCAGACGAGGTCGTAGCGGGTGCCGGTCGACCAGTCGGGCAGCCCGGGGGCGAGGGTGCGCCGCTGGTGAGCGGCGTAGGCGGCCGACGGCCCGCGTGCCGTGATCTCCAGCAGGGCGCGGACGCCCGTGTACGGCGGTACACCGGCCACGCCGGTGCGGGCGAAGCGGGTGGTCTCCCGCGGCGGTGGGGCGGTACCGGACGGTGCGAGGAACAGCCCGTCCACCGGGCCCAGTTCGGCGAGGGCGGCGGTGACGACGTCCATTCGCCGCACCGCGCCGCCGGCGGGACGGCGGGGCAGGATGTCGCTGACGAAGAGAGTGCGGATCACCGGTCGCCCCGGTTGTCCGAGGTCGCCATCGGGCCTTCCTTGGTGTCGTGGCCTTGGTCGTGGCCGCCTTCGGGCGGGCTCCCCGTGCGCCGGGCGGCGGCCAGGAGGGTGTACACCAGTCCCGCGGCCCAGCCGATCACCGTCGCCCACATGACTCCGTCGACGCCCCGGGCGTGGCCCAGCCCGTACGACAGCGGCAACCGGACCACGCCCAGCGACAGCACCGTGCAGACCAGCGGCACCACGGTACGGGCGATGCCATTGAACCAGCCGTGCAGTACGACCGTCAGCGTGTAGCACAGGAAGAACGGCGCCGTGATGAGGATGTACCGCTCGGTGATCAGCCGGGTCTCGTCGCTGCCGGAGAACAGCGCGGCGACCGGCCCGCGTCCGGTGAGCAGCAGCAGGGACACCACCGCGGTGAGCGCGACGCCCAGCCACACGCTGTGGCGGACGCCGTCGCGGACGCGCGCGGCCTGTCCGGCACCGGTGTTCTGCGCGGTGAACACCATGAGCGCGCCGGACAGGTTGAGGAACAGCGCGCTGGTCAGCAGCTCCAGGCGGGAGACGACGGTCAGCGCGGCGAGCGCCTCGTCCCCGAACGGCGTGATGATCCACACCAGGGCCAGGACACCGACGCCGATCAGCAGGTACTGCACGGCCATCGGGACGCCGATCCGCAGGCCGCGCCGTATCTCGGCGCGGACCGTGGCGACCGTGACCCCGGACGTCCCGGCCGGGCGCCGGCGCTGTTCACTCACCAAACGGGTCAGGCCGGCCGCCGCGGCCAGCGCGTTGGCGGCCCATACGGCCAGCGCGGCGCCCGCGATGCCGAGCCGGCCCGGACCGACGAACAGCCAGGCGAACACCGCGTTCAGCACGCTCGCGGCGATCAACAGTCCGGTGGCCCGGCGGGCGTCGCCGCGGCCGGTCAGGACCGCACAGACCGCGCCGAGCGCGTACACGGCGATCATGCCCGAGCACAGCGTCACCACGAAGGTCCGGGCCTCGGCGGCGACCTCGGCGGTCACACCCGTCAGCGCCAGCAGCGGCGCCGTGATCAGTACCGCGGCCACGGCGCAGACCACCGCCCACACGACGGTGCACACCGCGAGGGCCCGCAGCACGCTGGGGTCGTCGCGCCGGCCGGCGCCGGCGAGGTGCCCGAGCCGTACCGAGAAGGCGTTGGAGACACCCGTGAACAGGGAGGTCAGGATCGCGTACAGCGGTAGTGCCGCACCCATCGCGGCCAGCCCGTCGACGCCCACGTAACGGCCGACGACCGCGCTGTCGACCAGCAGGTAGCCCTGCTGGAGCAGGTTGGCCAGGGCCAGCGGGGCCGCGATGCCGACGACGCCGGACAGGACCGGGCCCCGCGTCAGGTCCGGCACGTCACTCACCGGGCATGGTCAGCAGCTCGTCGAGCCACGCGTCGTCGTCCCCGCCGTCGTCGTCACCCCGTACGTCCGCGTCGTACTTGGTCTCGATGAGCCGGGCGACGGCGACCACGGTGCGCTCGCTCATCAGGTCGACGGCGTCGAACTGGCGGCCGATGCAGGAGGAGATGCTGTTGCCGATGGTCAGCGCCATGATCGAGTCGGCGCCCAGGTCCCGGAAGTCGGCGTGCACGTCGATCTCCGGATGGCCGAGGGCATGCGCCAGGCAGCGGCCCACCATCCGTTCGGTGTCGGTGTACTCGCCGTCCGGCTGCCCGGTGAGCCGTACCTCGGTGGACTCCACGGCCTCGCGCACGCGTGCCAGGTTCCGCTTGGTCCGCTCGGCGAGCGCCGCCAGCCCCGTCGCGATCTTGTCCTCGATGTCCGCGGACAGGGCCACGTCGTACGTCGGCAGGACGCTCATCAGGTCGCTGTCGTAGTTGATCTCGCCGGCGAAGAGTACCGGCCGGCCGCCGCACAGCGCCGCGTCGATCAGGCCCAGACCGTCGCGTGTGCGCAGCGAGCGGAACGCCAGGTCCTCGTTGACGCCGGCGGCGACCGCCATGCCGACCTCCCGCCAGGCCACCCACTCGACGCTGACCACGCGGTGCTCGGGTGTGTCCAGGGCGCGGGCCAGGTGGTCCAGGTAGTAGTTCGCGGCCGCGTAGTCGGCCTGCCCGAGGGCCGGGAAGACCGCGGCCACCGAGGACATGTGCAGGATGAAGTCCGGACGGTCGTCCCGGGTCAGGTGGTGCAGCAGGAACGCGCCGCGCAGCTTGGGCCGCAGGACGGCCGTGAACCCGGCCGCCTCCCGGTAGGCGATGAGGCTGTCGCCGGGCACTCCGGCGGCGTGCACGATCCCGTCGACACGGCCGTGCGCGGCGCGGACGGTGTCCAGCACGGCCGCCAGCGCGGTCTCGTCGGCGACGTCGGCGGCCACCGGGTGCACGGTGGCGCCGAGCGCGGTGATGTCACGGACCGCGGTGACACGCGCCGCGGCGGGATGCTGCGGGTCGGCGGCGACCGCGTCCCACTCGGTCTCGGGCGGCAACGCGGTGCGTCCGAGCAGGTACAGGTGCGCGCCGGGAGCGCCGGCCGCGAAGTGACGGGCCGTCTCCAGTCCGATGGCGCCGAGTCCGCCGGTGATCAGGTAGGCGCCGCCGGGCCGCAGATATGTGTCGCGGACCGCCTCGACCCCCGGCAGCTCCGAGAACGACTCGCGGTACTTGGCCGTGCCGCGCAGCGCGTACACGCCGGCCTGCCGGGCGAGGATCTCCTCGCGCAGCAGCTCGGCGGGCGCCGCGTCGTCGGTGTCGACCAGCCGGACGGTCACATACGGGTACTCGCGGGCGATCGCCTTGACCAGCCCGGCGAGCGCCGCGTGTTCCGTGACGACGTCCGCCTCGCCCGGTACGACCGCCAGCGCCCGGCGGGTCAGCACCACCAAGTCGACCGTCGCGCCGGCGTGCATGAGCGCCTTCGCCAGCCGGAACAGGCCGGTCAGGTGCTCGTCGACGCGGCGGTCCAGCCCGGCCGGATCGGCAGCCGGTGCGCCGCCGGGGGCCGGGGCATACACCAGGTGGGTGTACCCCTCGCCGACGAGTTCCTCGGCGAGCCCGTCCGGTTCGGTGCCGGGGGCACCCGGCGTGCGCAGCACCGCGTCCGGCGGCAGGACGGCGGCCACGGCGTCGGCCGCCTCCGGATCCGCCAGCGCCAGCACGCGGGGCGACGCGTCCGCGTACCGCGCGGGCGGCGCCGGCGTGAACTCCACCGCGTGGGTCAGCGGGTGTGCCACGCGCGGCGCGGCCAGGGCGAACCGGTCCTGCCAGTCGTCGGGGAAGTCGACCCAGGCGCGGGTCTCGTCGAACTCGTACGGCGGCAGGTGCACGGTGCGCGGGGCCGTTCCCCGGTACTGCGCACGCAGGTCCGCTTCACCGCCGCCGGCCCAGTGCCGGGCGGCGTCGGTGCGGGCGGCGTCCGGCACCTCACCGGTCTCGGTGGCCGCCAGCGCCGCCCGCAGGGCGGGCAGGTCGGCCACCGTGCAGGCGAGCCGGTGGCGGTGGTGGGCGCGGGAGACGTTCGACGTCCAGCACACGTCCCGGACGGTGCCCTCGATCCGGCCCGCGTCGATCGCCTCGCGGTAGCGGGTGACCAGCCGGCCGAGGGACGCCGGGCTCTGCGCGCTCAGCG
This sequence comes from Streptomyces nogalater, assembly GCF_039532885.1. Lineage (NCBI taxonomy): Bacteria > Bacillati > Actinomycetota > Actinomycetes > Kitasatosporales > Streptomycetaceae > Streptomyces > Streptomyces nogalater. Next base: position 40,818 of record NZ_BAAASM010000062.1, on the reverse strand, counting down.
TGAAGAGGTAGGGCGGCCGGTCCTCGCCGGGTTCCGGCGGCGCGGCGGTGAACTCCTCCAGCACGACGTGGGCGTTGGTCCCGCCGAGGCCGAAGGCGCTGACTCCGGCACGCCGGGGGCCGTCACCGTCCGGCCACGCGCGGGCCTCCAGGGGCACGTACACCGGACCTCCCGCCAGGTCGATGGCCTCGTTGGGCCGCACGTAGTTGGCCAGCGGAGGGATCGTGCGGTGCCGCAACGCGAGGGCGGTCTTGATCACGCCCATGACGCCCGAGCCCTCGAAGAGGTGGCCTATGTTCGCCTTCACGGTGCCGACCGCGCAGAACCGCCGGTCGTCGGTCCGGGCGGCGAACGCCCGCCGCAGTCCCTCGAATTCGATCGGGTCGCCGACCTTGGTGGCGGTGCCGTGCACCTCCAGGTAGCCGATCGTTCGGGGGTCCACGCCGGCGGCGCGCCACGCGGCGTCCAGGAGATCGGCCTGGGCCCCGGCGTCCGGCGCGGTCATCATCTCCGAGTGGCCGTCGTGGTTGACCGCGCTGCCCTTGACGACCGCGTACACCTGGTCGCCGTCGGCCAGTGCCCGGTCCAGCCGCTTGAGCACGACCGCTCCGGAGCCCTCGCCGAATCCGGTGCCGTCGGCGCTCTCGTCGAAGGTGCGGGTCACGCCGTCTGAGGACTCGATGCCGATGCGGGTGTGCGGGTGCTGCACGGGCGCCATCACCACGCGGGTGCCGGCCACCACGGCCATCTCGCAGTCGCCCAGCAGCAGCGCGGCCCTGGCCTGGTGCAGCGCCAGCAGCGAGGCCGAGCAGGCGCTGTCGATCACCATGCTGGGCCCGCGCAGGTCCAGCAGGTAGGACAGCCGGTTGGCCAGCATGGTGACGATGTTGCCGGTGATGCCGAGCTGGCCCAGCGCGGGGTCGATGCGGCAGAAGTAGTCCAGGTAGGACCCGCCGGGGTTGCCGGCGTAGCCGATGTACACGCCGGTGCGGCTGCCGGCCAGTCGCCGGCCGGTGTATCCGGCGTCCTCCAGCGCGCGGTACATGGTGCGCAGGACCAGCCGCTGGTGCGGGTCGGTGACCGCGGCCTGCTTCGGGGTCATGCCGAAGAAGGCGTGGTCGAACAGGTCGACCCGGTCCAGGAAGCTGCCGTCGTGGAACGCGACGCGTTCCTCGGCGTCCGGCACCAGGGCGGATGCGCGGTGGTAGCGCAGGAACTCCTCGACGTCCCGGCGTCGCCGCGCCGGGAAGGACCGGGTGAGGCTGCGGCCGGTGCGGACGACGTCCCAGAAGGCGTGCTGGTCCGGCGCGTCCGGTACTTCGACGGACAATCCGACGATGGCGATGTCCGTGGTCATACGCGTTCCTCCGTGGGCTGTGCCGCGATCCGTGCGATGAAGGCGGTGAGAGTGGTGCCGTCGGCCTCGTCGAAGTGGTCCACGCCGGCGGCGCGCAGAGCGCGGACGGTGCGTACCCACTCCACCGGGCGGGAGATCTGCCTGCTGAGCAGCTGGACGGCCTGGCCGGGATCGAACTCGGCGCCGGTGACGCTCGACATCACGGGCGTGTGCCCGGCGCGGAACTCGTACGCGCGCAGGACGTCCGCGAACGCCCGGCCGGCCGGGGCCATCGCCGGCGTGTGGAACGGGCCGCTCACGTGCACCGGCAGCACCCGGACGTCCGGGCCGCGCAGGGCCTTGGCCGCGAGCGCCAGTTGCCGCCGGTCGCCGGCCACCGTGACCTGCCGGTCGCTGTTGCGGTTGGCGACGTGCACCAGGTTGAACCCGGCGGTGCGCAGTGTCGCCTCGACCCGTGCCGAGTCCTGCCCGACCACCGCGACCATGGCGCCGCCGGTGACGCCGGCCATCAGCTCGGCGCGGCGCCGGACCAGGGCGAGGCCGTTCATGAGGCCGATGACTCCGGCGGCCACCAGCGCGTTGAACTCGCCCAGGCTGTGCCCGGCGAAGTAGTCGTAGCGCCGGCCGGCCCGTTCCAGGTCCAGCCAGGACAGCGCGTTGACGAGGAAGACGGCCGGCTGGGCGTAGCGGGTGTCGGCGAGCCGGTCCTCGGGGTCGTCGCGGCACAGCTCCGCGACGGAGTATCCGAGCAGCTCGGACGCGGCCGCGGTCTGTCGCGGGTACCGCTCGAACAGTGCTTCTCCCATACCTCTGCGCTGTGCGCCTTGGCCGGGGAAGACCAGACAGTGCATGCGTGGACGCTCCTCAATCAGGCCGCTGGTGCGGGGATGCTGCGGTAACGCAGCCCGTTGTGGCTGCCGCGCAGGCTCTCCCGGGTGAACACCCGGGCCGAAGGACCCGGGCCGAAGTCGACGATCCGGTCGGGCCGGCAGCCGTCGATCGCCGCGTGGACCGTGCCGGGCCAGTCCAGTGGCCGGCACACCGCGTGGGCGAGGATGTCCGGCAGCAAGTCGCCGCGGTGCTGGAGGTTGACCGGCGCGTCGGCGACGTAGACCGGCACGGCCAGCCGGTCTCCGGTCAGCGTGGACGTCATCAGGTGCCGGTCCTCCAGCGCCGCACGCACCGCCGCGTTCAGCAGCGGGGTGTGGAACGGCGCGGTGCTGCGCAGATAGGCCCAGCGCACCCCGGTGTCGGCGAACCGCCGTGCGTGCCGTGACCGGAAGCCGGCGAGGTCGGCCGGCTCTCCGGCCAGCACGTGCGAGCGTCCGGAGTTGGCAAGCGCGACGTGCACCGGGGAGTGAGCCGCGAGGTCGCGCAGTTCCTCGGCCTTCAGGCCCGTCACCGCTGCCATCGGGGTGGCCTCGCCGCTCCGCGGCGGCGTCTGCTGGTGACAGCGGATCAGGGTGAGCGCTGTCATGGTGATCATGTCGTGACAGAGGTCCGTGTACTGCCGGCGGCCGGTGATCCGCAGCCCGGCGACCACCGCGCCGATCAGGCCCAGACTGTGGCCGATGGCGGCCACCGGCGCGGGCCGGTCGCGGTCGCGGCCGCCGATCGCGGGCTGCAGCAGGCACAGTTGGTAGAGGTGGGCGCACAGCCCGTCGACGATGGAGTGGTCCAGCGCGGCGTCGTCGGGTGACGCGCCGCGGAGCCAGGCGGTCAGCGGGATGCCGCCGGGCAGTTCCCCGCGGTAGGCGTCCGCGCCGACGTGGTCGAGCACGCCGGCCACTGCCTCGACAGCCGTGGTGAAGTACCGGGCGTTCTCGGGGCGCGTGTACAGCGCCCGTAACGCGGCGAGCGGCGGTCCTTGCATCCCCGCCATGCCGCTGAACAGGTAAAGGTCTCGCATGTGCCTTTCCCCGTGAGGAGGTGCTACCGGCCGCTGGGAGGCGTTGGTAGGAGCTGCGGGAGGGCGTCCGCCTCGGCGACCAGGCGCCGGGCCGCCCGCTGTTCGAGCTGCCGCAGGCCCTTGAGCCCACGCCGGATCCGGTCCGCCGGCAGCGCGGGCAGCCCGGACTGGAAGGCGGTGACCCGGTCCGACAGCACGGTGGCCAGCTGCGCGATGCGGGCGTAGGCGGACCGGACCTGCTCCCCGTGCGTGGTGTGGGCCAGGAAGCGGTGGAACAAGGTGCGTGAACCGGCCAGCAGAGCCATGCTGTTGACGCCGGGCGCGCGGTACGCGGCGGTCACCGAGGCGCGCTCCACGACGAGGTTGTCGCCGACCACGTCGTAGAGTTCGAAGCCGTCGCGGAACCGGCCGAGGAAGGCGCGGTAGGCGGCCTCGAACCCCTCCTGGTCCGGTCCGGAGGCCTTCCGTACGGTGGCGCAGCCGGTGAACCAGCGTTCGGGCTCGCGGGCGTAGCCGGCGCGCAGGACGTCCCAGCTCACGGTCAGCGGGGCGTACTCATGGTCGTCGGAAACGTTGTCGACCAGAAGGACGTCGGTGCCGCTCACTCCGCACAGCAGGAACGAGTGCAGCAGGTGGTACTCCTCGGGGAGGGTGCCGGCCCGGCGCATGAACTCCACCCAGTACGGGAAGTGATGCCGGGGCGCGTAGAAGAAGACCGGCTGTCCGGCGGCGAGGAACCCGGTCACACCGGACTCGAAGCGGGCGAGGTCGACGGCCCCGGCCGAGAGCACTTCGAAGCCGAGCAGGCGCAGGTCGTCGTCGGTCACGTACGGGGTGTCGAAGGCCCAGCGGTCCTCGCCCCGCAGGTAGCAGTGGCGGTGGATGGCGGAGGTGGAGCCCAGCGCTCCGTACATCAGCAGGTCGGACCAGCGGGTGCGGCCGCCGACGTAGGCGAGCAGTTGGGTCTTGCGGCAGTGCAGGTGGTTGTTCGGATCCCGGGTGCGGATCAGATCCAGGCCCGATAACTTGATCATCTGGTCGACGGACAAGAGCGTAAACCTCCGTTCGGCGGAGCCTCTGTCGCGGAGGCTCGGACCGGGGAGAGCCGCACACCTCTTGAGGGGTGCCGCATTCATACGGGTACGGGCCGTCCGGGCCGGGACGGCGACGCCGGGGCGGGTGTCAACGGATTCACCGAGGTCACGCACATCGATGTGCGGACTGTTCACGCGGCACACGCCAGGAATTTCCCGCATTGGGCGATCAGGCGAGGCGCGCGGCGGCAAGGGTGGATGGGTCACGTGGGACCCGTCGATGGCTTCTTCGTCAGCGACACAGGCAACCGCTCAGACGTTCGCCTGGTGCGCCTCATGATGTCAGCGCGGTGAGCACCGGTCAATAAAAGTCATACGATTTGCCGTCCGCTGGAACTCCGCTCCACCCCTGCTCCACCGATTCGATGACTGAAGGTCAGATTCCATATCTGCGGCCCTAGTTGACCGGAGTATCTGTCGGCACGAAGGTCTGCCGATCGATCGGCGGCACACGGGCCCCGGCGGGCGAGGCCGGCCCAGCCCTCGCCGCCGCCCGGGGCGCGCCGTCCCGGCTCCGCGCCCGCGGAAGGTGAACGGCCGGGTCGGTGCCTCGGGCTCGCGCAGGCCGGGAACGCACACCACCTCCCCGGGCTCCAGGGCGCCGAGGGATGCGGTGACGACGTCGGCCGCAGGGGAGAGGCACCGCTCCTACCGTGGGCCGATGGCACACCTCCGTGGCTTTGGCAGGCTGACGGCATGACACAGCCACCCTTCGCCGAGCAGCTCCCGTACCACCGTCTGGCCCGTCTCGCGCCGCGCTACCAGTGGTGGCGCCCGCTGCTCGGGACCCTGGTCGTGGGTGTGGCCTACGTGCTCGCCGTGCTCGTCCTCATGCTCTGTTTCCTGGTCCTGGGTGTTGCCCTCGGATACCCCGAGGACGCCGATGGCTGGCCGGAGTTCGGCCCCGTCTCGGGCACCGCCCTGGACCTGCTGTCGATCGCGGTGGGCATACCCGTGCTGCTGCTGACCGTGCGCTGGATCGGCCGGCGCCCGGCCGGCACGGTCTCCTCGGTGACCGGGCGGCTGCGGATGCGCTGGCTCGCGCTGTGCGTGCTGACGGCCCTGCCGGTCCTCGCCCTGACGATGGGCGCCACGCTCCTGCTGCCCTCGGACGGCGGCGAGGCGGAGAGCCAGTGGGTGGGCTGGCCGGCCTTCGGGCGGGCCCTGGCCGTGCTGCTGGTGCTGGTGCCGTTGCAGGCGGCGGCCGAGGAGTACGTCTTCCGGGGCTGGCTGACGCAGACGGCGGGGGCGTTCCTGCGGTCGCCGTGGGCCGCGCTGGTGCCCCAGGCCGTGCTGTTCGCCTCCGCCCACGGCTGGGGTACGCCGTGGGGCTTCGCCGACCTGTTGGTGTTCGGCGCGTGCGCGGGGTGGCTGACCTGGCGGACGGGGGGACTGGAGGCGGCCATCGCCCTGCACGCCGTCAACAACCTCTTTGCCTTCGGTGTGTCGGCCGCCGTGGTGGACGGGCTCGCCAGTGACGAGACCGCGGCCGACGCGGGCTGGCAGACGGTCGTGCTCGACGTCGCGGGCATCGTGCTGTACACGGCGGCCGTGACGTGGTGGCTGCGCCGCCGCCGACTGGAACGCACCGCCCCCGCGCCGCTGCCCCCGGTTCACCCGTACGGTGCGGCGCCCGGGCAGTGGCCGGGTCACTCGTACGGTGCGGTGCCGGCGCAGCCCCCGGGTCACTCGTACGGTGCCGTACCCGGGCAGTGGCCGGGGCATCCGGCGGCCGGTGCCCCCGTGCCACCGGCCTGGTCGGGCTACCCGACGGCCGGTCACCCCGCGCCACCCGCCTGGCCGGGTCACCCGGCGGCCGGTCACCCCGTGCCGCCGGGCTGGACCGCTCAGCCGGGGGCTGCCGCGCCGTGGCCGGGTACGGGCCGTCCGGCCGAGTCGGCGGGCACCGGGGAGGAGAACCCGGGCACCGGGTGAGCGGTGTATGGGCGGGTCCGCCCGCGACATGGCGCCCTGGGCGGCGGGTGGCGTGCGAGGGTGTGCGGGCGGCTGGGGGAAGATCGTTCCGTGGCCGGAGCCGCCTCCTCACCCGATGCGTGCCCGTCGGCCGCAAGTCACCTATGTGCAAAGGAAGTTGGCGTCATGACCGACACGCTTACCGTGACCGTCCTGGGTACCGGCATCATGGGGGCCGCGATGGCCCGCAACCTGGCGCGCGCCGGACACACCGTGCGTGCCTGGAACCGTACCCGCGCCAAGGCCGAACCGCTCGCCGCCGACGGTGTGCTGGTCGCCGGCACGCCCGCCGAGGCCGTCGAGGGCGCCGACGTCGTGCTGACCATGCTCTACGACGGCCCGGCCGCCCTGGACGTCATGCGGCAGGCCGCCCCCGCGCTGCGCCCCGGCGCCGCATGGGCGCAGTGCACCACCGCCGGCACCCAGGCCCTCGGCGACCTGGCGGCCTTCGCCCGCGAACACGGCCTGGTGTTCTTCGACGCGCCGGTGCTGGGCACCCGGCAGCCGGCCGAGGCGGGACAGCTCCTCGTCCTCGCCGCGGGCCCGGCCGGCGAACGGGCCGCCGTCACCCCGGTGTTCGACGCGATCGGCAGTCGTACCGTGTGGACCGGCGACGACGGCACCGCGGACACCGCGACTCGGCTGAAGCTGGTCGCCAACAGCTGGGTCGTCGCGGCCACCGCCGCCACCGGCGAGACGCTGGCCCTCGCCAAGGCGCTCGGCGTGGACCCGCAGGACTTCTTCGACGCCATCGCCGGCGGCCCGCTCGACATGGGCTACCTGCGCGCCAAGTCCCGGCTCATTTTGGACGGGGAACTGACGCCCGCCCAGTTCGCGGTGGTCACGGCCGCCAAGGACGCCCGGCTCATCGTCCGGGCGGGCGAGGAACACGGTGTGCGTCTGGACGTGGCCGCCGCGAGCGCCGAACGTCTGGAGCGCGCCGCCGCGCAGGGCCACGCCGACGAGGACATGGCCGCCGCCTACTTCGCCAGCTTCGGCGAAGCCGAGACGCCGTCCGCCTGAGAGAGGGGCCCTGCGGGAGGCGTCCGGGCTCACCGGGCGGGGTCGGCGCCTTCCGCTTTCTCGGCCGTCTCCGGCTCCGGTTCGGCGGCCACGGTGTAGAAGACGGACGAGCCCTGCTTGCTGCGGTGCGCGCCGTTGCGGGCCACGAGGTTCTCCAGAGTGGTGCGCACGACCTTCGTCTGCACCCCCCGATCGGGGTACGTCCGGCTCAGCGCCTCGGTGACCTCCGCGGCGGAGCGCGGCTCGTTCTGCTCGGTCAGATACCGGCGGACCAGCTCGACGAGCGTCGGCTGCGCGGGCTCCGCGGACTGTGCGGGCGGCGTGGGGGCCTTCTTGGCCGCCGGTTTCCCTGCCGCCGCCTTCCCGTTCCCCGGCTTCCCGGCCGCCGACTTCTTGGCCGCCGTCTTCTTCGGCGCCGGCTTCTTGGCGTCGGGGCGTCGCGCGCCGCCGCTCTGCCCGCGCGGAGCGGGTACGACCGCGCCGGCGGCCGGGGCGGCGATGCCGAGCGCCTGCTGCATGTTCAGCAGAATGGAGTGGTCGTGCTGAAGAGCGGCCAACCGCTCCTGCAGCGCGGCGATTTCGGCGGTGACGCGCTCCTGTTCCTTGACGTTCTCTTCTAGGTCCTTGGTCACCTGGCTCACATACTGAGAGGCCAATTCGGTGACGGGCCCAGCGGTTTCCGGCATATCTACCTCCGCTTCTGGTGCGACACCTGGATGATACGGGTGAGTTAACCCGTTCTCACCTTTCGTGACCAACAGACACGGCGGTCGGTCCTGGGCCTGGGGACACGGGTCGGGGTACCGGAAGCGGCTCCCGTGGCCCAGCTGTTGCCCAACCGCCATGTGGGGGACGCCCCCTGGCTAGGATTCCTGCTCATGGCGACGCGCGGACACACCGGCACCCCCGGACCGGGGCGCCGTAGCCGTGCGGCCCTGGTCCTGGCCGGACTGCTGCTCTGCGCCGGATGCGAGGACTCGCTGGGTCAGCCGCCGCCGCGCCCGGACGGACCCTCCGCCGTCGCCGCGTGCCTGACCGGCTCCGGGGACCTGATCGCCGACGTGGACGACGACGGCCGCCCGGACCGGATCACCGACCCCTCCCATCACGGCGCCGGGCTGGCCATCGCCTTCGGTACCGGTTCGCGCCGCGAACGGACCGTCCCCGCGCGGGGACTGGCCGACCGCCCCGGGAACCGGCAGCGGTATGTGCGCGCCGCCGTCGCGGACTTCGACCAGGACGGCTGGAGCGACCTGGCCGTGGTCGCCGGGCGCGCCCAGGGCGGCGACGACCCGGTACCGCCGCGCGTGGCCGAACTGCGGCTGGGTCCCTTCTCCGGCACCGGCCGCAGCCGGCGCACCGTACGGCTCGACCTGGGCGCCACGCAGGACATCGCGGTGGCCGATCACAACCACGACCGGTATCCCGACCTCGTGGCCTACACATACTCCGGCGACGGGGTGTACGAGTTCCAGGCCCGGCTCGGCAACCCGCGCACCGGACTCGGGGCCGGCACCCGCGCGTACACCACGGACGCGGAGGCCACCGGCTACGACCCGCCGGCCCGCCTCCCGCACGCCGGCCTGACACCGTTCTACCCGGGGTGCCGGACGGGGTGACTCATCCGGAACCCGCCCCGGGGTGAGTGGAACACACACGAGGACGAGCGGAACGAAACCCGAGGACGAGTGGAACGGACCCGAGGACGAGTGGAACGGACCCGAGGGGGGCGGAAGGCGCCCGAGGGGGGCGGAATTCACCCGAGGACTAGCGGGATCCGTCCGGCGGGCGGGTCGGTGAGGGCGGCCCGTTCGGCGTCGGTCGGGGCCCGGCGGCCCGTGCCGATCCGCAGCGCGTCCTCGTCGGACCAGGACGCGGGGAAGGGTGCCCCGGCGATCTCCTCCAGCATCGCGCGCGCTTGTGCGAGGCCCTCGGCGGGCGGCCGCTCCGCGTCCGGGAGGTGCGCGATCAGGTCCAGGTGGTGCAGGGTCCACTCCAGGACATACGCCGCCAGGTAGTCGCCGGCGGTGAGGACCATGTCCTGGGTGCTCACCCGCAGTCCGGGATCGGCCAGTTCCGCCGCGCGCCCGGCGGCCGAACCCACGTCGTCCAGATGGAACTTCAGCAGTCCCGGGTCCTCGTAGGCGGCGGCCAGCCGGACCGTCAGCGCGTCCAGCGGGTCGTTACCGGCCGGCGGTGTGTCCGTGACGTGCCAGTAGGTCACCGCGTCGTGTGTCGGTTCCCCCGTGACGGGTGTCACCAAGGTGATCAGTACGTCCTGGGCGTCGATGACCAGATGGCACACGAGGTCCCGGACGAGCCAGCCGGTGCAGCCGGACGGTCGCGTGAAGTCCTCGTCGGCGAGACCGGCGACGGCCGTGCGCAAGGCGGCCCAGGAGCGCTGGAAGAGGTCCACGCCCGCAAGTTAGCAGCGGGCGGCGGGGTGCTTCGACCGTGGCCGGCCGACGCCTCGTCGACCAGGGCGTTCACGCTGACGAACGTTCATGAACATGAACATCGCTCACATGGGTGTTCTTGCGGTGTGATGGTGTGCCAAGCTCAGCCGACTTTCCTCGGACACGGCGGAGTGGGAGGGCGAACATGAGTGTTTCCCGGCGTGCGCTGCTGGTGACGGCGGCCGGTGCGGCGGTCGCGGAACCGGTCGCGGGACCGGTCGTGGAGGCGTCCGCGGCACCCGTGGCGGCGGCCGGACGGGCGGAGACGGGCGCGACCCTGCGGACACTGAGCGCGGCGGCGGACTACGCCGTGGACAAGGTCCGCGCCGTGGCACCCCGCGTCACCGGCTTCCCGGTCGGCACCAGGTTCGAGAAGTGGACGTACTCGCGCGGCGGGGACTGGGTCGGCGGCTTCTGGCCGGGGACGCTGTGGATGGCGTACCTGCACAGCGGGGACGACACCTTCCGCGCCCGGGCGGCCGAGTCGGCCCGGAACCTGGCCCCCCGCCAGACCGACACGACCACCCACGACCTCGGTTTCCTCTTCTCCCCCTCCTGGGTCACCGCCTGGCGCCTGACCGGCGACGACGAGTGGCGCACCGGCGCGATACGCGCGGCGGACTCCCTGATACGGCGGTACAACCCGCGCGGGCGGTTCATCCGGGCGTGGGGCGCGCTGACCGACACCGCCAACGCCGGCCGCGTCATCATCGACACGATGATGAACCTGGATCTGCTGGCGTTCGCGAGCCGGCAGACCGGTGACGCGAGGTACCTGGACATCGCGGTGGCGCACGCGAAGACCGCCCAGCGCGTCTTTCCCCGCCCGGACGGCTCGACCCCGCACGTGTTCGACTTCGACCCGGACACCGGCGCACCCCTCGGCCCCGCCACGGTGCAGGGCTACGACGCCTCCTCCTGCTGGTCGCGCGGGCAGGCGTGGGGCATCTACGGGTTCACCACCATGTACCGCAGGACCGGCGACACCGGGTTCCGGGACACCGCGCGCAGACTCGCCGACTACGCCATCGACGTGCTGACCCCGGACCACGTTCCCGTCTGGGACTACCGGGCCCCGCAGCAGCCGTACGACATCAAGGACGCCTCCGCCGGGGCGATCATGGCGTGCGGTCTGCTGGACCTGCACGCGGCCACCGGCCGGCGCGCCTACCGGGACGTGGCGCTGCGGATCCTCACCGCGCTCGCGGAGACGTGCCTGACCCGGAACTCGGCCCGCGCGGAGGCGGTCGTGGCCCGCTGCACCCGCAACCGTCCGGGGGAGGACGGCATCGAGATCTCGCTGCCCTACGCCGACTACTACCTTCTCGAAGGCATCCTGCGGGTGCTCCGCCCCGCGGACGTGGACCGCGCGATCGACCTGTCACAGCCGTCGTAGCCGTCCTGGCCGTCGTAGCCGTCCTGACCGTCCTACCGTCCGGTCGTGCTGGTCGTACAGCCGTCATGGCCGCGCCGGGCCGCTGCGGTCGGGTTCGGGCCGTCGCGGTCCGGTACGGGCGGCTCAGCGGCGTATGGAGGCCTCGTCGGCGCGTTCGCCCGTGCTCTGGTCGCGTCCGGTGCGTCCGGCGACGGCCCGGGAGCGCGCCGCCGGGCCGCCGCGGCGGTTGATCAGGACGACGCCGGCCACGACCACGGCACCACCGAGCAGTTCGACCGGGTGCGGGATCTCGCCGAGCCAGACGAAGGACACCAGCAGGGCGACGGGCGGCACCAGGTACAGCGCGGCCGTGGACGCGGCGAGCGGCAGCCGGGCGACGGCGTAGCCCCAGATGACGAAGCCCAGCGCGGACGGCAGCAGGCCGAGGAAGACGACGGCCAGCAGCGCGTCCAGGGGGGCATGGGGCATGGCCCGGACCGTCGCGGGCGCGAGCGGCAGCGCGAACACCGTGCCGGCGATCATGGCGTACGTGGCCACCTCCAGCCCGGTGTAGCGGCGCAGCAGGGGTTTGCTGGCGAAGTGGTAGACACCCTGGACGACGGCCGCGGCCAGGACCACCAGGGAGGCGACGGTGAACCCGGACACCCCGTCGCTCAGGGTGACCACGGCGGTGCCCACGAGAGCGATGACGCTGCCGACGGCCACGTTGCGGCTGATGTGTTCGGCCAGGAAGACGCTGCCGAGCAGCACGCTGAAGACGGGGGCGACGGCGATCAGCAGGCTCGCGGTGCCCGCCTCGACATGGATCTCGCCCCAGTTCAGCAGGACCTGGTAGGCGGTCATGCCGGTGAGCCCGCACAGGGCGATCTGCGGCAGGTCCTTGCGCCGGGGCATCCGGACCCCGGCGAACGGCGCGATGGCGGCCAGGACGACGGCGGCGATGGCCAGCCGCAGCAGCGAGAGCGCCGCCAGACCGAGCCCGCCCACCCCCACGCGGATCGCCGGGAACGCGGACGCCCACAGCACCACGGTGCCGGCCAGGGCGAGAAAGCTGGGAGAGGCGAACCGTGTGCGCATTCCTCTACGATGCCGAGAGCGAAACAAGAAGGTCCAGTTAGCTTTCTTTACGTCAAGCGTAAGATGAGATGATGCTTGATGTTCGTCGGCTCAGGATCCTGCACCACCTGGCCATCCACGGCACCGTCGCGGCGGCGGCCGAGGCCCTGCACCTGACCGCGCCGGCGGTCTCCCAGCAACTGGCCGTCCTCGAACGGGAGGCCGGCCTGCCGGTCGTCGAGAAGCACGGACGCACCCTGCGGCTGACGACCGCCGGCGAGCTGCTGGTCGCGCACGCGGAGGTGGTCCTCGGAGACCTCGCCGCCGCCGAGTCCGACCTCGTGGCGCTGCGCGGCGGCCGGCGCGGCCAGGTCCGGGTGGCCGTGTTCGCCTCGGCCGCCCGCACCCTGTTCCCGGCCGTGTACCGGGCGCTCGCCGAGGAGGACGACGCGTGGTCGCGCCGGCTCGCCCTCCAGCTCACCGTTCTGGAACCCGGTGACGCGCTCCAGGCCCTGCACAAGCGGGAGACCGACGTGGCCGTGGTCCACGGCTACACCGTGCTGCCCCGCGACTTCCCCTCGGGCAGCGAGCAGGAGGCCCTCATGGAGGACCCGGTGATGGCCGTGCTGCGCCTCGACCACGCGGACCGGCTCGGGCTGGCTCCCGGAGAGCCCGTGGACCTCTCCGCGCTCGCCCAGGCGCCCTGGCTGACGCCCGCGCCGGACACCTCCTGCTACGAGATGATCCAGCGCACCTGCGGCGCCGCCGGGTTCGTCCCCGACATCCGGGTCCGCAGCAGCGACTTCGCCGTCCTGACCGCCCTGGTCGCCGCCGGCGCGGGCGTCGCGCTGGCCCCCCGGCTCGCCGTCCCGGACGACGCCGCCGGGGTCGGCCTGCACCCGCTGACCAGGCCGGTCAGCCGGACGATCTTCACCGTGAGCCGCTCGGGCACCGCCGGCAGACCGGACATACACCTGCTGAACTCCCTGCTGAAACGGGCGGCGGCCGACCACTCCGCCACCCCCTGACCGCCCCTGCGATCCCGGCGACCCGACTTCTGCCCCCGCCGCCGTCCCTGCGTCTCCAGGCCGCTCCCGGCCGCGTCGGCGCGGGCCGGGCAGGCGTCGTGGCTCGGGGACCCGCGGTAGGCGGGCCGTGGTCAGGGTCGCCGTGGCCAAGGTCAGGGAGAGGGCGGTGGGCAGCGTTCCGGTGCCGAGGCGGGCGGTACAGAGGTGTGCGACCGTCCAGCCCAGTGCCGCGTACAACCCAGGTGAGCGGCCGCGGTGCCGGGGCGGGCGTCGGGGGCCGGACGGCGTGAGGGAAAATAGTTGCCTTGAGAAACCAGGAAGTGTGATGAAAGGTCCCGCATGCCGCACCTCACCATCGACTACTCCTCCCGGCTGGCCGGAGTCCTCGACGCGGGCGTCCTCGTGAAGGAGCTGCATCCGCTGGTCCTGGAGGAATCCGGATCGGCGGGCGTGTGCAAGACGCTGGTCCGGCCGGTGGACACGTATGTCGGAGACATACCGAGCGGGGAGACCGCTTTCCTGCACATCGAGGTGGGCCTCCTGGCCGGCCGCCCCGAACACCAGCGGGCCCGCCTGTCCGAGCGTGTCCTGGCCCTGGCCGGCGGACATCTGCGTGCCGCCGGCGTACCCGACGCGGTCGTCTCCGTGGAGGTCAGGGAACTGGCCGGCAGCTACCGGCTGTCGCCCGTGGCCACGGCCGGCGGGTGACCCCTCCCGCGGCCCCTCACCGGCCGCCACCACCGGGGGACCCCTTAGCCGTCGCGGGGGACCCCTGGGGGCCCTAGGGGTGTCTTGCGTCACCACCGCCTGCCTAGCCTCCGACAGCGAAAGGGGAAGCGGACCGGCAACCGTCCGGAGCGATCCGCACGGCCCAGGCCCTCACTTCGATCCCGATCGGATGGCGCGCTGGTGAACAACGAAGAGCAACTGCTCGACTATCTCAGGCGGACCACGGCGGACCTGCGGGAGGCGCGGCGACGGCTGCGCGAGAACGAGCGACGCGCACACGGCCCGGTCGCCGTCGTCGGCATCGGCTGCCGCTACCCCGGCGGCGTCACCACCCCCGAGGACCTGTGGGACCTCGTCGCGACGGGCACCGACGCGGTGACCGGCTTCCCCGCCGACCGCGGCTGGGACGTGGACGCCCTGTACGACCCCGACCCGGCCCGGCCCGGCAAGACCTACGCCCGCACCGGCGGTTTCCTGCACGACGCCGCCGACTTCGACCCCGGCTTCTTCGGCATCAGCCCGCGCGAGGCCCTCGCCATGGACCCGCAGCAGCGGCTGCTGCTGGAGACCTCCCACGAGGCGTTCGAACGCGCCGGCATCGTCCCCGCCACCCTGCGCGGCAGCCGCACCGGCGTGTTCGCCGGCGTCATGTACAACGACTACGCCACCCGCCTCGGCTCCGCCGTACCCGACGACCTCGACGGCTACCTGGCCAACGGCAGCGCCGCCAGCATCGCCTCCGGCCGCGTCGCCTACACCTTCGGACTCGAAGGACCCGTCGTCACCGTCGACACCGCCTGCTCCTCCTCCCTGGTCGCCCTGCACTGGGCGGTACGGGCGCTGCAGTCCGACGAGTGCTCGCTCGCCCTGGCCGGCGGGGTCACCGTGATGTCCACCCCGGAGACCTTCGTCGACTTCAGCCGGCAGCGCGGGCTCGCCCCGGACGGCCGCTGCAAGGCGTTCGCCGCCGCGGCCGACGGCACCGGCTGGGGCGAGGGCGCCGGCATGCTGCTGCTGGAACGGCTCGCCGACGCCCGCCGCAACGGCCACCCGGTGCTCGCCGTCATCCGGGGCAGCGCGGTCAACTCCGACGGCGCCAGCAGCCGGCTGACCGCGCCCAACGGCCCCTCCCAGCAGCGGGTCATCCGGCAGGCCCTGGCCGGTGCCGGGCTCACCCCCGCCGACATCGACGTGGTCGAGGCGCACGGCACCGGCACCGCCCTCGGCGACCCCATCGAGGCGCAGGCGCTGCTCGCCACCTACGGCCAGGGCCGCGACCGGCCGCTGCTGCTGGGCTCGGTGAAGTCCAACCTCGGGCACACCCAGGCCGCCGCGGGCGTCGCCGGCGTCATCAAGATGGTGCTGGCCATGCGGCACGGCGAGGTCCCGCCCACCCTCCACGTCGACGCCCCGACCGACCAGGTGGACTGGAGCGCCGGAGCCGTCGAACTGGCCCTGCGGCGGCGCCCCTGGCCTGCCACCGGACGGCCCCGCCGCGCCGCCGTCTCCTCCTTCGGCATCAGCGGCACCAACGCCCACGTCGTCCTGGAACAGGCGCCCGCCGACCCAGAACCGGCGCAGGACACACCCAACCCGCCCGCCCGGGACGGCGGTTGCGTTCCCTGGATCGTCTCCGGCCGCACCCCCCAGGCCCTCACCGCGCAGCTCGCCCGGCTGCGCGAGCACCTCGACGCACACCCCGGCGCCCGCCCGGCCGACATCGGACTGTCGCTCGCCACCACCCGCGCCCGCCACGAACACCGCGCCGTCGCCGTCGGCCGGGACACCGCCGAACTGCTCGCCGCGCTCGCCACCGCCGCCCCGCTCACCCGGACCGGCGGCCGCACCGCGTTCCTGTTCACCGGCCAGGGCGCCCAGCGCCCCGGCATGGGCCGCGCCCTGTACCGGGCCTTCCCGGTGTACGCCGACACCTTCGACGCGGTGTGCGCCCTCGCCGACCCGGGCCTGGAACGGCCGCTCGCCGACGTGCTCGACGACGACACCGGCCCGCTCCACCGCACCGACCACGCGCAGCTCGCCCTCTTCGCCACCGAAGTGGCCCTCTACCGCCTCCTGGAGTCCTGGGGCGTCACCCCCGACTACCTGGCCGGCCACTCCGTCGGCGAGATCGCCGCCGCCCACGCCGCCGGGGTGCTGTCCCTGCCCGACGCCGTGCGGCTCGTCCTCGCCCGCGGCACCCTGATGGCGGCCCTGCCCCCGGGCGGCGCCATGGCCGCGCTGCGCGCCACCGAGGAGGAGATCACCCCCCACCTGGACGCGACGGTCGGCCTCGCCGCCGTCAACGGCCCGCGCTCGGTGGTGATCTCGGGTGCCGAGGACGCCGTGGACGCCCTCGCCGCCCGCTTCGGCAGCGGAAAGCGGCTGACCGTCTCGCACGCCTTCCACTCGCCGCTGATGGAGCCGATGCTCGCCGGCTTCGCCGAGGCCGCCGCCCGGTGCTCCTACGCCGAGCCCCGCATTCCCCTGGTATCCACGCTCACCGGCGCCCTCGCCGACCCCGCGCACCTGACCACCCCCGGCTACTGGGTCGACCACGTCCGTCGCACCGTCCGCTTCGCCCCCGCCCTGACCACCCTGCACGACCTGGGCGTCCGGACCTTCCTCGAAGTCGGCCCGGACGCCGCCCTCACCGCGCTCGCCGCCGACTGCCTGCCCGAGGACAGCGTGACCGTCGCCGCCCTGCGCCGCACCGGCGACGAGGAACGCGACCTGGTCACGGCCGTGGCCCGCCTGCACGCGGCCGGCACCGACGTCGACTGGGCGGCCTTCTTCGCCCCGTACCACGCCCGGCCCACCCCCCTGCCCACCTACGCCTTCCAGCGGAGCCGCCTCTGGCTGGACGCCGGCCCCGGCGGCGGTGGCGACGCGGGCGGCCTCGGGCAGAGCGCCACCGGCCACCCGCTGCTGACCGCGGCGACCGACCTGCCCGACAGCGGGGGAGCGGTCCTCACCGGACGGCTCTCCCGCGCCTCCCACCCATGGCTCGCCGACCACACCGTGCACGGCACCGTACTCTTGCCCGGCACCGCCTTCGTGGAGCTGGCACTCCAGGCCGCGGAGCGCACCGGCTGCGCCACCGTCGGCGAACTCACCCTGCACGCCCCGCTGATCCTGCCCGAGCAGGGCGCCCTCGCCGTGCAGGCCGCCGTCGGGCCCGACCGGGACGGACAGCGGGAGCTGACCATCTGGTCCCGCCGCGCCGACACCCCCGACGCCCCCTGGACCCGCCACGCCGCCGGCATCCTCACCCACACCGGCGCCACCGCCGACGCCACGGACCCGGCCGGGCTGACCGACTGGCCGCCCCCGGACGCCGAACCCGTCGACCTGGCCGGCCTCTACCCCGCGCTGGCCGGCACCGGCTACGGCTACGGCGAGGTCTTCCAGGGCCTGCGCGCCATGTGGCGGCGCGGGGACGAGCTGTTCGCCGAGGCCGCCCTGCCCGACAGCGCCCGCGCCACCGCCGCCGGGTACGGGCTGCACCCGGCCCTGCTGGACGCCGCCCTGCACGTCAACCTGCTGGACCTGCCCGGCGGCCAGGCGGTCCTGCCGTTCGCCTGGGACGGCGTCACCCTGCACGCGGCGGGCACCGACACCCTGCGCCTGCGCCTGACCCCCTCCGGCCCCGACTCCGTCGCCCTCACCCTGGCCGACGCCGCCGGTGCGCCCGTCGCCACCGTACGCGGCCTCGTCGCCCGCCCCGTCACCGCCGACCAGCTCGCCGGGGACGGCGACGACCCGTTGTACCGGGTGGACCTCGTCCCGGCGCCCGCCGCGACGGCCCCGGCCCCGCCCGCGGCGGCCGTGTGCGGCCTCGGGCACGACAGCACCGGCCCCGAGAGCGCCGGTTCGGACCGTGGTCCCCTGATCGGCGCCGACGTCCCGCACCACCCCGATCTCGCCGCCCTCACCGCCGCCGGTCCCGTCCCCGACCTGGTCCTGCTGGCCGTACCGCCCGCCCCCGACGCCGCATGCGACCTGCCCGCCCTGGTGCGTGCGCGGGTGCACGCGGTCCTGGACGTGCTGCGTGCCTGGCCCGCCGACGAACGGTACGCCGGGCGCCGGCTCGCCGTGCTGCTGCGCACCGGCGACCTCGGTCACGCCGCCCTGTACGGGCTGGTCCGCGCGGCGCAGGCCGAGCACCCCGGGCGGTTCCTGCTCGTCGACAGCGACGGCAGCGCCGGCCCCGCGGCAGCCCTCGCCACCGCGCTCGCCGCCGGGGAACCGGAGGTCGCGGTGCGCGACGGCGAGGTACGGCTGCCCCGGCTGACCCGCGCCAAGCCCGGCGGCCCGCCCGCCTGGGACCCGGACGGCACCGTCCTGATCACCGGCGGCACCGGCGGCCTCGGCGCCCTGATCGCCCGTCACCTGGTCACCGCGCACGGCGTACGGCACCTGCTGCTGGCCGGACGGCGCGGCCTGGACGCCCCCGGAGCCGCCGAACTCGCCGAAGCCCTGCACGAGTCGGGCGCCGAGGTGACCGTCGCCCGGTGCGACGCCGCCGACCGGGACCAACTGGCCGCGCTGCTCGCCGAGCACGACGTACGGGCCGTGGTGCACGCCGCCGGCGTCGTCGACAACGGCGTCCTGGCCGGCCTGGACGCCGACCAGGTGGACCGGGTGCTGCGGCCCAAGGTGGACGCCGCCTGGAACCTGCACGAACTGACCCGCGAGAAGGACCTGTCGGCGTTCGTGCTGCTGTCCTCCACCGCCGGGCTGCTGGTCGGCGGCGGCCAGGCCAACTACGCCGCCGCCAACACCTTCCTCGACGGCCTCGCCGCCCACCGCCGCCTTCTCGGCCTGCCCGCCGTCTCCCTCGCCTACGGCCTGTGGTCCGGCACCGGCGGCCTGGGCTCAGGCATCGACGCCGCCGACCTGGAACGGCTGCGCCGGCTCGGCCTGCCGCCCCTGACCCCCGCCCAGGGCCTGCGCGCCCTCGACGCGGGCCTCGGCGCCGAGGACGCCGTACTGGTGCCCGTACGCCTGGACGCCGCCGCGGTGCGTGCCCGGACCGACGGCGTCCCCGCGCTGCTGCGAGGCCTGGTCAGGCCCGCCCGGCGGCGCGGCGCCGACGGCGGCACCCCGGCCGGCTCCTGGCGCGAGCGGCTGGCGCCGCTGGCCGACTCCGAACGCGACCGCGCCCTGCTGCAACTGGTGCGCACCCATGTCGCCGCCGTGCTCGGGCACCCCTCGCCCGAGTCGGTGGAACCGGGGCGCGCCTTCCAGGAGATGGGCTTCGACTCGCTCGCCGCCGTGGAACTGCGCAACCTCCTCGCGGGCGCCACCGGACTGACCCTGCCCGCCACGCTCGTCTTCGACCAGCCCACGCCCACCGCCCTCGCCGCCCACCTCAAGACCGCGCTCGTGCCCGGCCCCGCCGACCGGGCCCGGTCCGCGCTGGCCGAACTGGACCGCCTGGAAGCCGCACTGCACGCCCTGCCCGACGAGGACGGCAGCCACGCCCGCGTCACCGCCCGCCTCGAAGCGCTGCTGCGCGACTGGCAGGACACCCACGGCCGGCACCCCGCGCCCGGGACACCGGACGACTTCGGCGACGCCAGCGACGAGGAACTCTTCGCCAGGATCGACAACGAACTGGGAGCCCTGTGATGGAAGACTCGGCCACGGCCGGCAAGCTCCGCGACTACCTCAAGCGGGCCACGACCGAGCTGGAGCGCAGCCGCCGCCGCGTACGGGAGCTGGAGGACCGCGAGCGCGAGCCCGTCGCCGTCATCGGCATGGGCTGCCGCTTCCCCGGCGGTGTACGCACCCCCGAGGACCTGTGGCGGATCGTCGACGAGGGCATCGACGTCGTCACCGAGTTCCCCACCGACCGCGGCTGGGACACCGAGGCGATCTACGACCCCGAGCCCGGCGCCCCCGGCAAGACCTACGTCCGCCACGGCGGCTTCCTGCACGACGCCGCCGAGTGCGACCCCGCCTTCTTCGGCATCAGCCCCAAGGACGCACCCGGCACCGACCCGCAGCAGCGGCTGCTGCTGGAGGTCGCCTGGGAGGCCTTCGAACGGGCCGGCATCGACCCCACCACCGTCAAGGGCACCCCGACCGGCGTCTTCGTCGGCCTGATGCACCACGACTACCTCGGCGGCACCATCTCCGGCAGCATCGTCTCCGGCCGCATCGCCTACACCCTGGGCCTGGAGGGCCCCGCGGTGACCATGGACACCGCCTGCTCCTCCTCCCTGGTGGCGCTGCACCAGGCCATCCAGTCGCTGCGCAAGGGCGAGTGCTCCCTGGCGCTGGCGGGCGGCGCCGCCGTCATGGCCAGCCCCGAGATGTTCATCGAGTTCAGCGAGCGCCGCGCGCTGTCCCCCGACGGCCGCTGCCACTCCTTCTCCGACGACGCCGCCGGCGCCGCCTGGGCCGAGGGCGCCGGCATGCTGCTGGTGGAGCGGCTGTCCGACGCGCTGCGCAACGGCCACGAAGTGCTCGCCGTGGTCCGCGGCTCGGCCGTCAACCAGGACGGCGCCTCCAACGGCCTGACCGCGCCCAGCGGCCCGGCCCAGATCCGCGTCATCCGGCAGGCCCTCGCCGACGCCCGGCTCGCCCCGCACCACATCGACGCGGTCGAGGCGCACGGCACCGGCACCACCCTCGGCGACCCCATCGAGGCCCAGGCCGTCATCGCCGCCTACGGGCAGGACCGGCCCGAGAACCGGCCGGTGTGGCTCGGCTCCCTGAAGTCCAACATGGGGCACCCGCAGGCCGCGGCCGGGGTCGGCGCCGTCATCAAGATGGTCATGGCGATGCGCTGCGGCACCCTGCCCCGCACCCTGCACGTCGAGAAGCCCTCCACCGCCGTCGACTGGAGCGCCGGAGACGTCCGGCTGCTCACCGAGGCCCGCCCCTGGGACACCCCCGACGGCCGCCCGCGCCGGGCCGGCGTGTCCTCCTTCGGCATCTCCGGCACCAACGCCCACACCATCCTGGAGGAGGCGCCGCCCACCGCGACGGAACAGCCCGCCCCCGAGCGGGCCGCGCTGCCCGTCATCCCCTGGGTGCTGTCCGGCAAGGGCCCCGACGCCGTGCGGCGGCAGGCGGAGAGGCTGCTCGCAGAGGCCGGCGACCTCGACCCGTACGACGTCGGCTACTCGCTGGCCACCACCCGGACCGTGTTCACCCACCGGGCCGCCGTCACCGGCCGCGACCGGGCCGAGCTGCTGGCCGGCCTGCGCGCCGTCGCCGACGGCAGCCGCCCCGCCGAGGCGGCCCCCGAACCCGGCCGGCTCGCCGTGCTGTTCTCCGGGCAGGGCTCCCAGCGGCCCGGCATGGGCCGCACCCTGTACGCCGCGTTCCCGGTGTTCGCCGCCGCCTTCGACGAGATGTGCGCCGCGTTCGACACCCACCTGGACCGGCCGCTGCGCGAGGTGATGTGGGACCAGGACACCGACCCCGCGCCCCTGCACCGGACCGTGTACACCCAGGCGGCCCTGTTCACCTTCGAAACCGCCCTGTACCGGCTGCTGGAGCACTGGGGCATCCGTCCCGACCTGCTCGCCGGGCACTCCGTCGGCGAGGTCGTCGCCGCGCACGTCGCCGGCGTCCTGGACCTGAAGGACGCCGTCGCCCTGGTCGCCGCCCGCGGCCGGCTCATGCAGGAACTGCCCGCCGGCGGCGCGATGGTGTCCCTGCTCGCCACCGAGACCGAGGTCGCCGGGCTGCTCACCGACGGCGTCGACATCGCCGCCGTCAACGGCCCGCGCGCCGTGGTGGTCTCCGGTGACGAGGACGCCGTACTCGCCGTCGCCGCCCGGGTGGAGAAGTCCACCCGGCTGAAGGTGTCGCACGCCTTCCACTCCCACCGCATGGACCCCATGCTGGAGGCGTTCCGCGAGGTGCTGGCGGGACTGACCTTCCGCGAGCCCGCCCTGCCGGTCGTCTCCAACGTCACCGGCCGCCTCGCCGACCGGCTCGACTCGCCCGAATACTGGGTCCGGCACGTCCGCGAGGCCGTCCGCTTCCACGACGGGCTCACCACCCTGGCCGCCGAGGGCGCCACCCGCTTCCTGGAGGTCGGCCCCGACACGGTGCTCGGCAACCTGGCCCAGGACACGGCGCCCGTCGTCGTCGCCGCCCAGCGCCGCGACCGTGCCGAGGACGCCGCCCTCCTCGACGCCGTCTGCCGGCTGCACCTGACCGGCACCGGCCCCGACTGGACGGCGCTGTTCGCCGGGGGCCGCAAGGTCACCCTGCCCACCTACCCCTTCCGCCGCGACCGGCACTGGGAGGACGCCCCCATCCTCCAGGCCGAGCGCTCGGCGGCCGCCCGCGCCGGCGACGCCGCCGACCCGTTCTGGGACCTGGTCCGCGACCAGGACGTCACCGCCGTGGCCGCCACCCTCGGCGTCGCCGACGAAACCTCCGTCGCCGCCGTCGTACCGGCCCTCGCCGCCTGGCACGAGCGGCGGCGGGCCGACGCCGCGGCCGACGGCTGGCGCTACCGCGTCGCCTGGGAGCCGCTGCCCCCCGCCGCCACCCCGGCGCGCGGCGGCCACTGGCTCGCCGTCGTCCCCGCAGCCGACGACCCGTGGACCACCACCGTCCTGACCGGGCTCACCGAACGGGGCCTCACCCTCGACACCCTCACCGTGCCCGCCACGGCCGGCCGCACCGAGCTCGCCGCGCTGCTCGCCGGACGGGACGGCGTCGACGGGGTGCTGTCCCTGCTGGCGCCCGCCACCGCACCGGCCGTCACCGCCGCCCTCGTCCAGGCCCTCGGGGACGCACAGGTCGGCGCCCCGCTGTGGTGCGTCACCCGGGACGCCGTCGCCCACGGCCCGGCCGCCGCCGTCACCGGCCTCGACCAGGCCCCGGTGTGGGGCCTCGGCCGGGTCGCCGCCCTGGAACACCCCGACCGCTGGGGCGGACTGGCCGACCTGCCCGCCGAACCCGGCCCGCAGTCCCTCGCCCGGCTGGCCGCCCTGCTCGGCGACGCCGGCGGCGAGGACCAGGTCGTGCTGCGCGAGAGCGGCGCCTACGGCCGGCGCCTGGAGCCCGCCCCCGCCCGTACCGGCGCCCCCTGGACGCCGTCCGGCACCGTGCTGGTCACCGGGGCCACCGGCGCCGTCGGCAGCGCCGTCGCCCGCCGGCTCGCCGCCGAGGGCGCCGACCACCTGCTGCTGACCTCCCGCCGCGGCCTGGACGCCCCCGGCGCCGTCGACCTGGTCCGCGCACTCACCGAGACCGGCACCCGGGTCACCCTCACCGCCTGCGACGTCGGCGACCGCGCGGCCCTGGCCGCCCTGCTGGACTCCGTACCGGCCGAACACCCCCTCACCGCCGTCATCCACCTGGCCGGCGCCCTCGACGACGGCGTCCTGGACGCCCTCACCCCCGAACGGTTCGACCGCGTCCTCGCCCCCAAGGCCGACGCCGCCCGCCACCTGCACGAACTCACCGCGGACCGGGACCTGTCGGCCTTCGTGCTGTTCTCCTCCCTGACCGCCACCGTCGGCGGCGCCGGCCAGGCCAACTACGCCGCCGCCAACGCCTACCTCGACGCCCTCGCCGAACACCGCCGCGCCGCCGGACTGCCCGCCACCTCGATCGCCTGGGGACCCTGGGGCGGCGACGGCATGGCCGCCCACGGCACCGTCCGCTCCGCCGCCCGCGCCCTGGGCATGTCCCTCCTCGACCCCGGCCGCGCGCTCACCGCGCTGCGCCGCGCCCTGGCCGGCGGTGACACCACCGTCACCGTCGCCGACGTCGACTGGACGGTGTTCGCACCCGCCTTCACCGCGACCCGGCCCAGCCCCCTGCTGTCCACGCTGCCCGGGGCCCGCCCCGGCACCGGCGGACCCGGACAGGCGGGCCCCGCGGGCGACTTCGCCGCGAAACTCGCCGGCCTCACCGGCGGCGAACGCGACCGCGCCCTGCGGGAGCTGGTGTGCGGCCAGGCCGCCGCCGTCCTCGGCTACGGCGCCGCCGACGCGGTCGAGCCGACCACCGCCTTCCGCGACCTCGGCTTCGACTCCCTCACCTCCGTCGACCTGCGCAACCGGATCAGCGCCGCCGCCGGGGTGCCGCTGCCCGCCACCCTCGTCTTCGACTACGCCACCCCCGCCGCCCTCGCCCAGCACCTGGGCGGCGAACTCGCCGGCGCCGGCACCTCCGCCGTGGACTCGGTCCTCGCCGACCTCGACCGGCTCGCCGCCCGGCTCGGCGACCTGGACGCCGAGGACATCGAACAGGGCGGGATCACCGGCCGCCTGCGGTCCCTGCTCGGCGACCTGGACCAGGCCCTCGGCCGGGAGGAGGCCGGCAGCGTCGCCGGACGGCTCCAGGACGCCACCGCCGACGACGTCTTCGCGTTCATCGACAACGAACTCGGCTCGGCCTGAGGCGACCCGCCCACGACACCGCGGCCGCACCGCGGTCCACCTCTTCGCACAGGAGTGGCGACACCCGATGACCAACGACGAAAAGCTGCTCTCCTACCTCAAGCGGGTCTCCGCCGACCTGGCCCAGACCCGCCGGCGGCTGCGCGAGGTGGAGACCCAGGACCGGGAACCCATCGCCATCGTCGGGATGGGCTGCCGCTTCCCCGGCGGGGTGACCACCCCGGAGGAGTTCTGGCGGCTCGTCCACGACGGCACCGACGCCATCGGCGACTTCCCCGACGACCGGGGCTGGGACCTCGACGCGCTGTACGACCCCGACCCGGACGCCACCGGCAAGAGCTACGTCACCCGCGGCGGCTTCCTCGCCGACGCGGCCGGGTTCGACCCGGACTTCTTCGGCATCAGCCCCCGCGAGGCGCTGGCGATGGACCCCCAGCAGCGACTGCTGCTGGAGGTGTCCTGGGAGGCCCTGGAACGCGCCCGGATCGCCCCCGACTCCGCCCATGGCGCCCGCGTCGGGGTGTTCGCCGGCACCAACGGCCAGGACTACAAGGACCTGCTCGCCCGGATGCCCGACGACAGCGAGGCCGCGCTCGGCACCGGCGTGCTGGCCGCCGTCATCTCCGGCCGCATCTCCTACACCCTCGGCCTGGAGGGCCCGGCCGTCACCATCGACACCGCCTGCTCCTCGGCGCTCGTCGCGGTGCACCTCGCCGTGCAGGCCCTGCGCGCCAAGGAGTGCACCCTCGCCCTGGCGGGCGGCGCCACCGTGATGTCCACACCCGGCAACTTCATCGCCTTCAGCCGGCAGCGCGGCCTCGCCGCCGACGGCCGCTGCAAGTCCTTCGCGGACACCGCCGACGGCACCGGCTGGAGCGAGGGCGCCGGCATGCTGGTGCTGGAGCGGCTCTCCGACGCCCGCCGCAACGGGCACGAGGTGCTGGCCGTGGTCCGCGGCTCCGCCGTCAACCAGGACGGCGCCTCCAACGGCCTGACCGCCCCCAACGGCCCCTCCCAGCAGCGCGTCATCCGCGCCGCGCTGGCCTCCGCCGGCCTCGGCCCGGCCGACGTGGACCTGCTGGAGGCGCACGGCACCGGCACCACCCTCGGCGACCCCATCGAGGCCCAGGCACTGCTCGCCACCTACGGCCAGGGCCGCGAACAGCCGTTGTGGCTGGGCTCGGTGAAGTCCAACATCGGACACACCCAGGCCGCCGCCGGCGTCGCCGGCATCATCAAGGCGGTCATGGCGATGCGGCACCGGATCCTGCCCCGGACACTGCACGCCGAGCAGCCCTCCACCAAGGTCGACTGGACACAGGGCGACATCCGGCTGCTCACCGACAACCGGCCCTGGACCGACCCCGGCCGCCCGCGCCGGGCCGCCGTCTCCTCCTTCGGCGCCAGCGGCACCAACGCGCACACCATCCTGGAGGAGGCCCCCGCCGAAGCAGCCGAAGCCGGGGAGCCGGAACCGCGTACGGCGCCGCTGCTGGTGCCCTGGGTGGTCTCCGGCCGCACCGAACGCGCCCTGCGCGACCAGGCCGCCCGCCTCGCCGCCGCCGTCGGCGAGCTGGACCCGGTGGACGTGGCGCACTCCCTGGCCGCCACCCGCACCGCCCACCCCTACCGGGCCGTCGTCCTCGGCGCCGGCCGCGACGCGCTGCTGGCCGCCCTGACCGGCGTCGCCGAGGGCGGCCGGGGCGCCGCCTCCGGCCGGGTCCGCAAGGGGCTGACCGCCTTCCTGTTCACCGGCCAGGGCGCCCAGCGCGCCGGCATGGGCCGCGAACTGCACGCCCGCTTCCCGGTCTTCGCCCGAGCCTTCGACGAGATCTGTGCGCTGACCGGCGACGACGACCTGCGCGACCTCGTCCTCGGCGACGACCCCGCGCCGCTGCACCGCACCGCCCGCACCCAGACCGCGCTGTTCGCCTTCGAAGTCGCCCTGTACCGGCTGCTGGAGTCCTGGGGACTCACCCCCGACTACCTGGCCGGACACTCCGTCGGCGAGATCGCCGCCGCCCATGTCGCGGGCGTCCTGGACCTGAAGGACGCGACCACGCTGGTCGCCGCGCGCGGCCGGCTCATGCAGGAACTGCCCGAGGGCGGCGCGATGATCGCCGTACGCGCCACCGAGGAGGAGGTCCGCCCGCTGCTCACCGGGCGGGTCGGCATCGCCGCCGTCAACGGCCCCCGCTCCGTGGTGATCTCCGGCGACGCCGCCGAGGCCGAGGCGGTGGCCGCCCGCTTCGACAAGAGCCGCCGGCTGACGGTCTCGCACGCCTTCCACTCGCCCCTGATGGAACCGATGCTGGCCGCGTTCCGGACGGTCGCCGAGTCCCTGACCTACCACCGGGCCACCCTCCCCGTCGTCTCCCACGTCACCGGCGCCCTCGCCACCCAGGACATCGCCTCCCCCGACTACTGGGTGCGGCACGTGCGCGAGGCGGTCCGCTTCCACGACGGGATCCGCGCCCTCGCCGCCGAGGGCGTCACCCGCTACCTCGAAGTCGGCCCGGACGCCGTGCTGACCGCCATGGCCCGCGACTGCCTGAGTGCCGACGGCACCGACACCGACGCCGTCCTGGCCGCCGCCTCCCGCCGCGACCGCGACGAGACCGAGACCCTGCTCACCGCCCTCGCCCGGCTGTACACCGCAGGCGCCGCCGTGGACTGGACCGCGCTGTTCACCGGCGCCCGCACCGTGGACCTGCCCACCACCGCCTTCCAGCGCGAACGGTTCTGGCCCGAGACGACCGCCGCCGCCGGCGACGTCGGCTCCGCCGGCCTCGACTCCGCCGACCACCCGCTGCTCGGCGCCGCCACCGTCCTCGCCGACACCGACGGCGCCGTCCTCACCGGCCGGCTGTCGGCGCGCACCCACCCCTGGCTCGCCGACCACGTCGTCGCCGGCCGGATCGTCGTCCCCGGCACCGCCATGGTCGAACTCGCCGTCCGCGCCGGCGACCAGGTCGGCTGCGCCCACCTGGACGAACTCGCCCTGGAGGCACCGCTGGTGCTGCCCGGGGACGACGGGGTGCGGGTCCAGGTCGCGGTCGGCGCGCCCGACGCCTCGGGCGCCCGTACGGTGCAGGTGTACGCCCGCGCCGAGAGCCTGCCCGCCGACGCGCCGTGGACCGCGCACGCCTCCGGCCTCCTCACCGCCGGCCCCGCCGCCCCGGGCACCCGCCTGGACGACTGGCCCCCCGAGGACGCCGAAGCCCTCGACACCGGCGGCCTGTACGAGCGGCACGCCGCCGCCGGACTGGAGTACGGGCCCGTCTTCCGGGCGCTGACGGCCGCCTGGCGGCGCGACGGGGAACTGTTCGCCGAGGTACGGCTGCCCGAGCGGCCCGCCGCCGACGCCCCCCGCTTCGGCCTGCACCCGGCCGCGTTCGACGCCGCCCTGCACTCCCTCGCCCTGCTCGGCGACGGATCCGCCGACGACACCGCCCGGCTGCCGTTCGCGTTCACGGGCGTCACCCTGCACGCCACCGGCGCCTCCGTACTGCGCGCCCGGCTGACGCCCGCCGGCGACCACGCCTTCACCGTCGACCTGGCCGACGCCGACGGCGCCCCCGTCGCCACGGTCGCCTCGCTGACCTCCCGCCCGCTCACCCGCCTCACCGCCCACGACCCCGCGGCGGACGCCCTGTTCACCCTCGACTGGCAGCCGCTGCCGCTGGACACCGACGCCCCCGACCCCGGCCACCGGGTGCTGCACAGCACCCCCGGGTCCACCCCCGACGCCGTACGCCAGGCCCTGCACACCGCGCTCGCCGCCCTCCAGGACGACGACCCCCGCCCGCTCACCGTGATCACCCGGGGCGCGGTCAGCGTCGCCGGCGAGGACGTGCCCGACCTGGCCGGCGCCGCCGTCTGGGGTCTGGTGCGGTCCGCGCAGTCCGAGCACCCCGACCGGTTCACCCTGCTCGACCTCGAACCCGGCGCGGACGCCGTCACCGTCCTGCCCGGCGCCCTCGCCACCGGCGAACCCCAGCTCGCCGTACGCGAAGGCACCGCCCGCGCCGCCCGCCTGACCCGCGCCGAACCGTCCGCCGGAGCACCCGGCCTCACCTTCGATCCCGAGGGCACCGTCCTGCTGACCGGCGCCACCGGCGGCCTCGGCCGGATCCTCGCCCGCCACCTGGTCACCGCGCACGGCGTACGGCACCTCGCGCTGCTCAGCCGCTCCGGCAGCGCCGACGACCTGGTCACCGACCTGGCCGCGCTCGGCGCCACCGCGACCGTCCACGCCTGCGACACCGCCGACCGGGACCGCCTCGCCGCCGTCCTGGCCGGCATCCCCGCCGACCACCCCCTCACCGCGGTCGTGCACGCCGCCGGCGTCCTGGACGACGGCGTGGTCTCCTCCCTCACCCCCGAACGCGTCGACACCGTCCTCGCACCGAAGGCCCTCGGCGCCCTCCACCTGCACGAACTGACCGGCGGGGACACCCCGTTGGTGCTGTTCTCCTCCGTCGCCGGCACCGTCGGCGCCCCCGGTCAGGGCAACTACGCCGCCGCCAACGCCCTCCTGGACGCCCTGGCCGCGCACCGCCACGCCCACGGCGCCCCCGCCCTGTCGCTGGCCTGGGGCCCCTGGGCACCCACCGGCGGCATGACCGGCACCCTCGACGAGGCCGACCGCGCCCGGATGACCCGCGGCGGCATGACCGCCCTGTCCGCCGGGGAGGGCACCGCGCTGTTCGACCGGGCGCTGCGCGCGGGCCGTCCCGCCCTGGCACCGGTACGGCTCTCCCTGCCCGCGCTGCGCGCCCAGGGCCCCGCACTCGCCCCCGTCTTCCGCGCCCTGGCGGGCCGCCCGGTACGCCGGGAGGCCGCCGCCGAGGGCACCGGTGCCGGCTTCGCCGAGCGGCTGGCCGCCCTGGGCGCCGAGGAGCGCGCCGAGGCGCTGCTGCACACGGTCCGCGCCCATGTCGCCGCCGTCCTCGGGCACGCCCACCCGGACGGCGTGGAGACCGACCGGGCCTTCAAGGACCTCGGCTTCGACTCGCTCGCCGCCATCGAGCTGCGCAACTCCCTCTCCGCCGAGCTGGGCCGGCGGCTGAGCGCCACCCTGGTCTTCGACCACCCCTCGCCCGAGGCGCTCGCCACCCACCTCGGCACCCTGGTCGGCGATGCCCCGGCCACGGCCCGCGGCGGCCGGCGCACCCGGGCGGCCCGCGCCGAGGAGCCGCTGGCGATCGTCGGCCTGGCCTGCCGCTACCCGGGCGGCGTCCGCACCCCGGAGGACCTGTGGCGGCTGGTCGCCGACGGCACCGACGCCATCACCGCCTTCCCCGCCGACCGCGGCTGGGACGTGGACCGGATCGTCGACCCCACCCGGAGGCGCCCCGACACCTCCTACGTCGGCGAGGGCGGCTTCCTGCACGACGCGGGCGACTTCGACGCCGCCTTCTTCGGCATCAGCCCCAAGGAGGCCCTCGTCATGGACCCGCAGCAGCGGCTGCTGCTGGAGACGTCCTGGGAGGCGCTGGAGAGCGCCGGCATCGACCCGCACACCCTCAAGGGCAGCCGCACCGGCGTGTTCGCCGGCGTCCAGTACCACGATTACTTCGGCAGCTTCGGCTCCGGCAGCATCATCTCCGGCCGCGTCGCCTACACCCTCGGCCTGGAGGGCCCCTCCCTCTCCGTCGACACCGCCTGCTCCTCCTCCCTGGTGGCGCTCCACCTGGCCGCCCAGTCGCTCAGGCAGGGGGAGTCCGGCCTGGCGCTGGTCGGCGGTGTCGCCGTCATGGCCACCCCGGAGACGTTCATCGAGTTCAGCCGGCAGGGCGCGCTCGCCCCCGACGCCCGCACCCGCGCCTTCGCCGACGCGGCGGGCGGCACGGTGTGGGGCGAGGGCGTCGGCGTCCTCGTCGTGGAGCGCCTCTCCGACGCCCGGCGCAACGGCCATCCCGTCCTGGCCCTCGTCCGCGGCACCGCCGTCAACCAGGACGGTGCTTCCAACGGTCTCACCGCCCCCAACGGCCCCGCCCAGGAACGCGTCATCCGCGAGGCGCTGGCCTCCGCCCGTCTGATGCCCGCCGACGTGGATGTGGTGGAGGCGCATGGTACGGGGACGACGCTGGGTGATCCGATCGAGGCGCAGGCGCTGCTGGCCGCTTATGGTCAGGATCGTGCGGAGCCGTTGTGGCTGGGGTCGGTGAAGTCGAACATCGGGCACACGCAGGCGGCGGCGGGGGTCGCCGGTGTCATCAAGATGGTGATGGCGATGCGGCACGGGGTGCTGCCCCGGACGCTGCATGTGGACAGGCCGTCCACGAAGGTCGACTGGGATGCGGGGAACGTACGGCTGCTGACCGAGGAACGACAGTGGCCGGCCACGGGCCGGCCGCGGCGGGCCGGGGTGTCCTCCTTCGGGATCAGCGGCACCAACGCCCACGTCGTCCTCGAACAGGCCCCGCCCGCCCCCGCCGAGCCCGAGCACCCCGCACCGCGCGACCTCGCCGTGCCGTGGCTGCTCACCGCCAGGACACCCGCCGCGCTCGCCGGGCAGGCCGCCGCCCTCCTCGGCCACCTCGACACCCACCCCGGCCTCGACCCGTCCGACATCGGCTGGTCGCTCGCCACCACCCGCGCCCGCTTCCCCCACCGCGCCTCGATCACCGGCGCCGACCCGGCCGAACTGCGCGGCGCCCTGGCCGCGCTGGCCGACGGCAGCACCGCCCGCACCCTCGTCCAGGGCACCGCCACCGGCCGCGCCCGCCCCGTGTTCGTCTTCCCCGGCCAGGGCTCCCAGTGGTCCGGCATGGCCACCGGACTCCTCGACACCTCACCGGTGTTCGCCGCCCGCATGGCCGAGTGCGCCGCCGCCCTGGCCCCCTACACCGACTGGGACTTCGCCACCGAGCTGCGCGGCACCCTGGACCGGGTGGACATCGTCCAGCCGCTGCTGTGGGCCGTGATGGTGTCCCTCGCGCACACCTGGAGCGCCTACGGCGTCACCCCGGCCGCCGTCATCGGCCACTCCCAGGGCGAGATCGCCGCCGCCTGCGCCACCGGCGCGCTGTCCCTCGCCGACGGCGCCCGCGTCGTCGCCCTGCGCTCCCAGGCCATCGCCGAGCTGCTGTCCGGCTCCGGCGGCATGATGTCGGTCGGCGAGGGCGCCGACGCGGTCCGCGCCCGGCTCGCCGCCTTCGACGGCCGGCTGTCGGTCGCCGCCGTCAACGGCGCCGCCTCCACCGTGGTCTCCGGCGACCCCGGCGCCCTCGACGAGCTCCTCGCGCTGCTGCGCGCGGAGCAGGTCCGCGCCAAACGCCTGCCCGTGGACTACGCCTCGCACAGCGCCCACGTCGAGACCCTGCGCGCCCGCCTCGCCGAGGTCCTCGACGGCATCGAGCCGCGCGCCACCCGGGTGCCGTTCTACTCCACCGTCACCGGAGGCCCCCTCGACACCGTCGCGCTCGGCGCCGGGTACTGGTACACCAACCTGCGCGGAACCGTGCTGTTCGAACAGGCGGTCCGGGCCGCCGTCGCCGCCGGGCACCAGCTGTTCATCGAGGCCAGCCCGCACCCGGTGCTCACCGTCGGCATCCAGGAGACCGACGACGCCGTGGCCGCCGTCGGCTCCCTGCGCCGCGACGAGGGCGGCCGGGACCGGCTGCTGACCGCGCTGGGCGAGGCGTTCACCCACGGTGCCGCCGTCGACTGGGCCGCCGTCGCCGAGGGCCGCCGGCCCCGCCGGGTGCCGCTGCCCGGCTACGCCTTCCAGCGCGAACGGTACTGGCTCGACAGCACCGCCGGCGGCGCCGACGTCACCTCCGCCGGCCTCGCCCCCACCGACCACGCCCTGCTCGGCGCCGCGATGGTCCGCGCCGACACCGAGGGCGCCGTGCTCACCGGCCGGCTGTCCGCCGCCACCCAGCCCTGGCTGGCGGACCACCGGGTGGGCGGCCGGCTGCTGTTCCCCGGCACCGGACACCTGGAACTCGCGCTGCGCGCCGGCGACCAGGTCGGCTGCGGGGACCTCGCCGAACTCACCCTGCACGCGCCGCTCGTCCTGCCCGACCACGGGGCCGTCCAGCTCCAGGTCACCGTCGGCCCGCCCGAGGGCGACACCCGTCCCGTCACCATCTGGTCGCGCCCGGAGAGCCCGGACGAGGAGCTGCCGTGGACCCGGCACGCCGACGGCCTGCTCGCCCCCACCGGCACCCTGCCCGTCCCCGCCGACCCGCTCACCGACTGGCCGCCACGGGACGCCGAACCCGTCCCGCTCGACGGCCTGTACGACGACCTGGCCGGGCTCGGCCTCGGCTACGGGCCGCTGTTCCAGGGCCTGCGCGCCGCCTGGCGCGCCGCCGACGGCCTGTACGCGGAGGTCGCCACCGACGCGGCGCCCGACGGGTTCGCACTGCACCCGGCGCTCTCGGACGCCGCGCTGCACACCGTCGCCCTCACCGACGCGGCCGGCGAGCAGGCCCTGCTGCCGTTCGCCTGGTCCGGGGTACGGCTGCACGCCACCGGGGCGAACGCGCTGCGCGTCCGCGTCCGGCCCACCGGCGAGGGCACCGTCGCCCTCACGCTCGCCGACCCCGCGGGCGCCCCCGTCGCCACCGTCGACGCGCTCACCCTGCGGCCCCTGCGCACCGAGGTGCTGGCCGCCGCGGCCCGGACGCCCGGCGCGGGCGCGCTGTACCGGGTCGACTGGGTCCAGGCCCCGCCGGTCACGGCGGCGCCCGCCGGCC
The DNA here is from genome assembly GCF_039532885.1 of Streptomyces nogalater. Classification (NCBI taxonomy): domain Bacteria; kingdom Bacillati; phylum Actinomycetota; class Actinomycetes; order Kitasatosporales; family Streptomycetaceae; genus Streptomyces; species Streptomyces nogalater. Next base: position 7,703 of record NZ_BAAASM010000062.1, on the reverse strand, counting down.
CGGTGGAGGTGGTGCGGGCCCCGGCCGGGGCGAGCGCCGCCGAGGCCCGGGCGGCCGTCGGCACGGTCTTGGACGAGCTGCGCGCCAAGCTGGCCGACGACCGCCTCGCCGACACCCCCCTCGTCGTCGTCACCGGCACCGACCCGGCGGGCGCCGCCGCCGGCGGCCTGGTCCGCTCGGCCCAGTCGGAGAACCCCGGCCGGATCGTCCTGGTCGAGTCCGACACGCCCCCGCCCCCCGGACGCCTCCCCGAGGCGACGGCCCTGGGCGAACCGCACGTGGCGTTCCGGGAGGACACGTGGCGGGTGCCGCGCCTGGTCCGGGTCACCGCCGACGGGCCCGGCACCGACACCATCGAGGGTCCCGGCACCGTCACCGACGGGCCCGGTACCGACAGCGGCACCGGCTCCGGTACCGGCACCGGTTTCGGTACCGGCACCGTCCTGCTCACCGGTGCCACCGGTGCCCTCGGGCGGATCGTGGCCCGGCACCTGGTCGGCGAGCGCGGGGTGCGCAGTCTGCTGCTGGTCAGCCGGAGCGGTGGTGCCGAGGACCTGGTCGGCGAACTCACCGCGCTGGGTGCCGAGGTGACGAGCGTCGCCTGCGATGCCGCCGACCGCGCCGCGCTCGCCGCCGTACTCGACGCCGTACCCGCCGGCCGGCCGCTGACCGCCGTGATCCACGCGGCCGGTGTCCTCGCCGACGGGGTGCTCTCCTCGCTCACCCCGGAGCGGCTCGACACCGTGTTCCGGCCCAAGCTGGACGCCGCCTGGAACCTGCACGAACTCACCGCTCACCTGGACCTGTCCGCGTTCGTGCTGTTCTCCTCCGCCGCCGCCACGCTCGGCTCGCCCGGCCAGGCCAACTACGCCGCCGCCAACGCCTACCTCGACGCCCTCGCCGTTCACCGCAGGGCCCTCGGACTGCCCGCGCACTCCCTGGCCTGGGGCCTGTGGGCGCAGGCCGGCGGCATGACCGGCACCCTCGGCGACAGCGACCTCGACCGCATCGCCCGCGGCGGCGTCGCCCCGCTGGAGACCGAGGAGGGCGTCGCCCTGTTCGACGCGGCCGTGCGCGGCGCCGACCCCGCCGTGCTGCCGGTCCGGCTGGACCCGGCCGCGCTGCGCGCCCAGGGCGCCGACGCGGCCCCGCTGTTCCGCACCCTGGTGCCCGTACGCCGGGCCGGGGCGGCCGGCGCGCGGAGCGCGGCCGCCGGCGCCGGCGCACTGCGCGACCGGCTCGCCGGACTGCCGGCGGCCGAACGCGAACCGTTCCTCACCGACCTCGTACGCGGCCATGTCGCCACCCTCCTCGGCTACCGCTCCGCCCAGGACGTCGGCCGCACCCTGGCCTTCAGGGAACTCGGCTTCGACTCCCTGGCCGCCGTCGAACTGCGCAACCGGCTCACCACGGCGACCGGCCTGAAACTGCCCGCCACCCTCGTCTTCGACCACCCCACCCCGGCCGTCCTCGCCCGCCACCTGCTCGGCGAACTCACCGGCGCCCTCGCCGCGGCGCCCGCGCGCACCACCCCGCGCGCCGCCGCCGACGACGAGCCGATCGCCGTCGTCGGCATGGCCTGCCGCTTCCCCGGCGGCATCGCCTCCCCGGAGGACCTGTGGCGGCTGGTCGCCGAAGGCCGGGACGCCATCGGCGAGTTCCCCACCGACCGCGGCTGGGACCTCGACCGCCTCTACGACCCCACCCTGGACCGCCCCGGCACCAGCTACACCCGGCACGGCGCCTTCCTGTACGACGCGGCCGGCTTCGACCCCGCGTTCTTCGCCATGGACGACGAGGAGGCCCTGGTCACCGATCCCCAGCAGCGGCTGCTGCTGGAGACCGCCTGGGAGGCGCTGGAGCGCGCCTCCATCGACCCCGCGACCCTGCGCGGCTCCGACACCGGCGTGTTCGCGGGCGTCATGTACCACGACTACTTCGGCAGCTACGGCTCCGGCAGCGTGGTCTCCGGCCGCGTCGCCTACACCCTCGGCCTGGAGGGGCCCACGCTCAGCGTCGACACCGCCTGCTCCTCCTCCCTGGTCGCGCTGCACCTGGCCGCGCAGGCGCTGCGGCAGGGCGACTGCTCGCTGGCGCTGGCCGGGGGAGTGACCGTCATGGCCACGCCGGGCACCTTCGTGGAGTTCAGCCGGCACCGGGGCCTGTCCCGGGACGGCCGCTGCAAGCCGTTCGCGGACGCCGCCGACGGCACCGGCTTCGGCGAGGGCGCCGGCGTGCTGCTGCTGGAACGGCTCTCCGACGCCCGCCGGAGCGGCCGCCGCATCCTGGCCGTGCTGCGCGGCACCGCCGTCAACCAGGACGGCGCCTCCAACGGCATCAGCGCCCCCAACGGGCCCGCCCAGCAGCGCGTCATCCGCCGCGCCCTCGAAGCGGCCGGTGTCGCCGCCGCCGAGGTCGACGTGGTCGAGGCGCACGGCACCGGCACCACCCTCGGCGACCCCATCGAGGCCCAGGCGCTGATCGCCACCTACGGCGCCGAACACAGCGACGACCGCCCGCTGTGGCTCGGCTCGGTCAAGTCCAACCTGGGCCACACCCAGGCCGCCGCCGGGGTCGCCGGCGTCATCAAGATGATCGAGGCGCTGCGCCACGAGACGCTGCCCGCCAGCCTCGGCGTGGACCGGCCCACCCGGCACGTGGAGTGGGAGGGGAGCAACGTCCGGCTGCTCACCGAGAACCGTCCCTGGCCCGACCCGGGCCGCCCGCGCCGCGCCGGCGTCTCCTCCTTCGGCATCTCCGGCACCAACGCCCATGTCATCATCGAGGCCGCCCCCGCCGGGGAACCCGCCGAAGAGCCCGCGGCAGAGCCCGCCGCCCCGGCCGGAGGCACCGTGCCGTGGCTGCTGTCCGGGCACACCCCGGGCGCCCTGCGCGCCCAGGCCGCCCGGCTGCTGGACCACCTGTCCACCGCCCCGGACACCGACCCGTACCGGCTCGCCGGAGCGCTCGCCCACGCCCGTACCCGGCTCGGCCACCGGGCCGCCGTCCTCGGCCGCACCCGGGACGAACTGACCGCCGGCCTGCGGGCCGTGGCCGAGGGCCGCACCCCCCCGGCCGGGGCACTGGGCACCGCCGCCGACGGCCGGCTCGCCTTCCTCTTCTCCGGCCAGGGCGCGCAGCTGCCCGGCATGGGCACCCGCCTCGCGGCGGCCTTCCCCGCCTTCGCCGCCGCCTTCGACGAGGTCCGCGCCCACCTCGACCCGCTGCTGGACCGGCCGCTCGCCGAGGTGCTGGACTCCGCCGAGCTGCTGGAGCGCACCGAGTACACCCAGCCCGCGCTGTTCGCCGTGGAAGTGGCCCTGTACCGGCTGCTGGAGTCCTTCGGCGTACGGCCCGACCTGCTCGCCGGGCACTCCGTCGGCGAGTTCGCCGCCGCCCATGTGGCGGGCGTGCTCGGCCTGAAGGACGCCTGCGCGCTCGTCGCCGCCCGGGGCCGCCTGATGCAGGCCCTGCCCGAAGGCGGCGCGATGATCGCCGTACGCGCCACCGAGGAGGAGGTCGTGCCGCTGCTCGGCGACGGCGTCGGCATCGCCGCCGTCAACGGGCCCGCCTCCCTCGTCGTCTCCGGGCCCGCCGGACCGGCCCGCGCGCTGGCCGCCCGCTTCCCGCGCACCAGGGAACTCGCCGTCAGCCACGCCTTCCACTCGGCCCTGATGGAACCGATGCTGGCGGAGTTCCGGAAGATCGCGGCCGCCGTGTCGTACGGGACCGCGCGCATCCCGCTGGTGTCCACCCTCACCGGCGCCCCGGCCGCCCCCGACGAACTGTCCGGCCCCGAGTACTGGGTGCGGCACGCCCGCGAGGCCGTCCGCTTCGCCGACGCCGTCACCGCCCTGCACCACGCGGGCGTACGGCACTTCGCCGAGGTCGGCCCCGGCGGCGCGCTGACCGCCGCGGCCGGCGAGTGCCTGCCCGATCAGGCGGCCGTCGTACCGCTGCTGCGCAAGGACCGCGAGGAGACCGAGGCGCTGCTCGCCGGGCTGGCCGCGCTGCACGTGCACGGCACCGCCGTCGACTGGACGGGTCTGCTGCCCCACCGCGACGGCTCGGACCTGCCCACCTACGCCTTCCAGCGCACCCGTTACTGGATGACCGGCGACCCGGCCCCGGCGCGCCCGGCCGACGGGCACCCGCTGCTCGGCACCGCCGTCGAACTCGCCGGCACCGACGGCATCCTGTACACCGGGCATCTCTCCCTGGCCGACCATCCTTGGCTGGCCGACCACCGTGTGGGCGGGGTGCCGCTGCTGCCGGGCACCGCCTTCGTGGAGATGGCCCTGGCCGCCGGGGCCCGCGCCGGCTGCCCCGCGGTGGAGGACCTGACCCTTACCGAACCGCTGTTCCTGCCCGAGGACGGCGCCGTCCGCCTCCAGTGCACGGTCGGCTCACCCGACGCCACCGGTGGCCGCGCCTTCCGCGTGTACGCCGCCCACGGCGACGGCGACCCCTGGACCACCCACGCCACCGGCGTGCTGCGGCCCGCCGGGGAACAGCCCGCACCCGACACGGCCGCCTGGCCGCCGCCCGGCGCCGAACCGGTCGGTCTGGACGGGCTCTACGAACGGCTGGCCGAGCTGGGCGCCGCGTACGGGCCCGGCTTCCAGGGCCTCAGGGCGGCCTGGCGGCACGGCGAGGAGGTCTGCGCCGAGGTCGCCGTCCCCGCCGGCACCGCGGGATTCGGCCTGCATCCGGCGCTGTCCGACGCCGCCCTGCACGCCCTCGCGCTGCGCGCGGGGACCGAGGAGCGCATGGCGCTGCCGTTCGCGTGGAACGGCGTGGAACTGTACGCGCCGGGCGCGACCGCCCTGCGGGTGCGGATCGCGCCGGCCGGCGCCGGCGCGGTACGCGTCGAGGCCGCCGACGCCTCCGGGCGGCCGGTGGCGCGGGTGGCGTCGCTGGCGCTGCGGGAGGTGGACCCGGAGCGCATCGCGGCGGCCGCCGCGGGCGGCCACGACGACCTGTTCGCCCCGGACTGGGTGCCCGTCGCCGTGCCCGCGGCCCCGCAGGCCGGGCGGTGGACCGTCTGCGGCCCCGGCCGCGAGGAACTGGCCGCCGCCCTGGCGGGCGAGGTCGCCGAGGTCACCGTCGCCGCCGGCCCGGCCGAGGCCGCCGCCCACGCCCCCGGCACGGTGGTCCTCGTCCACCCCGGCGGCGCGGACGCGGACACCGCCCGGGCGGGCCTGCGGCGCCTGCTCACCCAGGTCCGGGACTGGCTGGCCGACGACCGGACCGCCGACTCCACCCTGGTGGTGGCGACGCGCGGCGCGACGGGCCCCGGGGTCGTCACCGATTTCGGTGCCGGCGCCGCGTGGGGCCTGATCCGCTCCGCCCAGTCCGAACACCCCGGCCGCCTCGTCCTCGCCGACCTGGACGGCACCGAGGCCTCCCGCCGGCTGCTGCCCGCCGCCGTCGCCGGCGGCGAACCCCAGCTCGCGCTGCGCGACGGCACGGTGCACGTCCTCCGGCTGGTGCGCGCCCCGCGCCTGCCCGAGCCCGCCCCGGCCGACTTCTCCGGCGGCGTCCTGGTCACCGGCGGCACCGGCGCCCTGGGCCGGCTGGTCGCCCGGCACCTGGTCACCGCGCACGGCGCCGACCGGCTGGTGCTGCTCGGCCGCAGCGGGCCCGAGGCGCCCGGCGCGGCCGGGCTGCGCGACGAACTGACCGCGCTCGGCGCCCGGGTGACGCTGGTCGCCTGCGACGCCGCCGACCGCGCCGCCCTCGCCCGGGTCCTGGACGAGCACCCGGTCACCGCGGTCGTGCACACCGCGGGCGTCCTCGCCGACGCCGTGCTGACCTCGCTCACCCCCGAACGGCTGGACACGGTGCTGCGGCCCAAGCTGGACGCCGCCTGGCACCTGCACGAACTGACCCGGGAGCGCCCCCTGACGGCGTTCGTGCTGTTCTCCTCCGCAGCCGGTCTGCTCGGCAGCCCCGGCCAGTCCGGGTACGCCGCCGGCAACGCCTTCCTCGACGCCCTCGCCGCCCACCGCAGGCAGCTCGGCCTGCCCGCCGTCTCGCTCGCCTGGGGCGCCTGGGCGGGCAGCGGCGGCATGGCCGACCGGCTCACCGGCACCGACGCCCGGCGCGTCGCCGCCGGCGGGGTGCTCGCCCTGGACGCCGCGACCGGGCTCGCCCTGTTCGACACTGCGACGGTCCGCCCCGAACCGGTGCTGCTGCCGGCCCGCCTGGACCTCACCCCGCGCGAGCCCGCCCGCGTCGCCCCGCTGCTGCGCTCCCTGGTGCGGGCGCCCCGCCCGGCCGGCCCGGCCGCACCGGCCGCCGCCACGGCACTGCGCCGCGAACTGGCCGCCCTCGCACCCGAGGACCGCGCCGAACGGCTGCTGCGACTGGTCAGGGACGAGGCCCGTACGGTCCTCGGCACCGAGGAGTTCGAGGAGCACCTGCCCTTCAAGGACCTGGGTTTCGATTCGCTGACCGCCGTGGAGTTCCGCAACCGGCTCAACGAGGCCACCGGCCTGCGGCTGACCGCCACCCTCGTCTTCGACCACCCCACCCCGGCCGCGCTCGCCGGCCATCTGGGCGCCGAACTGGCCCCGGCCGCCCCGGACGGGCCGCGCACCGAGGAGGACACGGTACGGGCCGCGCTCGCCGCGATCCCGGTGGCGCGGCTGCGCGAGGCCGGCCTGCTGGACAGCCTGCTCGAACTCGCCGGGGCGCGGCCCGCGCCGCACCCGGCCGGCGACGGCGGAGCCGGCCCCGCCCCGATCGACGCGATGGACGCCGAGAGCCTGATCAGCATGGCGCTCGACGGTCTCGCCGAGGACGACGACGCCCTGTGACGACGCCCGCGACAAGGAAGAGGACCATGGCCGAGTCCGAGATGCCGGACACCAGGATGGTCGAGGCACTGCGCGCCTCGCTGAAGGAGATCGAGCGGCTGCGGGAACGCAACCGCGCGCTGACCGCGGCGGCCCGGGAACCGGTCGCGATCGTCGGCATGGCCTGCCGCTACCCGGGCGGTGTCCGCTCCCCGGAGGACCTGTGGCGGCTGGTCGCGGACGGCGGGGAGGGCATCACCGCCTTCCCCGCCGACCGGGGCTGGGACCCCGGCCTGTACGACCCGGCCCCGGGCGTACCGGGCCGCTCGTACACGCGGCAGGGCGGCTTCCTGCACGACGCGGGCGACTTCGACGCCGGCTTCTTCGGCATCGCCCCGAACGAGGCCCTGGTGATGGACCCCCAGCAGCGGCTGCTGCTCGAAGGCTCCTGGGAGGCGCTGGAGAACGCCGGGATCGATCCCGCCGGGCTGCGCGGCTCGCGCACCGGCGTGTTCGCGGGCGTCATGTACCACGACTACTTCGGCAGCTTCGGCTCCGGCAGCATCGTCTCCGGCCGGGTCGCCTACACCCTCGGCCTGGAGGGGCCCACGCTCAGCGTCGACACCGCCTGCTCCTCGTCGCTGGTCACGCTGCACCTGGCCGCGCAGGCGCTGCGGCAGGGCGAGTGCACACTGGCGCTGGCCGGGGGAGTGACGGTGATGGCCTCGCCGGGCACGTATGTGGAGTTCAGCCGGCAGGGCGCGCTCTCCCCGGACGGGCGGTGCCGCTCCTTCGCCGACGACGCGTCCGGCACCGGGTTCTCCGAGGGGCTGGGCGTCCTGGTGCTGGAGCGGCTGTCGGACGCCCGGCGCAACGGGCATCCGGTGCTGGCCGTACTGCGGG
>NZ_BAAASM010000061.1:0-39217 GCF_039532885.1 Streptomyces nogalater | reverse complement strand
AAGGTCGACTGGGATGCGGGGAACGTACGGCTGCTGACCGAGGAACGACAGTGGCCGGCCACGGATCGGCCGCGGCGGGCCGGGGTGTCCTCCTTCGGGATCAGCGGCACCAACGCCCACGCCATCATCGAGGAGGCCCCCGCCGAGGACCCGGCCGACGGTGAACCGGCCGACGGTGAACCGGACGCCCCCGCCGTCGTGTGGCCGCTGTCCGCCCGCTCCGCACCGGCCCTGGCCGCCCAGGCCGACCGGCTGCACGCCTTCCTCGCCGACCGGCCCGGAACGCACCCGGCGGCCGTCGCCCGCGCCCTCGGCACCCGGCGCACCGCCTTCGACCACCGGGCGGCCGTCACCGGCACCGACCGGGAGGAACTGCTGGCCGGGCTGCGCGCCCTCGCCACCGGGACGCCCGCACCCACCGCCGTCACCGGCCGGGCGCGCTTCGGCATCCGTACCGCGTTCCTGTTCACCGGGCAGGGCGCCCAGCGCCCCGGCATGGGCCTGGAACTGCGCGCCCACTACCCGGTGTTCGCCGACGCCTTCGACGCGATCGAGGCCCGGCTCGGCCTGGACCTGACCGGAGTGCTCGCCGGCGACGACCCGGACGCCGTCCACCGCACCGGGTACGCGCAGCCCGCGCTGTTCGCGTTCGAGGTCGCCCTGTTCCGGCTGCTGGAGTCCTTCGGCGTACGGCCCGACCTGCTCGCCGGGCACTCCGTCGGAGAGATCGCCGCCGCCCATGTCGCGGGCGTCCTCGACCTGGACGACGCCTGCGCCCTGGTCGCCGCCCGCGGCCGGCTGATGCAGGCGCTGCCGGAGGGCGGGGCGATGGTCGCCGTACGCGCCACCGAGCAGGAAGTGCGGCCGCTGCTGGACGACCGGGTCGCCCTCGCCGCGGTCAACGGCCCCGACTCGGTGGTCCTCTCGGGCGAGGAGGAGGCGGTGCTCGCCGCCGCCGGGGGCTTCGCCAAGGCCAGGCGGCTCACCGTCTCGCACGCCTTCCACTCGCCTCTGATGGACGGCATGCTCGACGAGTTCCGGGCGGTGGCCGAGAAGCTGGCCTTCCACCCGGCGCGCATCCCGCTGGTGTCCACCCTCACCGGCCGTCCCGCCGGGGAGGCGGAACTGCGCGACCCCGGCTACTGGGTACGGCACGCGCGGGAGACCGTCCGGTTCGCCGACGCCGTCACCGCCCTCGCCGCCGCCGGGGCCGGCCGCTTCGTGGAACTCGGCCCCGACGCCCACCTCACCGGCCTCGCCCGCGCCTGCCCGGAGGCCGACGGCGCCGTCCTCGTCGCGCTCGGCCGCCGCCACGGCGGTGAACCCGCCGCCCTGGCGTCCGGCCTGGCCCGCCTGTTCACCGACGGCCTCGCCCCCGACTGGGCCGCCCTGTTCCCCGGCACGGCCCGCGCCGAACTGCCCACCTACGCCTTCCGGCACGCACGCTACTGGCTGAACGCCGACGTGCCCCTCACCGTCGGCGCCCCGGCCGAGCCCGTGCCGCCCGCCCGGGCCGGCGCTCCCGAGGACACCGGGACGCTGCGGCACCGGCTGGCCGGTGCCGGGCCGGCCGCGCAGGAGGCCCTGCTGACGGACCTGGTCCGGGCCCAGACCGCCGCCGTCCTCGGGCACCCCGGCCCGGAGGCCGTCGAGCCCGACGCCGTCTTCCTGGAGATCGGCCTGGACTCCGTCACCGCCGCCGAACTCCGCGCCGCCCTCGGCACCGCCCTGGGCACCCCCCTGCCCGCCGGTGCCGTCTTCGACCACCGCACCCCGGCCGCCCTGGCCACCGCCCTGCGGGCCCACCTGGCCGGCGGCCCGGCGGCCCCCGACGGCACCGACGATCTCGAATCGGTCGGCGCTCTGGTGCGGCGCGCGGCGGCCGACGGACGCATGGGCCGGGCCATCGACCTGCTGCGCACCGTCGCCGAGATCCTCCCCGGCTTCTCCCGCCTGGCCGACCCGGCCGATGTCACCGACCCGGTGCGGCTGGCCACCGGCCCCGCCGCCCCCCGGCTGGTCTGCCTGCCCTCGCCGATGGCCCTGGGCGGCGCACACCAGTACGCCCGCCTCGCCCGGCACTTCGAGGGCCGCCGCGACCTCCTGGTGCCCGCCATGCCCGGCTTCGGTCCCGGCGAACCACTGCCGCGCTCGGTGGACGCGGTGCTGGAGACGGTCGTCGAGGGCATCCGCCGGGCCTGCCCGGACGAGCGGCCGTACGTGCTCGTCGGCTACTCCTCCGGGGGCCAGTTCGCCCACGCGGCGGCCGAGATCATGGAGAAGGCCGGCCGGCCGGCCGCGGGCGTGGTGCTGCTGGACACCTATCTGCCCGGGGACGACGGCAAGGACGAGCTGTGGCGGCAGATGTTCGACGGCATGCTGGCCCGCGAGTCCGCCCTCGGCGGCTTCGGCACCGCCCGCCTCGCCGCGATGAGCCGCTACAGCGACCTCATCCAGGACTGCCTGCCGGGCGTCCTGACGGCGCCGGTGCTGTTCGTGCGGCCCACCGAGTCCTTCGCCACCGGACCCGGCACCGGCGACTGGCGGGCGGTCTGGCCCGCCGAGCACCGGCCGGCCGAGGTGCCCGGCACCCACTTCACGATGCTGGAGGACCACGCCGGGGCCACCGCCCGGGCGGTCGAGGCATGGCTGACCGCCGGGCCCGCCGGTCCGCGCTGAGCCGGCGCCGCCGAAAAGGCGGCGGATAGCGGACGTGGACCGACCGGGCGGGCGGCCGAAAGGCCGCCCGCGCCCGCATATCTCCCTTATTCGGCGGCCTCGCGGAAATGCGCCACCCACGCCTCGATATCACATCGGATACTGTCCGGGTCGACACCTAATCGTGCGGCGATTTCTTCCGCCGCCGATTCCGGCTGCCAGTCGCTGCGCTGGAGCGCCAGCCACATCGTCGTGCCACGCGGACCGCACCGGTGGACCTTCCCGGTGCGCCGGGAGAACAGCTCCAGATAACCATCGGGCCGGACGCTCGCGGTCAGCTCGTGATCAGGCCTCCTGGCCATGGGGCATCCCATCTATCGTGGATTTATCCGGTCGGTTTCGACGGTACCCGCAGTCACGCCCCGGGACACGGGTGGCAATCGGCCCTTTCCCGGGGGAGCCAGATATGCGGTCGGGGTGGTGACACCTCCGCACAGAAATGCCGTCACCTCTGCACAAAGATGGAGACACCGTCGTACACATGTCGCCGGAATCCTGACGAAACCTGGACCGCGGAGGTAGAGAAACCTCTACCTCGAACCGGGCGGACAATGCCAATGTGCCGCGGCGGCGCCGTTCCTAATCTGGTCCCCAGACATCGCGTGAGAGGCGCGTCATCCCCCAGGGAGCCCGAGTGCACACTTCACACGACCTCCGCCGGACGGAGGCGGTACGGCTGGACGCCGTGTCGAAGACCTATGGCCGGGGCGACGGCCGGGTGGCCGCGCTCCGCGGGCTCACCATGAGCTTCGCCGACGGCACCTTCACCGCCGTCATGGGTCCCTCCGGATCCGGCAAGTCCACCTTCCTGCACTGCGCCGCGGGACTGGTCCAGCCCAGCTCCGGCACGGTCACCGTCGGCGGCACCGACCTCGCCGGGCTGGACGACACCCGGCTGACCAAGCTGCGCCGCGACCGGATCGGCTTCATCTTCCAGTCCTTCAACCTGCTGCCCGCGCTGACGGTGATGCAGAACATCACGCTGCCGCTGCAACTGGCCGGACAGCGGCCCGACAAGGCCCTGATCCGCACCGTCGTCCAGCGCGTCGGCCTGGCCGAGCGGCTCGGCCATCTGCCGGCCCAGCTGTCCGGCGGCCAGCAGCAGCGCGTCGCCATCGCCCGCGCCCTGGTGACCCGCCCCGCCGTCGTCTTCGCCGACGAGCCCACCGGCGCCCTGGACACCCGCACCGCCGCCGCCGTGCTCGGCCTGCTGCGCGAATCCGTCGACACCGCCCGCCAGACCCTGGTCATGGTCACCCACGACCCGGTCGCCGCCTCCTACGCCGACCGCGTGGTCTTCCTCGCCGACGGCGCCTTCGCCGGCGAACTGCACCGGCCCACGGCCGACGCGGTCGCCGCCCGGATGACCAGGCTCGGTGCCTGGGAGGACGACGCCCACCGGCAGAGCGCGCCGCAGCACTCGGGGGGACGGTACTGATGTGGCGCCTGGCACTGCGCACCCTGAAGTTCCGCCGGACGAGCTTTGTCGCGACCTTCCTCGCCATGTTCCTCGGCGCCGCGATCGTCATCGGCTGCGGCGGCCTGATGGAGACCGGCGTCCGCATGGCCGCCGCACCCCAGCGCCTGCGCGAGGCCCCGGTCGTCGTCACCGGTGAACAGAGCTACGACGCCGGCGCGCTGACCGAGCGGCACCGCATCGACGCCGGCCTGGCCGGCCAGGTGGCCCGGGTCGACGGAGTGCGCGCGGCCGTGCCCGACGTGTCGTTCCCGGCCACCGTCCTCAAGGACGGCAAGCCGGTGACCGGCGAGTCCGCGTCGTACGGCCACGGCTGGGCGAGCGCCCGGCTCACCCCCTATACCCTCGCCGCCGGGAAAACCCCCGTCACCGGCGGCGAGGCCGTACTCGACGCCGCACTCGCCCGGCGGGCCGGCGTCCGCCCCGGTTCCCCGGTCGACATCGTCGTCCAGGGCACCGTCCGCCGGTTCCAGGTCAGCGGCATCGCCGAACAGCGCGGCGACCACAACCCCGACGCGGCCGTGTTCTTCACGGACGACCGGGCCCGCACCCTCGCGGGCGGCCGGATCGACTCCGTCGCCGTGCTGCCCGCGCCCGGCACGAGCAACGCCGCCGTCGCGGACGCGGTGCGCGCCGAGGTCGGCGACCGCGCCGAGGTGCTCACCGGCGAGCGCCGCGGCCTGGCCGAGCTGCCCGGCACCCTCTCCAGCCGGCGTACCGTCGTCATCCTCGCGGCGGTCTTCGGCTCCTCCGTCGTCCTGATCGTCATGTTCGGCGTCGCCTCCACCCTCGGCCTCTCCCTTCAGCAGCGCGCCCGCGAGATGGCCCTGCTGCGCGCCGTCGGCTCCACTCCGCAGCAGCTGCGCCGCATGATCCTCACCGAGACGGCCGTGCTGTCGGTGGCCTCCGTCCTGCTCGCCCTGGCGCCCGGATACGCCATCGGACGGCTGCTGTTCAAGGTGCTGACCACCAGCGGCGTGGTGGCACCGGCCATCGTCTACCACGCCGGCCCGCTGCCGATGGCCGTCGGCGCGGCCGTCACCGTGCTCGCCGCGGCCGGTGCCACCCGGTTCGCCGGACGGCGCGCCGCCCGTACCGAACCGGTCGCCGCCCTCGCCGAATCCACCGCCGGCACCCGCTGGTTCAGCCTGCCCCGGCTGCTGCTCGCGCTGTTCTTCCTCGCCAACGGCATCGGCCTGGCCATCGCCACCGCCACCGTGATGGAGGACGGCCCCACCCTCGCCAGCACCGCCGGACCCGCCTCCGTGCTGTTCTGCATCGGCCTCGCCCTGCTCGCGCCCGGCCTCACCAAGGCCATGGTGGCGCTGCTGCGAGGGCCGGTACGGGCCCTGTCCGGGCTCTCCGGGCAGCTGGCGCTGCGCAACGCCGCCACCGCCCACGTCCGCATGGCGGGCGCCGTCGCACCGATCGTCCTGCTCATCGGCATCGCCACGGGCACCCTGTACATGCAGTCCACCGAGGACCACGTCTCGCGGACCTCCTACGACGACAACATCCTCGCCGACTACGTCCTCGACTCCACCACGGGCGGATTCGCGCCCGGCGTCGTCGCCGAGGTGCGGGCCACGCCCGGGGTGGCCGCGGCCTCCGAGTTCGTCACCAGCCGGGGCTTCGTGGACCGGCCGGGCGGCCCGGCCGACACCGACCTGCGCGGAGTCTCCGCCGAAGGGGTGCGCCAGAGCCTCGACCTGCCCGTGGTCGCCGGGTCCCTGGACGGCCTGCGCGGCGACACCGTGGCCCTGTCCGACAAGAAGGCCCGGGAGTACGGCGTGAAGGTCGGCGACCGGCTGCCGCTGCACCTCGGTGACGGCACCGCCGTGCGGCCCACCGTCGTGGCCCTCTACACCGACAACCCCAAGCAGCAGTACCTGACGCTGCCCGCGGCGACCCTCGCCCCGCACACCGGCGACCGGCTGCCGCACCAGATCCTGGTCCGCGCCGCGCCCGGCACCGGCAGCGAGGTCCACGACCGGCTGGCCGCGCTGGCCGCCCGGGTGCCCGGCACCGAACTGGACGACAGCTCCTCCCTGGCCGGCCGGAACAACCAGATCCAGCAGATCCTGGTGTCCGCGAACTACACCATCGTCGCCATGATCGTCGGATACGCGGCCATCACCGTCGTCAACACCCTGGTGTCCGTCACCCGCAAACGGCGCGCGGAGTTCGGCCTCCAGCGGCTCACCGGCGCCACCCGCGCCCAGGTGATCGGCATGCTGGCCGTGGAGGGCGTACTGATCGGCGTGGTCGCCACCGTCCTCGGCACCCTCGCCTCCGCGACGACCATCGTCCCCTACAGCCTCGTCAAGAGCGGCTCGTACCTGCCCTCCGGATCCCCCGGCATCTACCTCACCATCGTCGGCGGGTCCCTGCTGCTGGTGTTCGGTGCCACCCTGCTGCCCTCCTGGCGCGGTATGCGCAGCCCCGCCGTCGACACGGTGAAGGCCGCGTGAGCCAGGCCCCGGCCGGGCCGTCCCCGCTCCCTGCGGGCGGGGGCGGCCCCGGCGCAACAGGCGGTCGGGGATGGGAACATGAGCGCATGAAGACTGTGCCGGTCGCGTGGCGCGGCCGACTCCGCGGCGCCGCCCTGGACACCCTGGTCGGCGTGGCCACCGCCACCGGAGCCCTGCTGTCGGTCGTCCTCTTCGTCACCACCACCTACTTCGTCATCCTCTGCCTGATCGGCATCGGCTTTCTCGCGCTGCCCTACCTCACCCGGGCCGTGCGGTGGCTGTGCGACCTCAACCGGCGCGCCGCCGCCCGCTCCGGCGTCCCGGTGGAGCGGCCCTACCGGCCCGAACCGCAGGAGATCGAGCGGGACATCGTCGGCTGGACGCGCCGCTGCAAGTGGATCCTCGCCGACCCCGCGACCTGGCGGGACCTGCTGTGGCTGCTGCTCAACACCGTCGTCGGGCTCACCGGTTTCCTGCCGGCCGCCCTCCTGTACTACGCGGGGGAGGGGCTGTTCCTGGCCTGCGGGCTGTGGCGGCCGGTCGCGGACGGCGGAACGGGCCGCTGGTACGCCTTCGTCACCGTCGGCAGCTGGCCGGCCGCGTTCGCCGCCGGCCTGCTCGCGCTCGTCGTGCTCACCGGCTGGCTGCTGCTCACCCCGCTGGTGCTCAAGGGGTACGCCTACTTCGTCCGCTTCCTGCTCGGCCCGACCCGCGGGTCCCGACTGGCCTCGCGCGTGCGGCACCTGTCCGAGACCCGGTCCGGCGCGCTGGACATCCAGGCCGCCGAACTGCGCCGCATCGAACGCGACCTGCACGACGGCGCCCAGGCCCGGCTCGTCAGCCTCGGCCTGCAACTCGGCGCCGTCGACCGGAAGCTGGGCCAGGACCCCGAGGAGGCCCGCCGGCTGCTGCGGCAGGCCCGCAGCTCCTCCGTCGCGGCCCTGCGCGAACTGCGCGACCTGGTCCACGGCATCCACCCGCCGGTCCTCGCCGAGCGCGGCCTGGCCGACGCCCTGCGCGCCCTGGGCCTGGCCAGCCCGCTGGAGGTGACCGTGGTGGTGGATCTGCCCGGCCGGCTGCCCGACCCGGTCGAGTCCGCCGTCTACTTCGCCGTGTCCGAACTGCTCACCAACGCCCTCAAGCACGCCGACGCCCAGCGGGTGGAGGTCGTCGCCTGGCGCGCGGACGACACCCTGCACGCCCGGGTCACCGACGACGGCCGCGGCGGCGCCGACGTCTCGGCCGGGAGCGGTCTGGAGGGCATCCGCAGACGGCTGGCATCCTTTGACGGCGTCCTGGAGATCAACAGCCCTCCGGGCGGACCGACCGTGATCAAGCTGGAGCTGCCGTGCGCGTTGTCCTCGCCGAAGACCTCTTCCTCCTGAGGCAGGGAATCATCCAATTACTGGAGGCGTACGGCTTCGAGGTCGCCGCCGCCGTCGACAACGGCACGGACCTCGCCGCCGCGATCGCCGACCACCGGCCCGACGTGGCCATCGTGGACGTACGGCTGCCGCCCACCTTCACCACCGAGGGCCTCCAGGCCGCCCTGCGGGCCCGGCGCGAACGCCCCGGCCTGCCGATCCTCGTCCTGTCCCAGCACGTGGAGCAGATGTACGCCCGCGAACTGCTGGCCGACGGCACCGGCGGCATCGGCTATCTGCTCAAGGACAGCGTCCTGGACGACGAGCAGTTCATCGACGCCGTACGCCGGGTCGCGGCCGGCGGCACGGCCATGGACCCGGCCGTCGTCGCCCAGTTGATGACCAGCCACTCCCGGGACGAACCGCTGGCCGCGCTCACCGCCCGCGAACGCGAGGTGCTGGAACTCATGGCCGAGGGCTGCTCCAACACCGCGATCGCCCAGCGGCTCACCATCACCGAGGGCGCGGCGGCGAAACACATCTCGAACATCTTCACCAAGCTGATGCTCCCGCCGTCCGGCGACAGCAACCGCCGGGTCCTCGCGGTGCTCGCCTACCTCAACGCCTGAACCGGACCTGTGAGATGGGGCGAATAGGGGTGGCAGGAGGGCCCTGGTGCACGTGAGACTGCTGGGGCCCATCCGCGCCCCGCGCGGCGCAGCCACCCCAGGAAGGGAACACCCGCCCCATGACCACGCTCGCCGAGCAGGACCGTCTCTGGATACGCCGCTACCATCCCCGCCCGGACGCGGCGGCCAGGCTGGTGTGCCTGCCGCACGCGGGTGGCTCGGCGACCTACTACCACCCCGTCTCGGCGAACATGCCGGACTCCGTGGACGTGCTCGCCGTGCAGTACCCCGGCCGTCAGGACCGCCGCCAGGAGCCCTGTGCGACGAGCATCCAGGAACTGGCCGACCGCCTCACCCCCGTGCTGCTGCCGTGGACCGACCGCCCCCTGGTCCTGTTCGGCCACAGCATGGGCGCCACCCTCGGCTTCGAGATCGCCCGCCGGCTGGAACGCGACCACGGTGTGGTCCCGCGGGCGCTGTTCGTCTCCGCCCGCCGCGCCCCCTCCTGCCCGCGCGACGAGACCGTCCACCTGCGCGACGACGACGGGCTCATCGACGAGGTGCGCCGGCTCAGCGGCACGGACCCGTCCATCCTCGACGACATCGAACTGATCCGCATGGCCCTGCCCGCCATCCGCGCCGACTACCGGGCCGCCGAAACCTACGTCTACGAGCCCGGACCGAAGCTGCGCTGCCCCGTCGTCGCCCTGGTCGGTGACGACGACCCCAAGGTGACCGTGGAGGAGGCGCGCGCCTGGTCCCGGCACACCGACGGGCCGTTCGAGTGCCATGTGTTCCAGGGCGGCCACTTCTACCTGACGAGCCATCAGAAGCAGGTGCTGGGCCTCCTGGCGGACCAGGCGGCACGGGCATGAGGTCGGTCCTCGTCACCGGATGCGGCAGCGGCATCGGGCTGGAGACGGCGCTGGCGTTCGCCCGGCGCGGCGACCGGGTCCACGCCTGTGTGCGCGACCCCGCCACCGCCGGGGAACTGCTGTCACGCGCCCGCGCGGAGGAACTCACCCTGGACGTCCCCCGGCTGGACGTCACCGACGACGCCTCCGTCACCGCCGCAGTCACCGCGGTGCAGGACCGGTACGGGCCCCTGGACGTCGTGGTGAACAACGCCGGTGTCGACCGCACCGGACCGGCCGAGACCATGCCGCTGGAGCAGGCCCGCTCCGTGCTGGAGACCAACTTCTGGGGGCCGCTGCGGCTGGCCCGCGCCGTGCTGCCCGGGATGCGCGCCCGGGGCTCCGGCGTCATCGTCAACGTCTCCTCGCTCGCCGCCCGCACCTTCGCCGTACCGCACGGCGGTTTCTACGCGGCGAGCAAGGCCGCCCTGGGCGCGCTCAGCGAAGCCCTGTACGCGGAGGTCCAGCCGTTCGGCGTCCGGGTGGTGTGCCTGGAACCGGGCAGCTTCGCCACCGCCATCCAGCGCGCGTCCCGGGCCGGCGCCGCCGACGGCCGGCCGGCCGGGCCCGGCCCCTACGCGGCGGACCACGCCTGGCTGGACCGGTTCCTCGCCCGGGTGGCGGAGGGCGCGGCCGACTCCGCCGAGGCGGCCCGCGCGGTCGTCGCCGCGGCCGACGACCCCACGACCCCCCTGCACACCGTGGTCGGCGAGGACGCACGCGCGGCGCTGGAGTTCCTCGACGGGGTCTCCTACGAGCAGTGGCTGCCCCGCTTCCTGGAACAGGCCCAGGCGCTGGCGGGCCCCCGCCCGGCCGGCCCCCGCTAGGCCGTCGGCGGCGGGACCGGGCCGCCCGGTCCCGCCGCCGGGGGACGTCAGCCGTGCACGCGGATCGAACGGGACGGGCACAGGTCCGCGGCCCGCACGATCTCTTCGCGCAGTTCCTCGGCCGGCTCCTCGCTCAGCAGGGTGACCAGGCCGTCGGCGTCCTGGTCGAACACCTCGGGGCTCAGCAGCGCGCACTGGCCGGAGCCCACGCACCGGTCGCGTTCGGTGGAGACACGCATCAGGGGCAGTCCGTTCGGATCGGCCGTCACCAGGTGACGGGGAGTTCGTAGACGCCGTAGACCATGGCGTCGTCCTTGAACCGCAGCTCCCCGGGCTCGGCGGCCAGCCGCAGACCGGGGACGCGGCGCAGCAGGGTGCCGTAGACCGCCTCCAGCTCCGCCCGGGCCAGGTTGGCGCCGATGCACTGGTGGACGCCGTACCCGAAGGCCAGATGGGCGCGGGCCTCCTCGCGGTGGATGTCGAGGGTGCCCGGGTCGGGGAAGACCGACTCGTCGTGGTTGGCGGCGTTGTTCAGGGCGAGGATGCCCTCGCCGGCGCGGATGGTGACGTCGCCGACCTCGATGTCCGCCACCGCGACCCGGGCGGTGCCGGAGTCGGAGATGGAGAAGACACGCAGCAACTCCTCCACGGCGTTCGGCAGCAGGGCCGGGTCGGCCCGCAACTCGGCCATCTGATCCGGGTGTTCCAGCAGGGCCAGCACCCCGAGGGCGATCATGTTGGCGGTGGTCTCGTGACCGCCGACCAGCATCAGCCGGGCCATCGTCACCACGTCGGTGTGGTCGGCGATCCGCTCGGTGCGGTTCTTCTCCAGGAAGCGGCTGATGAGGTCGTCGCCCGGCTCGCTCTCCTTCCGGGTGACGAGCTGGTCGAGGTAGGCGTCCAGGGCCTGCACGGCCGCCCCGTACTCCTGCGGGCTCAGATCGTGGTTCATCAGCGCCGCCGACCACTCCTCGAACCGCGCGTGGTCCTCGTAGGGCACGCCGAGCAGTTCGCAGATCACCAGGGAGGGCACCGGCAGGGCGAGGGCGGTGACCAGGTCCACCGGGCCGCCCGCGGCCAGCATCGCGTCCACCCGCTCGTCCACGATCTGCTGGATCCGAGGACGCAGCTCCCGCACCCGCCGCGCCGTGAACTCCGGTATCAGCAAGCGCCGGTGGGCGGTGTGCTCCGGCGGGTCCATGTTCAGCATCATCAGCCGGACCTGCGCCAGCAGCTCCTCGGGGATGTGGAACTGGTGCGGATAGCCCGGCAGTTTGAGGTTGGAACTCACCCGGCTGTCGCCCAGCACCTGCCGGACGTGCTCGTGCCGGGTGACCAGCCAGGCGGGCTTGCCGTTCACCTTCAGGGCGGCGCGGGAGACGGGGGCGTCGGCGCGCAGCCCGGCGTACTCGGGCGGCTCCGCGAAGGGACAGGTGCGCCGCAGGGGGAATTGCACCGGCGGCGCTTCCGTCCCGGGTACGGCGTCGGCGGACTGGGTCATGGCTGCCTTTCGGACATCGGTGACGACAGGAGGGGGCGAGGTGGTGGAACGTCACCAGGTGACGGGCAGCTCGTACAGGCCGTAGACGATCGCGTCGTCCTTGAACCGCAGCTCCTCCACCGGGGCGGCCAGGCGCAGCGTCGGAACCCGGCGGAGCAGCGTCGAGTAGACGACGTCCAGCTCCATGCGGGCGAGGTTCTGGCCGATGCACTGGTGGACGCCGTAGCCGAACGCCAGCTGGCTGCGGGCCTCGCGGCGCACGTCCAGGCGGTCGGGGTCGGGGAAGACGCGGGCGTCGTGGTTGGCCGCGTTGTTCAGCGGCAGGATCCCCTCGCCGGCCCGGATGGTGACCCCGCCCAGCTCGATGTCCTCCAGGGCGACCCGCGCCGTGCCCGCGTCGGAGATGGAGAAGAAGCGCAGCAGCTCCTCCACCGCGCGCGGCATCAGCTCCGGCTCCGCGCGGACGGCGGCCAGCTGGTCCGGGTGCTCCAGCAGGGCCAGCACCCCGAGCGCGATCATGTTGGCGGTCGTCTCGTGCCCGGTGACCAGCATCAGCTTGGACATGCTGACGATGTCGGAGTGTTCCACGGCGGGCGTCTGCCGGTTGAACTCGATCAGCCGGCTGATCATGTCGTCGCCGGGCTCGCTCTCCTTGGCGGTGACCAGCCCGTCCACGTACTGGTCCAGCTCGTAGTGGGCGCGGCCGCGGTCCTCCTCGCCGATGTCGTGGTTCATGATGGCCCACGCCCACTCCTCGAACCGGCCGTGGTCCTCGTAGGGCACGCCGAGCAGTTCGCAGATCACCAGGGAGGGCACCGGCAGGGCGAGGGCGGTGACCAGGTCCACCGGGCCGTCCGCGCCCTTCTCCAGCATGTGGTCGATCTGCTGGTCCACGATCTGCTGCACCCGGCCGCGCAGCTCGCGCATCCGCCGCACGCTGAACTCCGGTGCCAGCATGCGCCGTTGCACGGTGTGGTCCGGCGGGTCCATGGACAGGAAGGTCAGCGGAACCGACTGGAGGATCTCCTGGGGCACCGGCACCTGGAGGGGGTAACCGGGCAGCTTCAAATTCGCGCTGACCCGCTCGTCGCCCAGCAGCTTCTTGTACAGGTCGTGCCGGGTGACCAGCCAGGCGGGCTTGCCGTCGACCTTCAGCCGGGCCCGGGAGACGGGAGCGGTCTCGCGCAGCTCGGCGTAGGCGGCCGGCGGGCTGAAGGGACAGGCCCGCCGCATCGGGAAGTCCGGCGGCGCGGCCTGGTCGGCCGGTTCGGCAGGTGCAGTCATCAGGTCCTCTTCGCACGAAAGGGAGCGGGACGCGCCGGCGACGGATGCTCCGGGCTCGGCGCCGTGCGGCGCTGTCGGCCGTCCCCCGCACGCTAGGCAGCCACGACGGCGGGGCCCAACCCCTAGCCGCCCCTAAGGACGGGAAGGCGGCCCGTCCCCGATGCTCCCGCCCACGCACACCGCCGTCGGCGACCTCTGCAAGGACCAGCGGCTCTCCGGCGCGCCGCACTGACTACGCGTCAGACGGGCGTCGTCGCCGTGGCAGGGCGCCGGTGAGCACCGTGGTCACGAGCTTGTGGACGGCGGCCGCGGCCGGCGGGCCGGGGTCGCGGACCGGGAACAGCAGGTGCCCGCCTCCCACCAGGGAGAGGGTGAGCGAGTCGATGTCGTCGCCAGCCGCCACGCATCCCGCTGCCCGTCGCCCGGCCCCGTCAGTTGCCGCGCATCTCGGCGTCCGTCGTCCGGCCCTGTCAGTTGCCGCGCATCTCGGCGTCCGTCGTCCGGCCCTGTCAGTTGCCGCGCATCTCGGCGTCCGTCGTCCGGTCCCGTCAGTTGCCGCGCATCTCGGCGTCCGTCGTCCGCCCCGTCAACCACCCCCACCCCGCTGCCCGCCGTACCACCCCGTCGCCCCGCCACCCGTACGCCCCCAGTCCTCCCGCGCACCGTCTAGGGGCGGTTAGGGGTCTGGTGGTGGGGCGGGGGCCGTTAGCGTCGGCTGCGGAACACGGTGGAGACGGTGACGGCACCGCGGCCCGGCTCTCCCGGTCCCGGTCGGTGTCCATGCCCGGCCGCCGTCCCGTCCCGCAGCGAGCAGAGGTGATCAGCGTGTCCCCGGAAGCCAGCGCGAAGGGCACCGTCCCCTTCGGGGAGTACCGGACCTGGTACCGGGTGACCGGTGAGCTCGGCGCGGGACGGCCGGCGGTCGTCGCCGTGCACGGCGGGCCCGGCAGCACCCACGACTACCTGCTGCCGCTCGCCCGGCTCGCCGAGGACGGCTGGCCCGTCGTCCACTACGACCAGCTCGGCAACGGCGGCTCGACCCACCTCCCGCACAAGGAACCCGGGTTCTGGACCGTCGAACTCTTCGAGGCCGAACTGGCCAACCTCATACAGCGGTTGGGCATCGCCGACGACTACGTGCTGTTCGGCCAGAGCTGGGGCGGCCCGCTGTGCGCCCGGCACGCCATGACCGCCCCGCCCGGCCTGCGCGGACTGGTCGTCGCCAACGCTCCCGCCTCCTACCCGTTGTGGCTTGAGGAGATGGCCCGGCTGCGCGCCGCACTCCCGCCGGGGGTGGAGGACACCCTGCGGCGGCACGAGGCGGCCGGCACCTACGACAGCGAGGAGTACCTCGCCGCGATGCGGGTCTTCTACGACCGCCATGTGTGCCGGGTGACGCCCTGGCCCCGGGACTTCCTGTCCTCCTTCATGGAGATCTACAACGACCCCACCGTCTACTACGCGATGAACGGCCCCAACGAGTTCCATGTCATCGGCTCCCTGAAGGACTGGTCGATCGTCGGCGACCTGCACCGCGTCCGCACCCCGACCCTGCTGATCAGCGGGCGCCACGACGAGGCCACACCGGCCGTAGTCCAGCCGTACCACGACGAGATCCCCGGGGCCCGCTGGGAGATCTTCGAGGAGTCCAGCCACCTTCCGCACCTGGAGGAACCCGAGCGGTTCCGCGCGGTGCTGACCGACTTCCTCAAGAGCCTGTGAGCCAAGTGCCTGTGAAAGGGGTCCCTGCCATGGCATCCGACACCGCTCTCGTCTTCCCCGGCATGGGACCCGTCCCGTTCGCCGAGGTGGGCAGGTTCATGGTGGCGAATCCCATCGCCCGGGACCTGGTCGCCGTCGCCGACGACGCCCTCGGCTACTCCCTCGTGGACGCCTTCCGCACCTCCCCGGGCGACTACTCGGAGGCCGCCCAGGTCGCGTTCCTCGTCAACTGCCTGGCCTGCGCCCACTGGGCCGAGGAACACCTCGGCGTGGCACCCGGCATCGTCACCGGGCCCAGCTTCGGCGAGAAGGCGGCCCTCGCCTACACCGGCGCCCTGGAACTGCCCGACGCCGTCCGCCTGACCGCCGAGATCGCCCGCTGCCTGGAGGAGTACTTCGCCACCGAGCACCGGGACGTCGTCACCCTGTCCTTCGTCCGTGCCCCGCACGACGGCCTCGACGCGATCCTCGCCGAACTGGACGCGGCGGGGGAGTGGCACGAGATCTCCTGCCGCGTCGACGACGGCTTCTTCATGGTGTCCCTCTCCGAACACCGGGTGGGCTGGATGGAGGAGCGGCTGCGCGCCATCGGCAGCCTCCCCCTGTACACCATGAGGCCCCCCATGCACGCCTCGGTGTTCAAGCCGTTGCGCGAGAAGGCCGCCCGCGAGGTGGTGTCCCGCTACACCTTCGCCGACCCCTCGCTCCCCGTCGTCGCCGACCAGGACGGCCGGCTGCTGCGCACCGGCGAGGAACTGCGCACCATGCTCCTCGACGGCTTCGACCACCCGATGGACTGGCCGAGCGTCACCACGGCCCTGAAGGACGCCGGCGCCCGCCGGCTGTGCGTCGCCGGACCCGACAGCCTGTTCGGCCGGGTGCCCCGCACCGTCCGCCAGTTCGACGTCGTCGCGGCCCAGCCGCGGCTGGCGATGACCCCCCGGCGCCGTAGCCGCGCCGCCTGATCCCCGCCCGACTCGTTGGAGGCCCCCATGTGGGACGACCGGTTCGAACAGATACTCCGTCCCTTCCTGCCGTTCCTGCCGCCGCAGGAGGCGCTGACGCCGGAGTCCGACCTGAAGGACCTCGGCCTGGACTCGCTCGGCACCGTCCAGCTCCTCGGCACACTGGAGGAGGACTACCAGGTCCGCTTCCGCGACAGCGCGCTCACCATGGACACCTTCCGCACCGCCGGTGTGCTGTGGGACACCGTGCGGGGCATGCTGCCGAGCACCGCGGGCTGACGGGGCGGCCCCGTGGACCCCACCCTGGACGGCACGCTGTCCGGCCGGTTCGCGCGCGGCCTGGCCCTCGCCCCGGGCCGGCCCGCGCTGCGCGCCGACGGCGTCGACCTCACCTACCGCGAACTGCACGAACAGGCCCTCGTCCGGGCCGGCTCGCTGCTCGCCGGGCTCCCCGGCCCGCCGCCCGCCGTGGGGGTGCTGGCCGGCAAGGGACCCACGGCGTACGCCACCCTGCTGGCCGGCCTGTACAGCGGCGTCACCGTCGTCCCCCTCCAGCCGGCCTTCCCCGCCGCCCGCACCCGGCGGATGATCGAGGCCGCCGGGGTGGGAGCGCTGATCGCCGACGACGACGCCCTGCCCGCCCTGACCGCGCTGCACGAGGACGGGGTGCGGCTGCCGACGCTGTTCGCACCCGGCGGGCAGCCGATGCCGGCGCTCGCCCTGGACCCGCACAGCGCCCTGAAGGCGCCCCAGCCCACCCGGCCCGGTGACATCGCCTATGTGCTGTTCACCTCCGGCTCCACCGGCCGGCCCAAGGGCGTTCCGGTCACCCACGCCAACACCGCCCACTACTTCCGACTGCTGGACCAGCGCTACGACTTCGGGCCGCACGACGTCTTCTCGCAGACCTTCGACCTCAACTTCGACTGCGCGATGTTCGACCTGTTCTGCGCCTGGGGCGCCGGAGCCGCCGTCGTCCCCGTCCCCGCCCGGGCGTACGCGCGCCTGCCGGAGTTCGTGGCCGCACAGGGCATGACCGTGTGGTTCTCCACGCCCAGCGCGATCCCCCTGGTGCGCCGCACCGGCGGGCTCGCCCCGGGCGCGCTGGGCTCGCTGCGCTGGAGCTTCTTCGCGGGGGAGGCGCTCGGCTGCAAGGACGCCGAGGACTGGGCCGCCGCCGCGCCGGGCGCCGCGCTGGAGAACCTCTACGGCCCCACCGAGCTGACCATCACCATCACCGCGCACCGCTGGACACCGGGCCGCCACCCGAACGGCATGGTGCCCATCGGCGCCGTCCACCCCGGCCACCACACCCTGCTGCTCGACCCGGCCGGCGCGCCCAGCACCGGCGACGAGGGCGAACTGTGCGTCGCCGGCCCCCAGCTGACGCCCGGCTATCTCGACCCGGCCGACGACGCCGGACGGTTCCTGGAGCGCGACGGCCGGCGCTACTACCGCACCGGCGACCGGGTCCGGCGCGCCGGCGACGGCACCTGGCACTACCTGGGCCGCAAGGACGCTCAGGTACAGGTGCGCGGCATCCGGGTGGAACTGGCCGAGGTGGACGCCGCCGCCCGCACCTGCCCCGGCGTCGAGGACGCCGTGACCGTGGCGGTGCCCGTGGACGGCACGGTGGAACTCGCCGTCTTCCACACCGGCGCGCCCGTGCCGCCCGCCCGGCTCGCCCGCCATCTGCGCGAGCTGCTGCCCGCCGCCGTCGTCCCGCGCGCCTACCACCACCTGGACGCCCTCCCGCTCAACGCCAACCGCAAGACCGACCGCAGGAAGCTCGCCTCCCGGGCCGCGGCCATGCAGACCGCCGGAGGCACACACGAAAGGCGGCAGGAGTCGCAGTGAACGGTCAACCGACAGTGCCGGCCCGCACCGACGCCCGGGTGCACGACCTGCTCGACGAGGCCACCGCCGAACGCCCCGACGCCTGGGCGGTGGCCGACGGCACGGGCCGCTGGACGTACCGGGAACTGGCCGCCCACAGCCACGCCGTCGACGCCTGGCTGCGCGCCCGGGGCGTCGGCCACGGCGACCGGGTCCTGGTGCAGCTGCCCAGCACCCGGGAACTCGTCGCGCTGCTGTACGGCACCGCGCGCCGGGGCGCGGTCCTCGTCCCCGTCAACACCGGCATGAAGGACTACCACCTCAGGGCGGTCGTGGAGAACGCCGAGCCCTCGCTGATCGTCGTCGCCGACCCGGCCGCGGACCGGATCGGCGCCCTCGCCGGCGAGGTGCCGGTCCTCGGACTCGGCCCCGCCTGGCGGGAGATCACCGCGCTGCGCGCACGCGAGGTCCGCCCGGCCGAAGTCCCGGTCGACGCCGACGACATCGCCGTCCTCGTCTACACCTCCGGCTCCACCGCCGCACCCAAGGCGGTGATCTGCCCGCACGGCCGGATGGTCTTCGCCACCGAGGCCATCGCCCTGGAACTCGGCTACCGCCCCGACGACGTGGTGTTCTGCCGCTTCCCGATCTCCTGGGACTACGGCCTGTACAAGGTGCTGCTCACCGCCGCCGGCCGCAGCGAACTCGTCCTCGCCGACGGCGAGTCGGACCTGGTGCTGCTGCGCCGCATCCGGGAGACCGGCGCCACCGTCGTCCCGATCGTGCCGTCCCTGGCCACCATGATCTGCGCCCTCGCCGCCCGCGAACCGGCCCGCGAGTCCCGGGTGCGCCTGTTCACCAACACCGGTGCCGCGCTGCCGAAGTCCACCGCCGACGCCCTGCGCACGGCGTTCCCCGGCGCCGAGGTGGTCGTCCAGTTCGGGCAGACCGAGTGCAAACGCGTCTCCGTGCTGCCGCCCGCCTTCCAGGACGCCAAACCCCACTCGGTCGGCCGCCCGCTGCCCGGCACCCGCGCCTTCGCCGTGGACGACGAGGGCCGGCCGCTGCCGCCCTGGCAGACCGGCGAGATCGTGGTCGAGGGACCGCACGTCATGCCCGGCTACTGGCGGGCCCCGGAGCAGACCGCCCGCGCCTTCCGGCCCGCCCCCGGCGGCGGACTGCGGCTGCACACCGGCGACTTCGGCCATGTGGACGAGGACGGATTCCTCTACTACGAGGGCCGCCGCGACGACATGTTCAAACACAAGGGCGTCCGCATGAGCACCACCGAGATCGAGGCCGCCGCCACCGACGTCCCCGGCGTCCGCGCCGCCGCCGTGCTGCCGCCCGCCGAGGACCGGCCCCTCGCGGTGTTCGCCGAGGGCGACATCGACCCGCACACCCTGCTGAAGGAGCTGTCGCTGCGGCTGGAGCCCGCCAAGGTGCCCACCGTGAGCCGGGTCGTCGGTGAACTGCCGCTCACCGCGCACGGCAAGCACGACCGCAAGGCGCTCGCCCGCCTCCTGGAAGGAACCACCGCGTGACCCCCGCCGAACCGGCCGAACGCGACCCCCGCCTGCCCACGACCGAGCCAGCCGAACGAGGCCCCCGCCTGCCCACCACCGAGCAGGCCGAACGCGACCTCCGCCTGTCCGCCGCCGAACCGGCCGGGTGTGACGACCGCGTCACGGTCGCCGGGTTGGCCGGGCGCTTCGGCACTCCGGCCTACGTCTACGACCTGGACCGGGTGGCGGCGGCCCGCGACGACCTGTTCGCCGCGCTGCCCGACGAGGTCGAGGTGTTCTACGCCGCCAAGGCCAACCCGCACCCCGAGCTGCTGCGCGAGCTGCGCGCCGGCGGCTGCCGCGCCGAGATCAGCTCCGTCGGTGAACTCGACGCCGCCTTGCGGGCCGGCTTCCCCGGCGACCGGATCCTGTACACCGGACCCGGCAAGACCACCGAGGAGCTGGCCGAGGCGCTCACCCGGGGCGTCCGCCTGTTCTCCACCGAGTCCCCCGGCGACCTGCGCCGCGTCGGCGAGACCGCGCTGCGGCTCGGCCTCACCGCCGACTGCCTGCTCCGCGTCAACAACGCCACCGGCGCGGCGGCCACCGGCATCCGCATGACCGGCGTGCCCTCGCAGTTCGGCTTCGACAGCGAGACCCTGCCCGCCCTCGCCCCCGAACTGCGCGCGGTCCCCGGCACCCGCGTCGCCGGACTGCACTTCTTCCCGCTGAGCAACGCCAAGGACGAGGCCAGCCTGATCGCCGAGTTCCGGCACACCGTCGCCACCGCCGCCGCC
This sequence comes from Streptomyces nogalater, assembly GCF_039532885.1. Classification (NCBI taxonomy): domain Bacteria; kingdom Bacillati; phylum Actinomycetota; class Actinomycetes; order Kitasatosporales; family Streptomycetaceae; genus Streptomyces; species Streptomyces nogalater. The sequence continues at coordinate 19,207 of NZ_BAAASM010000061.1, read as the reverse complement.
CTCCAGCAGGCCCTCGGCGTCACCTTCCGCTTCCTCGACATCGGCGGCGGATTCGCCGCGCCCTACGCCGTGCAGGGCACCCGCCCCGTCTACCGCGAACTGCGCGACGCCCTCGCCCGCACCCTGGACGAGCACTTCCCCGGCTGGCGCGCCGGCGCTCCCCAGGTCGCCTGCGAGTCGGGCCGCTACCTGGTCGCCGACAGCGGCACCCTGCTCACCTCCGTCGTCAACGTCAAGGACAGCCGCGACCACCGCTACCTCGTCCTCGACGCCGGCATCAACACCTTCGGCGGCATGTCCGGGCTCGGCCGCATCCTGCCCGTGTCCGTCGAACCGCACGAGTCCGTGGGCACCGACGGCACCCCGGCGAGCCTGGCCGGACCGCTGTGCACCCCGGGCGACCTGCTCGGCCGGGGCGTCCCGCTGCCCGCGCTCGCCCCGGGCGACCTGCTCACCGTCCCCAACGCCGGCGCCTACGGCCCCACGGCCAGCCTGCTGATGTTCCTCGGCCGGCCCGCGCCCGCCGAGATCGTCGTACGCGGCGACGGCCTCGTGTCCGTCTCCCGCATCGAGCACACCCGCACCTACGACCACGGACAGGCCCTGTGATGAGCCCCTTCCCGAACGCCCCCGACCCCGGCGACCGGCCCGTGCTGGTGGCCGGCGGCATCTCCGACTCCCACACCTGGAACCTCGTCTACCTCCAGCTCCTCCTGGAGGAGCACGGGCACCGCGTGGTCAACCTCGGCCCCTGCGTCCCCGAGGACCTGCTCATCGCCGAGGCCCTCGCGCACCACCCCGCGCTCATCGTGGTCAGCAGCGTCAACGGCCACGGCTACCACGACGGCATGCGGACCGTCACCCGGCTGCGCGAACACCCCGCCCTCGCCGCGGTGCCCGCCGTCATCGGCGGCAAGCTCGGCATCGCCGGACCCTGCGGCCCCGAGGAGGTGGCCGCGCTGCGCGCCGCCGGGTACGACGCGGTGTTCGACGACAGCGCCGAGGGCGTCGCCGCCTTCCGGCGGATGCTCGGCGCGCTGCCGCAGCGGGCCCTGGTGTGACCGGCGGCGGGTTCGGCGCGTTCGTGCGCCGGGCTCACGACGCCGGCCGTCTCGTGGTGCAGCCCCGGATGGGGATGAGCAGCCCGCGGCGGATGCGGGCCGGGCTGCTCGCCACCCGGGACGCCAGGGCGACCACCGTCGGCACGATCACCCTGGACAGCTACACCCGGGTCGGCGACCTGGAGTCGGCACGCCTGGCCGTCCTGGAGGACGTGGCCCTCAACGGCTACCCGATCGTGAGCCACGACGCGGCCACCACCGCGGCCGTCCTCGACGGGATCCACGGCCCCGGCTTCCCGGTCCAGGTCCGGCACGGCTCCGCCGCCCCCCAGGACATCTTCCGGGCGCTGACGGCCGTGGGGCTCGACGCCTCCGAGGGCGGCCCGGTCTCCTACTGCCTGCCCTACGGCCGGGTCCCGCTGCGCGCGTCCGTCGCCCACTGGGCCACCGCCTGCCGGCTGCTCGCCGCCCGCCGCGAGTCGGGCGCCGAACCGCACCTGGAGACCTTCGGGGGCTGCGTCCTCGGCCAGTTGTGCCCGCCGAGCCTGCTCGTCGCCGTCAGCGTGCTGGAGGCGCTGTTCTTCCACCGGCACGGCATCCGCAGCATTTCCGTCAGTTACGCCCAGCAGACCCATCCGGAACAGGACGCCGAAGCGGTGGCCGCGCTGCGCCGCTTGTGCGCACACCACCTGCCGGACACCGAATGGCATGTCGTCGTCTACGCCTACATGGGGCTGTACCCGGAAACGGAACAGGGCGCCTACCGGCTGCTCGGGAAAGCGGCCGAACTCGCCGTCGGAAGCGGCTCGGAACGGCTCATCGTGAAAACCGTCGCGGAATCCCGTCGCATTCCCACCGTGGCCGAGAACGTCGCCGCCCTGGAATACGCGGCCGAGATCGCCGCCCGCACCCCGCGGACCCCGCTGGACGCCACCGGCACCCAGACCTACGCCGAGGCGTCCGCCCTGGTGAACGCCGTACTGGAGCTGGACGACGACCCCGGTACGGCCCTGCTGGCGGCGTTCGCCGAGGGACGCCTCGACGTGCCCTACTGTCTGCATCCGGACAACGCCGGATTCAGCCGGAGTTATATCGCCGCGGACGGCCGGCTGGCCTGGGCCGACATCGGCAGGATGCCCCTGAACGGCATCGCCGATGTACGTCCGGCCCGCGCGGTCACCGCCGCGGAACTGCTCGATTCCCTGTCGTATGTACGCCGTTCGTTCGACGGACACGACCCCCGGAACACCCGGGCCGTCGAACCCGCCCGCCCCTAGGGGTGGTTAAGGGTGTGGCCTTTCCCGGGCCGTCACTACGGTGTGGAAAAAGGTGAGGAAAACCGGTGTCGGCCGAAAGTGGAGATGCGTGGATGAACGGGCCCGGATCCGACTCAGCTCTGGCACGACGGCTCGCCACGGCCGTACCGTCCCGGCACCGCGCGCTGGTGACCGACCTGGTGCGCACGGCCGTGGCCGAGGCGATCGAGACGGCCCGGCCGGGCACGCCGGCCCCGCTCGACCCGTCCGCCCCGCTCGCCGCGCAGGGGCTCGACTCGCTCGCCGCGGTCGACCTGCACCGGCGGCTGACCGCACGCACCGGCCTGGACCTGCCGGTCGGCCTCGCCTACGACTGCCCGACCGTCCAGGACCTCGCGGCCCGGCTGCTCGCCGAGGTCCACGGCACACCGGACACCCCCGCCGAGCCGGCCGCCGGCCCGGACCCCGGCGAACCGGTCGCCGTCGTCGGCATGGGCTGCCGCTTCCCCGGCGGCATCGACTCGCCCGCCGACCTGTGGCGGCTGCTCACCGAGGGCGGCGAGGTGCTGACCGGCTTCCCCCGAGACCGCGGCTGGGACCTGGACGCCCTCTACCACGAGGACCCCGAGGTCCCCGGCAGCACCTATGTGCGCAGCGGCGGATTCCTCGACACCGCCGCCGAGTTCGACGCCGACTTCTTCGGCATCAGCCCGCGCGAGGCGCTCGGCATGGACCCCCAGCAGCGACTCGTCCTGGAGACCTCCTGGCGGGCCCTGGAGGACGCCGGCATCGACCCCACGGCGCTGCGCGGCACCCCCGCCGGGATGTTCCTGGGCGCCGAGATCCAGGAGTACGGCCCGCGGCTGCACGACGCCCCGGACGGCCTGGACGCCTATCTGCTCGCCGGGAACGCCAACAGCGTCATCTCCGGCCGCGTCGCCTATGTGCTCGGCACCGAGGGCCCCGCGGTCACCGTCGACACCGCCTGCTCCGCCGCCCTGGTCGCCGTGCACCTGGCGTGCCGCTCGCTGAGGCAGGGCGAGTCCTCGCTCGCCCTCGCCGGCGGGGTGGCCGTCATGGGCGGTCCCGGGGTGTTCACCGCCTTCGGCCGGCAGCGGGGCCTCGCCCCCGACGGACGCTGCAAGGCGTTCTCCGCCGCCGCCGACGGCACCGGATTCGCCGAGGGCGTCGGCGTGCTCGTCCTGGAACGGCTCTCCGACGCCCGCCGCAACGGACACCGGGTGCTGGCCCTGGTACGCGGCTCCGCCGTCAACTCCGACGGCGCCTCCAACGGGCTGACCGCGCCCAGCGGCACCGCCCAGCAGCGGCTGATCCGCCGGGCGCTCGCCGACGCCGGTCTCACCGCCGCCGACGTCGACGTGGTCGAGGCGCACGGCACCGGCACCCGGCTCGGCGACCCCATCGAGGCCACCGCGCTGCTCGCCACCTACGGCCAGGACCGGCCCACCGGCGCGCCGCTGCTGCTCGGCTCCGTCAAGTCCAACCTCGGTCACACCCAGGCCGCCGCCGGCGCCGCCGGACTGATCAAGACCATCCTCGCCATGGAGCACGGGCAGGTACCGGCCACGCTCCACGTCGACGCGCCCACCCCGCACGTCGACTGGTCGGCCGGGGCCGTGGAACTCGTCACCGCGCCGCGCGCCTGGCCCGACACCGGCCGGGCCCGGCGGGCCGGGGTCTCCTCGTTCGGCGTCAGCGGCACCAACGCGCACGTCATCCTCGAACAAGGCGAGCCCGAGCCCGAGGCGCCCGGCCCGGACGCCCGCCCCGCCCGGCCCGCCGGGACCCCGCTGCCGTTCGCCCTGTCCGCCCGCGGCGCCGCCGCCCTGCGTGCCCGCGCCGCCGACCTGCTGCCCCTCGCGGACGAGGCCGACCTCCTCGACCTCGCCCATTCGCTGGCCACCACCCGGGCCGCGCTGCCCGACCGGGCCGTCCTCGTCGCCGCCGACCGTGCCGAACTGCGCGCCGCCCTGCACGACCTGGCCTCCGGCACCACCGGGCCCACCGCCCGCGCCGACGGCGAACTCGGCTTCCTGTTCACCGGGCAGGGCAGCCAGCGCCCGGGCATGGGCCGCGAACTCGCCGCCGCCCACCCGGTGTTCGCCGACGCCCTGGACGACATCTGCGCCCACTTCGACCTTCAGCTCGCCCGGCCGCTGAAGGAGATCCTGTTCGCCGCGCCCGGCACCCCCGAGGCCGGGCTGCTGCACCGCACCGAGTACGCGCAGCCCGCCCTGTTCGCCGTCGAAGTCGCCCTGTACCGGCTGCTGGAGAGCTGGGGCCTCACCCCCGACCAGCTCGCCGGGCACTCCGTCGGCGAGATCGCCGCCGCCCATGCCGCGGGCGTCCTCACCCTCCAGGACGCCACGATCCTGGTCGCCGCCCGCGGCCGGCTCATGCAGGCCCTGCCCGAGGGCGGCGCCATGCTCGCCGTACGCGCCGCCGAGGACCAGGTGGCACCCCTGCTCACCGCGCGCACCGGCATCGCCGCCGTCAACGGGCCGAGCGCCGTCACCGTCTCCGGAGCCGCGGCCGACGTGGAGCTGATCGCCGCCGAACTCGCCGCGCGCGGCCACGACACCAAGCGGCTGCGGGTGAGCCACGCCTTCCACTCGCCCTTGATGGAACCGATGCTGGCCGCGTTCCGCCGCATCGCGCACGTCCTGGACTACGCCGAACCGAAACTGCCGGTCGTCTCCACGGTCACCGGCGGCCCCGTCACCGCCGAACTGCGCGACCCCGAGTACTGGGTGGAGCACGTCCGCGCCCGGGTCCGCTTCCACGACGCCGTCCGCTCCATGGCCGACGGCGGGGTCCGCACCTTCCTGGAGGTCGGCCCGGACGCCGTGCTGTCCGCCCTGGGCCCGGACTGCACCGACGTCCCCGGCACCGCGTTCCGGCCGGTGCTGCGGCGCGGACGGCCCGAGCCCCGCGAGGCCCTCACCGCGCTCGCCGCCGCCCACGCCCGGGGCGTCCCCGTCGACTGGCGGCGCCACTTCGCCGGCCTCGGCGGGCGCCGCACCGACCTGCCCGGCTACCCCTTCCAGCGGCGCCGCTTCTGGCTGGAGCAGCGCACCGGCGGCACCGACGCCACCGGCCTCGGCCAGCTCCCCGCCGGACACCCGCTGCTGGCGGCCGTGGTCGCCGTCGGCGCCGAGGGCGTCGTCCTCACCGGCCGGCTCTCCCCCCGCGCCCAGCCCTGGCTCGCCGACCACGTCATCAACGGCCGGATCCTCTTCCCCGGCACCGCCTTCGTCGAACTCGCCCTGCGCGCCGGCGACCACGCCGGCACGGGCACCCTGGAGGAGCTGACCCTCGGCACCCCGCTGGTGCTGCGCGCCGAGGAGGACATCGCCGTACAGGTCGCCGTCGGCGAACCCGACGCCACCGGCCGGCGCACCGTCACCGTCCACAGCCGCGCCGACCGGACAGCACCCTGGACCCGGCACGCCACCGGCGTCCTCACCGCCGCCGCCCCGCCCGCCCCGGCCCCCCTCACCGAGTGGCCGCCGCGCGACGCCCGGCCACTGGACACCACCGCCGTCTACGCCCGGCTCGCCGCCCAGGGCTACGACTACGGGCCCGCCTTCCAGGGGCTGCGCGCCGCCTGGCGGCACGGCGACGACATCTGTGCCGAGGTCGCCCTGCCCGAGGACGCCACCGCCGACGCCGGCGCGTTCGGCCTGCACCCGGCGCTGCTCGACGCCGCGCTGCACGCCGCCGACCTCGACACCCCGCCGCGCCCCGAGGTGCTGGTGCCGTTCGCCTGGACCGGCGTCACCCTGCACGCCAGCGGCGCCACCGCCCTGCGCGTACGGATCACCCACCGGGGCGGCGACACCATCGCCGTGCACCTCGCCGACCCCACCGGCGCCCCGGTGGCCGCCATCGAGGCCCTCACCTCCCGGCCCGTACCGGACCAGGACGTCCTGTACACGGTGCGATGGCAGCCCTGCCCCCGGCCCGCGACCACCGAGCCGCTGCGCACCGCCGTCCTCACCGACCCCGCCGGACCGCTGCCGGCCGGCCCCGCCCCGGACGCCGTCGTGTACCGCGTCCCCGGCGCGGCGGACGCCGACGCCACCCGGGCGCGCGCCCATGTCCACGCCGTCCTCGGGCTGTTGCGGACCTGGCAGACGGACGAACGCCTCGCCGGCACCCGGCTGGTCGTCGTCACCCCGCCCGAAAGCCCCGCCCACGCGGCCGTCCGCGGCCTGGTCCGCTCCGCCCAGGCCGAGAACCCCGGCCGTTACGTCCTGGTCGAGCACGAGGCACTGCCCTCCGAGGCCGACCTGCGCCGCGTCCTCGCCACCGGCGAGCCCGAACTCTCCCTGGCCGACGGCGCGTTCAGCGTGCCCCGGCTGACCGCCCAGCCCCCGGGCGAGGAGTCCGCCGCCGACTGGGGCACGGTGCTCGTCACCGGCGGCACCGGCGGCCTCGGCGCGCTGCTCGCCCGCCACCTGGTGAGCGCCCACGGCGTACGCCGCCTGGTCCTCGCCGGCCGGCGCGGCAGCGCACCCGGCCTGCACGCCGAACTGACCGCCCTGGGCGCCGAGGTGACCGTGGCCGCCTGCGACACGGGCGACCGAGAGGCGCTGCGCCGCCTGCTGGAGCGGCACCCGGTGGACTCCGTCGTCCACGCGGCGGGCACCGTCCACGACGCCGTCGTGGACACCCTCACCGACGCGATGGTGGACGAGGTCTTCCACGCCAAGGCCCTGGGCGCCTGGCACCTGCACGAACTGACCCGGGACCACGGGCTCACCCGCTTCGTGCTGTTCTCCTCCCTGGCCGCCGTCCTCGACGGAGCCGGTCAGGGCAACTACGCCGCCGCCAACGCCTATCTGGACGCCCTCGCCACCCACCGCGCCGCCCTCGGCCTGCCCGCCACCTCCCTCGCCTGGGGCCTGTGGGCCACCGACACCGGCATGGGCGCCGCCCTGGACGACACCGCCCGGGACCGCATCGCCGCCTACGGCCTGCCGGGACTGTCCGCCGCCCGCTCCCTGGAACTGTTCGACACCGCCGTGCGCTCCCGCGCCCCGCACCTGGTGCCCGTGGAGATCGACACCGCCGCCGTGCGCCGCCGGCCCGACGGCGTACCGCCTCTGCTGACCGGACTCGTCCGCCCGGCCGCCCGCCGGGCCACGGCGAGCACCGCCCCCGCCCCGGCCACGGACGGACAGCTCGCCGCGCTGCCCGCCGCCGACCGCGACCGCGCCCTGCTCGACCTGGTCCGCACCGAGGTCGCGGCCGTCCTGCGGCACGACGGGCCGGCCGCCGTCGACCCCGGCCGGGCCTTCACCGACCTCGGCTTCGACTCACTGGCCGCCGTCGAGCTGCGCAACCGGCTGAACACCGCCACCGGGCTGCGGCTGCCCGCCACCCTCGTCTTCGACCACCCCACCTCCCGCGCCCTGGCCGGCCACATCCGCGACACCCTCTTCGGCACCGGCCCACGGGAGGACCCCGCCGCCCCCGCCCGCACCGCCACCGACGACGACCCGGTCGTCATCGTCGGCATGAGCTGCCGCTACCCCGGCCGGGTCCGCTCGCCGGAGGACCTGTGGCGGCTCGTCGCCGACGGCGTCGACGCGGTCGGCGGCTTCCCCACGGACCGCGGCTGGGACACCGAGGCACTGTACGACCCCGAGCCCGGCACCCCCGGCCGCACCTACACCCGCGAGGGCGCCTTCCTGTACGACGCCGCCGAGTTCGACGCCGGCTTCTTCGGCATCGGCCCGCGCGAGGCCACCGCCATGGACCCCCAGCAGCGGCTCCTGCTGGAGGTGTCCTGGGAGGCCCTGGAGCGCTCCGCCATCGACCCGCACCGGCTGCGCGGCTCCCGCACCGGCGTGTTCGCCGGCGTCATGTACCACGACTACGGCACCTGGCTCGCCGAGGTCCCCGAGGACCTCGCCGCCTACCTCGGCAACGGCAGCCTCGGCAGCGTCGTCTCCGGCCGGGTCGCCTACGCCCTCGGCCTGGAGGGGCCGGCCGTCACCGTCGACACCGCCTGCTCCTCCTCGCTGGTCACCCTGCACCTGGCCGCCCAGGCGCTGCGCCAGGGCGAGTGCGACCTCGCCCTGGTCGGCGGCGTCACCGTCATGTCGACACCGGACACCTTCGTGGACTTCGCCCGGCAGCGCGGACTGGCCGCCGACGGCCGCTGCAAGTCCTTCGCCGACGGCGCCGACGGCACCGGCTGGGGCGAGGGCGCCGGCGTGCTCGTCGTGGAACGGCTCTCCGACGCCCGCCGCCACGGGCATCGGGTGCTGGCCCTGGTACGCGGCTCCGCCGTCAACTCCGACGGCGCCTCCAACGGCCTCACCGCCCCCAACGGCCCCTCCCAGCAGCGCGTCATCCGCGCCGCGCTCACCGCCGCCGGGCTCACCCCGGCCGACGTGGACGCCGTGGAGGCACACGGCACGGGCACCACCCTGGGCGACCCGATCGAGGCGCAGGCCCTGCTCGCCACCTACGGCCAGGACCGCGACCAGCCGCTGTGGCTGGGCTCCGTGAAGTCCAACATGGGGCACACCCAGGCAGCCGCCGGGGTCGCCGGTGTCATCAAGATGGTCATGGCGATGCGGCACGGCGTCCTGCCCCGGACCCTGCACGTGGACAAGCCGTCGACCCAGGTCGACTGGAGCGCCGGCGCCGTGGAACTGCTCACCGAGCAGCGCCCGTGGCCCGCCACCGGGCGGGTCCGCCGGGCCGGGGTGTCCTCCTTCGGGATCAGCGGCACCAACGCCCATGTGATCCTGGAGGAGTTCCCCGAACCCGAGCCCGCCGAACCGGACCCCGCCACCGCCCCGCCGGTGCCCGTCCTCCCGGTCTCCGCCCGCTCACCCGAGGCCCTGCGCGGCCAGGCCCGGCGGCTCCTTGAGCTGACCGGCACCGCCCCCGCCGACCTCGGGGCGGCCCTGGCCACCACCCGCGCCGGCCACCCGTACCGCGCCGTCCTCCTCGCCACCGGCGACGACCAGGTCGCCACCGCCCTGCACGCCCTCGCCCACGGCACCGAGGCACCCGGGCTGCTCGTCACCGGCTCCGCCACCGACGTCGGCCTGGCCTACCTGTTCTCCGGCCAGGGCGCCCAGCGCCCCGGCATGGGCCGCGCCTGGTACGACGCCTTCCCCGTCTACGCCGAACACTTCGACCGGGTCGCCGCGCTCTTCGACAAGCACCTCGAACGGCCCCTCGCCGAGGTCGTCCTCGGCGACGACGCCGACACCCTGGAGCAGACCGCCTACACCCAGGCCGCCCTGTTCACCACCCAAGTGGCCCTCTACCGGCTGCTGGAGTCCTTCGGGCTGCGCCCCGACCGGCTGGCCGGGCACTCCGTCGGCGAGTTCGCCGCCGCGTACGTCGCGGGCGTGTGGTCGCTGCCGGACGCCGTCACCGCCGTCGCCGCCCGCGGCCGGCTCATGCAGGCACTGCCCGAGGGCGGCGCGATGGCCGCCGTCCAGGCCTCCGAGGAGGAGGTCGCCGCGCTGGTGGACGGCGAGCGGTGCGCGATCGCCGCCGTCAACGGCCCCCGGGCCGTGGTCGTCTCCGGCGACGAGGACGCCGTCGCCGAGGTCGCCGCGCACTTCGCCGGCGCCCGCCGGCTGCGCGTCTCGCACGCCTTCCACTCGCCCCGCATGACACCCATGCTCGCCGCCTTCCGGGACGTCATGGCCGGCCTGCCGGCCGCCGAACCGGCCCTGCCGGTCGTCTCCACCCTCACCGGCGCCCCGGCCACCGCCGCCGACCTCGGCTCCGCCGACTACTGGATGCGGCACGTACGGGAGACGGTCCGCTTCGCCGACGCGGTCGCCACGCTGGCCGCGCAGGGCACCGGCACCTTCCTGGAACTGGGCGCCGCGCCCGTGCTCACCGCCCTGGGCCCCGACTGCCTGCCGGACGCCGAGGACACCGTCTTCGTCCCCGCCGCCCGCAAGGACACCGCCGAACTGCCCGGCCTGCTCGCCGCCCTGGCCGCCGTCCACACCCGGGGCTTCGACGTCGACTGGGCCGCGCTGTACGAGAACTACCCGGGCCGCCCGGTCGACCTGCCCACGTACGCCTTCGAACACCGCCGGTACTGGCTGCCCACGCCCGCCGTCACCGCCGGCGACGCCGCCGGACACGGGCTCGCCGCCGCCGGACACCCGCTGGTCAGCGCCCGCCTGGACCTGCCCGGCGACGCCGGGGTGCTGCTCACCGGCCGGATCTCCACCGCCACCCACCCGGTCCTGGCCGAGCACGCGGTCCTGGGCACGGTCCTGGTGCCCGGCGCCGCCCTGGTCGACCTCGCCCTGCACGCCGGACGGCTGACCGGCCGTCCCGCCGTGGAGGAGCTGACCCTGCACGCCCCGCTGGCGCTGCCCCGGGACACCGCCGTACACCTCCAGGTCGCCGCCCGCGCCGACGGCACCGTGGACATCCACTCCCGCGCCGAGCACGCCCCCGCCGACGAGGGCTGGACCCACCACGCCACCGGCACCCTCACCGACCCCGGTGCCGTACCCACGCCCGCACCCGCGTCCGGTGCCTGGCCACCGCCCGGTGCCACCCCGCTCGACACCGGCGGTCTCTACCCGCGCCTGCACACCGAGGGCTACGACTACGGCCCCGTCTTCCAAGGCGTCCGGGCCGCCTGGCGGGACGGCGACACCCTCCTCGCCGACCTCGAACTGCCCGCCCGGGCCGCCCAGGACGCCGCCCGGCACGTCCTGCACCCCGCGCTGCTGGACTCCGCCCTGCACCTCACCTCCCTGCTCGACGGCGAACCGGCGCCCGACGGGCCGTCCGACGGCATCGCCCTGCCCTTCGCCTGGGCCGGGGTCACCGCGCACGCCCAGGCGTCCGTCACCGCCCGCGTCCGGGTCACCCCCGGCCCCGACGGCACCCGCATCGAGCTGACGGACACCGACGGCCGGCCCCTGGCCACCGTCGCCTCCTACGTCACCCGGCCCTACGCCGCCGACCGGCTCACCCGGCGCAGCCGCCACCTCTACGCCGTCACCGACACCCCCCTGCCCGAGACCGCCGGGCGCCCCGACCGCCGTAGCTGGGCGGTCCTCGGCGACGACGACCTCGGCCTCGGCGCCCCCGTCCACCCCGGCCTGGACGCACTCGGCGCCACCGCGCCCGACGTGGTGATCCTGCCCGTCACCGCATCCGGCACCGAAGACGTGCCCGGCGCCGTGCGCGGCGCGCTCGGCCGCACCCTGGAGGTCCTCCAGGCCTGGACGGCCGGTGACCGGTACGCCGGCTCGGTGCTCGTGGTCCTCACCGGCGGCTCGCTCGTCGACGCGGCGGTGCACGGACTGGTGCGGGCCGCGCAGGCCGAGGACCCCGGCCGGATCCTGCTCGTCACCCGGGCCGCACCCGACGGCCCCGTACCCGACCGGGCCGCCCTCGCCGCCCTCCTCGACTCCGGGGAACCCGAGGTCCGCTGGCGGGACGGCACGGCCCACGCGCCCCGCCTGGTCCGCGCCGACGACACCGAGGGCACGGACCGCCCGTGGGGCACCGTCCTGGTCACCGGCGGCACCGGCGGACTCGGCGCCCTGGTCGCCCGCCACCTGGCCGCCCGGCACGGCGTCACCCGCCTGGTGCTGACCAGCCGCCGCGGACCCGAGGCGCCCGGCGCCGCCGCGCTGCGCGCCGGCCTCGCGGACCTCGGTGCCGAAGCCGACATCGTCGCCTGCGACGCGGCCGACCGCGACGCGCTCGCCGCCCTGCTCGCCGCGCACCCCGTCGACAGCGTCGTGCACACCGCCGGCGTCCTGGACGACGCCCTGATCGGCTCGCTGACCCCGGCACGGCTGGACACCGTCCTGCGGCCCAAGGCGGACGCCGCCTGGCACCTGCACGACCTGACCCGGGAGCGGGAACTCGCCCACTTCGTGCTGTTCTCCTCGGCCGCCGGCACCCTCGACGGCTCCGGGCAGGGCAACTACGCCGCCGCCAACGCCTTCCTGGACGCCCTCGCCGCCCACCGCGCCGCCCTGGGCCTGCCCGCCACCTCCCTCGCCTGGGGCCTGTGGTCCGGCGGCGGCATGGGCGCCACGCTCGACAAGGCCGGCGTCCAGCGCATCGAACGCACCGGCATCGGCGCGCTCGACCCGGACGAGGCACTGGAGCTGTTCGACGCCGCCGTGGCCGCCGACGCCCCCGCCCTGGTCCCGGTACGGCTGGACACCGCCGCCCTGCGCCGCCGCGCCGGCGAGGTCCCGGCCGTGCTGCGGACCCTGGCCGGCGCCCCCGCCCGCCCGGACCGCGCCGGCCACGCCCGCACCCTCGGCGAACGACTGGCCAAGCTGCCCGCCGCCGACCACGAACACACCGTGCTGGAAACGGTCCGCACCGAGGTGGCCGCCGTCCTCGGCCACCCCGGACCCGCCGCCGTCGAACCCCGCCGCTCCTTCACCGAGCTGGGCTTCGACTCCCTCGCCGCCGTGGAACTGCGCAACCGTCTGGGCACGGCCAGCGGACTGCGCCTGCCCTCCACCCTCGTCTTCGACTACGCCACCCCCGCCGCCCTCGCCGGCCACCTCCTCCAACGGCTGCGGCCGGAGCCCGAGCCGGCCGCCCCCGGCGACGACGACGAGGTGCGCGCCCTGATCTCCCGTATCCCCGTCGCCCGCCTGCGCGCCGCCGGACTGCTCGACAGCCTGCTGAAGCTGTCCGAGCCCGCCGCGCGGCCCGCCCCCGCCGAACCGGCCCGGGACATCAGGACCATGGCCGTGGCCGACCTGGTGCGCGCCGCCCTGGACCGCACCGCCCCCCAGTGACCACCCCCGGTGCCGGACGACGCGCCGCGTCCGGCTCCGGGCCACCCGTACCGGCGCACCCGCACCGCGTCACCAGCGCCGCCGAGCCAGCAGGGAGCGACACCGACCGTGGACACATCCGTCGAGCAGATCGTCGAGGCGCTGCGCGAGTCGTTGCTAGAGAACGAGCGGCTGCGCCGGCAGAACGAACGGATCACCGAGGCGGCGCACGAGCCCGTGGCGATCGTCGCCATGAGCTGCCGCTACCCCGGCGGCGTCCAGACCCCCGAGCAGCTGTGGCAGCTGGTCGACGCGGGCACGGACGCCGTCGGCGACTTCCCCGACGACCGGGGCTGGGACGTCGAGGGCATCTACGACCCCGACCCCGACGCCCCCGGCCGCACCCATGTCCGCGAGGGCGGGTTCCTGTACGACGCGGCCCGATTCGACCCCGGGTTCTTCGGCATCAGCCCGCGCGAGGCCCTCGCCATGGACCCGCAGCAGCGGCTGCTGCTGGAGACCGCCTGGGAGGCCTTCGAACGCGCCGGCATCGACCCGCACACCCTCAAGGGCAGCCGCACCGGCATCTACGCGGGCGTCATGTACCACGACTACGGCAGCTGGCTCACCGAGGTCCCGGAGGGCGTCGAGGGCTACCTCGGCAACGGCAACCTCGGCAGCGTCGCCTCCGGCCGCGTCTCCTACCTCCTCGGCCTGGAAGGGCCCGCCGTCACCGTCGACACCGCCTGCTCCTCCTCCCTCGTCGCCCTCCACCTCGCCGTACAGGCCCTGCGCACCGGCGAGTGCACCCTCGCCCTGGCCGGCGGCGTGACCGTGATGTCCACCCCGGACACCTTCATCGACTTCTCCCGCCAGCGCGGCCTCGCCCTCGACGGCCGCTGCAAGTCCTTCGCCGACGGCGCCGACGGCACCGGCTGGGGCGAGGGCGCCGGACTGCTCCTGCTGGAACGGCTCTCCGACGCCCGCCGCAACGGCCACCGCGTGCTGGCCGTCGTGCGCGGCTCCGCCGTCAACCAGGACGGCGCCTCCAACGGCCTGACCGCCCCCAACGGCCCGTCCCAGCAGCGCGTCATCCGCGCCGCCCTCGCCGATGCCGGCCTGGAAGCCCACCAGGTGCACGCCGTCGAGGCCCACGGCACCGGCACCCCGCTCGGCGACCCCATCGAGGCCCAGGCCCTGCTGGCCACCTACGGCCAGGACCGCGCCGAGCCGCTCTGGCTGGGCTCGGTGAAGTCCAACATCGGGCACACCCAGGCCGCCGCCGGCGTCGCCGGCGTCATCAAGATGGTGATGGCCATGCGGCACGGCCGGCTCCCCAGGACCCTGCACGCCGACCGCCCCACCACCCAGGTCGACTGGGAGGCGGGCGCCGTCGAACTGCTCCGCGAGGCCCGGGACTGGCCCGCCGACGGCGAGCCCCGCCGCGCCGCCGTCTCCTCCTTCGGCATCAGCGGCACCAACGCCCACGTCATCGTCGAGGCCGCCCCCGAGACCGAGCCCCGCGCCGCGGAGCCCTCCTGGACCGGCCCGCTCCCACTGGTGCTCTCCGGCAACGGCCCCCAGGGCCTGGCCGGCCAGGCCCGCCGCCTCCTCGACCACCTCGCCACCGGCACCGACCCCGTCCCCGACATCGCCCACACCCTCGCCACCGGGCGCGCCGCGCTGGACGAACGGGCCGTCGTCACCGCCTCCCGCCTGCCCGCCCTCACCGCCGGGCTGACCGCCCTCGCCGAAGGCGACGACACCGCGCCGAACGTGGTGCGCGGCCGGCCCGCGGGGGAGTCCCGCATCGCCTTCGTCTTCCCCGGCCAGGGCTCCCAGTGGGCCGGCATGGCCGCCGAACTCCTCGACACCTCACCGGTGTTCGCCGCCCGCATGGCCGACTGCGCCACGGCCCTCGCCCCCGTCACCGACTGGGACCTCATCGAGACCGTACGGGCCCGGCGGCCACTGGAGCGCGTGGACGTCGTCCAGCCCGTGCTGTGGGCCGTCATGGTGTCCCTCGCCGAGGTGTGGCGCGCCCACGGCATCCGGCCCGCCGCCGTCGTCGGCCACTCCCAGGGCGAGATCGCCGCCGCCTGCGTGGCCGGCGCGCTCACCCTCGCCGACGGCGCCCGCGTCGTGGCCCTGCGCAGCCGGGCCATCGCCCGTGAACTCTCCGGCCGCGGCGGCATGATGTCGGTCGCCCTGCCCGAGGCCCGGGTGCGCGACCTCCTCACCCCCTACGACGGCCGGGTCTCGGTGGCCGCCGTCAACGGCGCCTCGTCCGTGGTGCTGTCCGGCGACGCCGACGCCCTCGACGCCCTCCGCGAGACCATCGTGGCCGGCGGCCACCGCGCCAAGCGGCTCCCCGTGGACTACGCCTCGCACTCCGCGCACGTCGAGACGGTCCGGGAGCGGCTGCTGACCGACCTGGCGGACATACGGCCCCGGCCCGCCGAGGTGCCGTTCTACTCCACCGTCACCGGCGCCCGCCTCGACACCACCGGCCTGGACGCCGAGTACTGGTACACCAACCTCCGGCAGACCGTGCTGTTCGAACCGGCCACCCGGACCCTGCTCGACGCCGGATACGGGGTGTTCGTCGAGTGCAGCCCGCACCCCGTGCTGCTGCACGGCATCGAGGAGACCGCCGACACCGCCGACACCGGCATCACCGCCCTCGGCTCCCTGCACCGCGACGACGGCGGCCCCGAGCGTGTGCTCACCGCCCTCGGCGAGGCCTTCGTCGCCGGCCTCCCGGTCGACTGGGCACCCGTCTTCGACGGCCTGCCGGTCCGCCCCGCCGACCTGCCCACCTACGCCTTCCAGCGCGAACGGTACTGGCTGGACCGGTCCGCCGGCGCCGGTGACGTCACCGCCGCCGGACTCCAGCGCACCGGCCACCCCCTGCTCGGCGCCGCCGTCCCGGTCGCCGAGGGCGGCACCGTGTTCACCGGCCGGCTCGCCACCGCCACCACGCCCTGGCTGGCCGACCACGCGGTGTCCGGCACCCCCTTGCTGCCCGGCACCGCCCTGGTCGAGCTGGCCCTCGGCGCCGGCCACCGGCTCGGCTGCGAGCACCTGGCCGAACTCACCCTCCAGGCACCGCTGACGCTGCCCGAACGGGGCGCCGTCCAGCTCCAGCTGCACGTGGCCGCCGCCGACGACACCGGACACCGCGCGCTGACCGTCCACTCCCGCCCCGAGGGCGCCGACGACACCGCCTGGACCCGGCACGCCACCGGCCTGCTCGCCCCCGCCGCCGGCGCGCCCGCCTTCGACCTCACCGCCTGGCCGCCCCCGGGCGCGCGGCCCGTACCGGCCGAGGACGCCTACGACCGCCTGGCCGCCCTCGGCTACGACTACGGGCCCGCCTTCCAGGGACTGCGCGCCCTCTGGCGACGCGGCGAGGAGACCTTCGCCGAAGTCGAACTCCCCGTGGACGCCGGGACGTTCGCCCTGCACCCGGCCCTGTTCGACGCCGCGCTGCACGCCGACGTTCTCACCGCCGACGGCCAGGACACCGCCCGGCTGCCCTTCTCCTGGACCGGGGTCTCGCTGTACGCGGCCGGCGCCACCGCCCTGCGGGTACGGCTGCACGGCACCGCGGACACCCTCGCCCTCCAGCTCGCCGACCCCACGGGCGCCCCGGTCGCCGCGGTCGAGGCCCTGGTCTCCCGGCCCGTCGACCCGGCCGCGCTCGCCTCCGCCGCCCGCACCGACGCCCTGTACCGGCTGGACTGGCCGGCCCTGCCCCTCCCCGAGGCGCCCGCGCCCGAGTACGCCGTCCTGGACGAACGGGGCCCGGCCGCGCTGGAGACCCTACCCGCCTGGGCGGTGCTGCCCGCCGGCGGCGACGGCCCGGGCACCGGCACCCACCGGGCGGCCGCGCGCGTGCTGACCGCCGTACAGGAGTGGCTGGCCGACGAACGCACCGCCTCCGCCCGGCTGCTGGTCCTCACCCGGGGCGCCGTGGCGGCGGGGGAGGAGGACGTCACCGACCTGGCGGGCGCCGCCGTGTGGGGACTGGTCCGGGCGGCACAGGGGGAGCATCCGGGGCGGTTCGTGCTCGTGGACACCGACACCGGTACCGAGAGCGCCGTAGCCGCCGCCGCGGCCACCGGGGAACCCCAGCTCGCCCTGCGCGACGGCACCGTGCGGGTGCCCCGGCTCGCCCGCGCCACCCCGCGAGGGCAGGCGCCGGCCCTCGACCCGGAGGGCACCGTACTGATCACCGGCGGCACCGGTGTGCTCGGCGCCCTGGTCGCCCGGCACCTGGTCGCCGAGCACGGTGTGCGCCGCCTGGTGCTGGCCGGCCGCAGCGGCACCGCCGCCGACGACTTCGCCGGCCTGGACGCGGAGATCGTCGTCGCCCGCTGCGACGCCGCCGACCGGGAGCAACTGGCCCGGCTCCTGGACGGGATACCGCCAAAGCGCCCGCTGACCGCCGTCGTCCACCTCGCCGGCGTCCTGGACGACGGCCTGGTGACCGACCAGACGAGCGAGCGCCTGGCCGCCGTACTGCGGCCCAAGGCCGACGCCGCCTGGCACCTGCACGAGCTGACCCGCGACCTCGGCCTCGCCGCGTTCGTGCTGTTCTCCTCCGCCGCCGGCACGGTCGACGGCACCGGCCAGTCCGGCTACGCCGCCGCCAACGCCTTCCTCGACGCACTGGCCGCCCACCGCCACCGGCACGGACTGCCCGCGCACTCGCTGGCCTGGGGCTTCTGGGAGCGGCGCACCGGACTGACCGCCCACCTCACCGACGCCGACGTGGCCCGCATGGCCCGCTCCGGCGTCCGCCCGCTGGCCACCGAGGAGGGCCTGCGCCTGCTCGACGCCGCCCTGGGCGCCGCCGAACCGCTGCTGCTCCCGGTCGGCCTGGACCTGGCCGTCCTGCGCCGGGCCACGGAGGTGCCGGCCGTGCTGCGCGGCCTGGTGCCCGCCCGCGCCCGCCGCACCGCCGCCGGCCGCGCGGACTCCGCCCCGCTCGCCGGCCGGCTCGCCGCCCTCGGCCCCGCCGAACGCGACGCGGCCCTCATGGAACTGGTCCGCACCCATGTCGCCGCCGTCCTCGGGCACGGCAGCGACATGACGCTGGATCCGCGCCGTTCCTTCCGCGAGTCCGGCTTCGACTCGCTGACCGCGGTGGAACTGCGCAACCGGCTGGGCGCCGCGGTCGGCCTGCGCCTGCCCGCCACCCTGGTCTTCGACTACCCGGACGCGGGCGCGCTCGTCGCCCACCTGAGGACGGAACTGTTCGGCGCGCGGGACGAGGCCGCCGCCGACGTCACCGTGCGGGAGGCGGACGAGCCGGTCGCCATCGTCGCCATGGCCTGCCGCTACCCCGGCGGCGTCGCCACCCCCGAGGAGCTGTGGCGGCTGCTGGCCGACGGTGGCGACGGCATCGGCGCCTTCCCCGCCGACCGCGGCTGGGACCTGGACGGCCTGTACGATCCGGAGCCCGGCAAGGCCGGCCACTCCTCCACCCGGTCCGGCGGATTCCTGTACGACGCCGCCGACTTCGACCCCGACTTCTTCGGTATCGGCCCGCGCGAGGCCCTGGCCATGGACCCGCAGCAGCGGCTGCTGCTGGAGACCTCCTGGGAGGCGCTGGAGCGGGCCGGCATCGACCCGCACTCCGTGCGCGGCAGCCGCACCGGCGTGTTCGCGGGCGTCATGTACCACGACTACGGCAGCCGGCTGCGCCGCGTCCCCGAAGCCGTGCGCGACCACCTCGGCAACGGCAGCCTGGGCAGCGTGGCCTCCGGCCGGGTCGCCTACGCCCTGGGCCTGGAGGGCCCGACGCTCACCGTCGACACGGCGTGCTCGTCGTCCCTGGTGGCGCTGCACCTGGCCGCGCAGGCGCTGCGGCAGGGCGAGTGCACGCTGGCGCTGGCCGGCGGGGTGTCCGTGATGTCGACCGTCGACACGTTCGTGGACTTCAGCAGGCAGCGCAACCTGGCCGCCGACGGTCACGCCAAGTCCTTCGCCGACGCGGCGGACGGCACGGCCCTGTCCGAGGGCGCCGGCATGCTGGTGCTGGAGCGGCTGTCGGACGCCCGGCGCAACGGGCATCCGGTGCTGGCCGTACTGCGGG
>NZ_BAAASM010000060.1:49848-69270 GCF_039532885.1 Streptomyces nogalater | reverse complement strand
CGTGACCATTCCCCGTGGCACCCACACCCTGCGTGTCGACTACGTCAACTGGACCGGCGCCGCCGCCGTCAACTTCGCCTACACCCCCCGCACCGGCGCCAGCGTGGACCGTGTCTTCCCGCTCACGCCCACCGGGCTTTCGATAGCCCGTGACGCCGGCACCGGACGCAACTTCCTGCGCTGGACGGCGAACAAGGAGATGGACCTCGCCGGTTACCGCGTCTACCGCCGCACCCCCGACCAGACGTCCTTCGGCACTCCCGTCGCCACGGTCGTTGGCACGACCTTCACCGACACCACCTCCGGGGGCACCACTCACCTCTACGAGATCCGAGCCGTCGACAAGTCCGGCAATGCCTCCGCTGGAACGTCTGACGTCTCAGTCACCGGCAACCCGGCCTACCTGCGCCAGTTCTTCGCGAACACCTCGTTCTCCGGCACGCCGAAGCGTACGGATTGTGACACCGCGGTGAACGAGAACTGGCGTACCGGCTCTCCCGGCATCTCCGGCATCGGCGCGGACAACTTCGGCGTCCGCTGGCAGATCACCCGTGACTTCGGCTCCGGCGGCCCGTTCACGTTCACCGCCTCCGGTCAGGACGGCATCCGCGTGTACCTCGACGGGACACGCAAGATCGACCTGTGGAAGAACGGCTCCGGCACTGTCTCCCGTACCGTGAACGTGACCATTCCCCGTGGCACCCACACCCTGCGTGTCGACTACGTCAACTGGACCGGCGCCGCCACCGTCAACCTCGCCTACACCCCCCGCACCGACGCCTCCGCGGACCATGTCGCCCCACTGGCGCCCACCGGAGCGAAGGTCACATACGACAAGAACACCGACTCCGCCACCTTCTCCTGGGCACCCAACAAGGAGATGGACCTCGCCCACTACCGGGTCTACCGGCAGACCGCGGTCGGTGACTGGGCTCCCATGGTCCTGACCGACAAGACCACCTGGACCGACACCGGACTGAACCGCGATGGCAAGCCCATCCGCTACTACATCGCCGTCACCGACCGCGCCGGGAACCTGTCCGGGAGCACCCCGGTCCTGACGGTCACCCCGATCGACACCGTCGCGCCGGCGGCGCCCGTCCTCCTCGTGTCCCACATGTCGAACACCCCCAGCTCCCTGAAGGTCAACTGGGACATGCGGACCGAGGAGGAGATGAGGAACGGCGCCACCATGCGCCTCTACCGCTCAACCGGCGACACGCTCGGCGACAGTCCCGAACTCATCGCCACCACCTCCATGGAATCGGAACCCACCTCGGTCTACGTGTACGTGGACGAACTGCCGGCCTTCGACGGCACCACCTACACCTACGGCGCCGTGGTGACCGACGCCGCCGGCAACACCTCCCCGATGTCCGCACCGGACTCGGTGACCCCTGACAGCGTTCCCCCCGCCCCGCTGACCGGCCTGGCCGCCACACCCCGCGCCGACGGCGTCGTGCTCAGCTGGGACGCCCCCACCGAAAGCGGCGTCCACTACAACGCCACCCGCGTCGTACAGCGGCCGGACGGCAGCACCGGCTACGACAGCACCGGATGCGCCGACGCCGTCGACCCCAGCAAGCCCACCGCCCTGCCGAACGCCATGCTCTGCGCCGGACCGGCGGACGGCGAGACGGTGACCTTCACCGTCGTAGCGGTCGACGAGTGGGCCAACCACATCCCCCTCGACCAGGCCCCCACCGTCACCACCACCGAACTCGACAACAGGCCTGACGACGCCCGCGGCGACGACACCGGCCCGCTCACCGCCCGCATGGTCGGCACCGGCGGCCGCCTGGAGTGGTCGTGCACCGACGAGACGGCCTGCGCCGGCATCGCCAAGTACCGCGTGGAGAGCTGGAACGCGACCACCAACGCCTACGAACAGGTCGCCTCCGGCACAGCGGTCCCGGGCCGCACCCTGCACACCTACGTGCCCATGCAGCTCGGCCAGACGTCGTACTTCCGGATCACCGGCCTCCTCGCCGACGGCACGTCGGCCGCCGTGGCCCACGCCGCGGCGGCCAGGGGCGCCTTCGTGTGAGCTCAGAACTGATCCCGACGCCGTGGAACGCATCGCCGCCCCGGAGGTGCGGTCGCACGCTCCGGCTCAGATCACTACGGAGACTCGGAAGCGGAGCGCCCGCTGGAACGCGGAGAGCGACTAGTTGACCCGCCGGTTCAAAGGATGAGGCAGGCGAGTCGGTGCGTGGCATCGTGAGGCGCTTGGGTGTGAAGCCGGCCATGCTCCAGGGCCTGCTGCGCGGTTGTAAGGGGTCGGGCAGGGGCCGGTCGGCTGCGGGAGAACGGGAAGGCTCGGATGGATGAGCTGGCACGGTGGCTCGGCGAGCAGCTGGACAGGGACGAGTGGATCGCCCGGCGGATATGGGGACGGTCTCGAAGGCCGTGGAATCCCAGGGCATGGAGGGCAACCCCCGCTCACGCAGGGACGACCTGGCCGTGGGGTCACAAGGCCCCATCCGTTGTGAGCAACCCCCGCTCGCGCGCGGACGACGCCGCAAAGCTCAGCTTGCCCTTGTCCTGGAGCGAGCAGCCTCCGCTCGTGCGGGGACGACTCCGCCGGGTCTTCCTCGTGCCGGACCGCCCGCGAGCAACCCCCGCGGACGCGGGTACGACCTCCGTGGCCTGCTCGATGACCCGTCCCTCTCGGAGCAACCCGCTCGCGCGGGGACGACAGGGCCGGTGGCATCGGCATCGCGCTGGGAACCGAGCTACCCCCGCTCGCGCGGGGACGACTCGCGGAAGTAGGACGCGACGTCGACATACCCCGAGTAACCCCTGCGGGCGCGGGGACGACCAAGCTGGTCACGATCCAGGCGTTCGCCTGGTCGAGCAACCCGTGCTCGCGCAGGGACGATGAGGTCGTGGACCCGACCGCGGGCCTGATCGGCGAGCAACCACCGCGGGCGGGGACAACGCGCAGCGGGACACCGAGCAGTACGTCGAGCTGGAGCAACCCCCGCTCTCGCGGGGACGACACTTCTTTACGTCGGTTGTGGTGCTGGGGTGACAGCGAGCGCAAAACGCGTGCCAGCCAACTCTGCTGCCGCTCGGACCCCACCGGGCCTGGGGACGGCCCCGGAGGCGGTGGAGCAGATGGAGCCGGCGGAGAACTGCCCCCCGCTCGCGCGGGGGCGACGACTCCGTGGAGGCGGCCATCCGGTTCCGGAACGAGCTACCCCCGGGGACTCCGGGACGACCCGACCTTCAACCAGTGGTGCGGCAAGTCGGGGGAGCTACCCCTGCGGGCGCGGGGACGACCGGGCTGCCGTGACGAGGCCACCAAGGTCGCCCGAGCAACCCCCGCGGACGCGGGAACGACCTCCTCGTCCAGCATCTGGTCGAGCGACTTCGGGGGCAACCCCCGCTCGCGCGGGGACGACGCCGTGACCTCCACCTTGCCGTTCGGGAGGCGCGGGCAACCCCCGCTCGCGCGGGGACGACATCCGCTCGCCGCACCAAGCGCACGTCGTCGTCGGGCAACCCCCGCTCGCGCGGGGACGACGCTCGCGGGTGCGGCGCCGTCCGGCGCAGCAAGGAGCAACCCCCGCTCGCGCGGGGACGACTGGGCCACCCTCCTCGCCCTCACCGCCCTCGCAGAGCAACCCCCGCTCGCGCGGGGACGACTGACGGAAAGTTCGCCATCCGGCTAACCCCCAGGAGCAACCCCCGCTCGCGCGGGGACGACCTCGCCTACCTCTGCCCGGACTGCGACGCACAGGAGCAACCCCCGCTCGCGCGGGGACGACTGATCGGCCGGGAGCGCCCGGAGATAGCGCCGGGAGCAACCCCCGCTCGCGCGGGGACGACGGGATGGCGATACCGCCGAGAGCCGTGATCACCGAGCAACCCCCGCTCGCGCGGGGACGACACCGCGTGAACGGCCACCCCGACGAGGTCCCGCGAGCAACCCCCGCTCGCGCGGGGACGACACGATGCCGCGGGCGAGGGCGTCGGCAGCAACCGAGCAACCCCCGCTCGCGCGGGGACGACACTTCGTGAGCTGGGACGATGTTAGCGGGAGCGGCCGTTTTCATTGACGTGAGTTCGGGTGCCGCCGTCTCGGGCAGCCTGGCCCTGGCAAGGTCGGGCCGGCCGCAGCGGGAGACGACGGCGACGGGCCGCGTGGCGGGGGTCGGCGGCGGCCCCCAGGGCGGCCGCGGCGTCGGTGCTGGCGCCGAAGTAGCCGATGGCGAGTCCCTCGGTGTCGGGTTCCTCGCGCAGCCAGGCGGTGGCGTCCAGCAGCCGGCCGGCCAGCAGCCCGATGTCGAAGACATTGTGCCGGTCGGCTTCTTCCGCGTCGGTGAGCAGGTCGAACAGCAGGGTGCCGAGCCCGGCGCGGTGCAGTCCTTCGGCGACGAACCGGTTGCACGGGCTGTGCCGACTGCTGCCGCTGCCGTGGGCGAAGACCACGACTCCGACGGCGCCGTCGGGCACGGTGAGCCGTACGGCGCCGGCGGTCACCGTGACCTCCCGGGTGGTGCTGGATGCAGCAAGGAGCAGCCCCCGCGGACGCGGGGACGACTCGCCCAAACTGAAGGCGCCCCGCTGCGCGCACGAGCAACCCCCGCAGGCGCGGGGACGACTCCCTGCCGGCACGGGCTGCCCTTCTCCAGAAGGCGGGAGCTACCCCCGCTCGCGCGGGGACGACACTTGATGAGCTGGGACGATGTTAGCGGTGTCCCTCATTTTCATTAACGTGCGTTGTGGTAGGGGGAGTGCACGAGCGGTGCAAGTGCGGCCCATTTACCCGATCGGAAGTCCGTCCGCGAGAGGTGCCTCCACTGGGCTGCTGCGTGGAGATGGGCCGACGGCAAGCTCGGCGGTGCCCCCGGGAGGGGGCTGCTCGTGCGAGGACGACGGCGACCGCCGCTGTGACGCGACGGACCCACCCTGGTCGTCGCCGAGCTGCCGGCGCGGCTGCGGTGAGCGTCAGCCCCCCGTCTCCGCGAGGTAGTTGAGCACCGCCTTCACCCGCCGGTTCTCGGTGTCCGTCGCGCGCAGGCCGAACTTGGTGAAGACGGCGGCGACGTGCTTTTCCACCGCCCGCTCCGACACCACCAGCAGCGCGGCGATGGAGCGGTTGGAATGGCCCTGTGCCATCAGCTCCAGCACTTCCCGTTCGCGTGGCGTCAGGGTGTCCACCCGCCTGCGCTGTCCGCCGCGCATCAGCCGGGTGACCACTTCCGGGTCGAGCACCGTGCCCCCGTCGGCCACCCGGTGCAGGGCGTCGACCAACTCGCTCGTGCGGGCGACCCGTTCCTTCAGCAGGTATCCGACACCCGCGGCGCCGCCCGCCAGCAGCCTGGCCGCCCAGGCCGTCTCGACGTGCTGGGAGAAGACCAGGATGCCGACGTCGGCGGTCCGCGCACGGATCTCGACGGCGGCGCGAATGCCTTCGTCGGTGTGGGTGGGCGGCATGCGGATGTCCACCACCGCGATGTCGGGCCGGTGCGCGGCCACCGCGGCGAGCAGCTCGGGTGCCGTACCGGCGGTGGCCACGACCTCGCAGCCGCGGGCGCCGAGCAGCTCGACCATTCCGTCACGCAGAACGACGGAGTCCTCGGCCATTACCACGCGCAGGTGCCTGTTGATCACAGTCGCCATTATCGGACGTCCGGCTCCGGTGGCCGACTGCTCCCCCGCGATCCGGGGTGGTCCGCCCGCGCCACTCGTCCACCAGGACGCCGAACACCCCGGAGTCCCGCCAGCCGTCCCGGATCAGCACGGTGTGACGACGGCGTGCTCCCCACGTCATGCCGAGTTCGCCGAGGACCCGCGCAACCGTGTGCTGGGCCATGGGCCGATCTCGCCGGACGCGGTCACGCCGGTCTGACGGGCACGGTCACCGGCGCCGTGCGGCGAACACGCGGATGGGGCGGTCCTGCCGGTCGCGTCGTCAGGTGTTGACCGTCTTCAGACCCGAGATGCGGATCGGCTCGCCGCCCATGTGCCGGCGTGCCCGCCGGTTCTGCTGATGCAGCCGCTCGTAGTACGCGCGGTCGAGATCGATGACGTTCTTCGAGAAGAACATCCAGGACAGGATGTCCCGGTACTTGAAACCGTCCGGTGTCAGCTGGACCCGGTCGGTGGGCAGCCGGCGCAGCAGTCCGAGTTCCTCGGCCGCGGCGAGCACCGGCTCGAAGAGGTGTGCCTTCTCGCGGTATCCGAAGCGCTCCAGCTCGCGCAGATCCAGATCGAACGTGTCGAGTACCAGGCGCTTGCGGATGATCTCCTCGTCGTTGAGGACGAAACCGGTCTGCGGGGTCAGTTCATGGTTCCGTGCCTTCGAGATGTAGTCCCCGACTTCGGTGAGGCTCGGCTTCACATCGCCGACCATGTAGTCGACCGTACTGGTGTAGCTGCGTGCGCCGGCTCCGAGTCCCAGCAGCGGGACGCCGTGGAAGGTGAGAACCTTCTGCTGATAGCCGCCGCGTCCCAGTTTCTTGTACCGGACGTTCGACTCCTGGATGTAGCCCGCCTCACGGAATGCGGCGTTGGCGTAGTCGTAGCGCTCGTACAGGTCGGGGTTCCACATGTACTGATAGGCGCCGGTCTTGGAGAACCAGGCGTCGGGCCGCACGGTCAGGAAATACGTGCTGATCGTCTCCGGGGCCAGCGCCACCAGTTCGTCGACCGAGTGGCACCAGCTTTCCGGGGTTTGGCCGGCGAATCCCATGATGAGATCGGTGCTCAGGTTGGGCAGGCGCTTGTCCCGGATGATCTCGATCGCCTCTCGGATGACCCGTTCGTTGGCCTGGCCGCGCCCGGCTTCGCGGATTTCCGCCGGTACCAGGGACTGAATGCCGATGTTGGCCCGGGTCAGACCCATGGCGATCAGGCCTTCGAGCGTGCCGGGCTCCTTGACGATCGAATCGGGGGTGGCTTCGATGGCCACCTCTTCGACCGTGCTGCGCCAGTTGGGGTAGACCTCGTCGAACGTGGCGAAGATCCGCTCGAAGTGCCGCAGGCTCAGGAGGCTGGGTGTGCCGCCCCCGATGTAGACGGTGCGCAGCCGGCGGCTCTGGATGATCTCGGTGTGGTCCCTGATCTGCGTGCACAGAGCCTCCGTGTACGCGTCGTACACGTCCATGTCCTCGGAAATGACCGTGTACAGGTTGCAGAAGCCGCACTTGTAGCGGCAGAACGGCACATGCAGGTAGAGGTTGAGTTCGGGAACCGAGTGGCGTTTCAGGTCCTCGGCCCAGATGCTCTGGATGTTCCAGGAACCGTCCAGGGGGCGGTACGCGGACCGCGAGGGGTACGCGTAGTTGAACGGCGGGATGACGCCCTGGCGGATGTATCCGGCCAGCTCGTCTCGGATCGCGCTCGTCGTCGCACTTTCTGACATGGCTGTGTGCCTTCCTCAGCTTGCTGTGGGCCCTGCGGTCAGGGCGGCTGCTGTGCTGCGGCGCGTCAGGGGAAAGGTGGCCAGGTTTCGCAGCCGGAAAAAGGAGTGACAGAAAGAGATCACCCTTCTGGTGCTCGAACCCCCGCGGCGACCACGATCTGCCGGCGAAGACCCGGCCGCGCGTTCTTCCCCGATGCGCGAACCACGCCGGACAGATGCTGATGACAGTCAACACACGGCCGCGGTGATCGTGGCACCCACGCAAACGACGAACCCGGTACGCCGCCCTCGCCCCTGTTTTGGGTGATCGTCCAATGCTCGTCCAGGAGCCGAGACAGTACGTTCGCACTCAATCCGCCGACGCCCGCTCAGGGCTAACGTCCTCACTCGGAATCGGCACGACCGAACCCCCGACCCGAGAAAAGAAACCGAAGCCCGGGCATCCGCACGCCGCACGGGCCACTGTCCGGCCGCACACCACTCCGGAGATTCCATGCCCGTACTCGCGGGTTTCCGCGCCGTCTTCGCCCTAGCGGGGCCGGCCCTGCCCGCCGTGTCGTTCCTGGCCCGCCTGCCCGCGGCGATCTGCCCCACGGCAACCCTGCTGATGCTCACCCGACTCGACGGCATCGGCCGTGCGGGGGTCACGGCCGGAACGCTGCTGGCCGGCCAGGCCCTGAGCGGCCCGCTCCTGGGACGCCTCGCGGACCGGCGCGGCCACCGGCCGGTCGTGCTGGCCGCCTCGCTGGCGAACGCGGCCGCCATCACCTTCCTCCTGACCGCGGTCCTGAACGACTGGTCCGCGGTCACGGCGGCCGTCGCCGCTGCGGGCGTGGGCCTGACGGTGCCCCAGATCGGGCCGCTCTCGCGTAGCCGGTGGATATCCTTGATCGACGGCCTGCCCGCCGGTCCGGCCGTGAAGCGGGAGGAGTTGACGCTCCGCGCGCTGTCCTTCGACACCACCGTCGACGAGATCAGCTTCATCGCCGGGCCGGCGCTCGCCGGCATGGCTGTCGTCGCGATCCACCCGGTGGCTCCGATGGTGTTCGCGGGCACGCTCATCGCGGTGTTCGGCGTGCTGTTCGCCCTTCACCCCACCGCTCCGCCGGGCAGGCGGCCCGCTCGCCGCTCGGGTGGGCCGCTGCTGTCGCCGGCTCTGGTGATCCTCCTGCTCATGGCGTTGTTGCAGGGGATGATCTGGGGCAGCGCCAACGCCGGTGTCAGTGCCCTGGCCGACCACCTGGGCGACGCGGGAGCGGCGGGCTTCATCTGGGGCGCGATGGCCGTGACCAGCGCGCTGGCGGGCATCGCCATCACTGTGCGCACCGCCGGGACGACCCTGACCACCCGCCTTCGGCTGGCCATCGCGGCCCAGACGATCCTGCTGTGCCCGCTGCCGGCCGTGGAGGGCTTCGCGGGCGTGACGGTCGTCATCGCCGCCATCGGCCTGGCCGTCGCCCCGCACCTCATCGCCGTGTTCTCCCTCGCCGAACGCGTGGCCCCGCCGCACCGCATGAGCGAGACCATGGCCCTGCTGGTGAGTGCCCTCATAGGCGGGCAGGGCATGGCCGCGGTCGCCGCGGGGCAGCTGGCCCAGCGCTCCGGCTTCCGCTCCGCCTTCCTGCTGACGTGCGGGTGCGGCGCCGCGGCGCTCCTGGTCGCCCTGGTCTTCGTGCGGCGCACGGTCTTCACCCCCGCCGTCGAACGCGCGACCGCCACGTGACCGCCTGCGGGAAGGGGCGGGGCGGCGCCGTAGGGTTGGCGGATGGCGTCTGTGAAGCTGCGTCACGTGGTGCGCGGGATCGTTCTGGACGAGGACGCCCGCATCCTGCTCTGCCGGTTCACGGTTCGGGGAGCGACAGGAACGGTGGTGTGGGCGACTCCCGGCGAAGGGATCGAGCCGGGCGAGACGCCGCTTGCCGCGCTGGACCGCGAACTGCGCGAAGAGGTCGGTCTCGCCGTCCCGGCCGATCCGCCACCGCCGCACGTCTGGCACCAGGAAGTCGTGGCCCCCGGGCACGCCGAGGGCTACGACGGTGTCGTGAACGACTACTTCCTCGTGCGCACGGCCGCGTTCGAAACGCGCAGCACCCTGCGCGACGACCGGCTCGCCGGGGAGAACATCACCGCTGTGGAGTGGTGGCACCCGGACGAGATCGCCGCCTACACCGGTACCGACCTGTTCTCCCCGCGCGACCTCGCGTCTCGCCTGACGGCACTGGTTTCCGCCGGTCCCCCCGCAAGGCCCGTCCGGCTCGGGCTGTGAACACACGGACTCCGCGCGGGCCGGCGGTCGTCCGCCCCGGCGGGGCCCGGCCCACTACTGGGACAGGGACTTGGCGAAGAGGGCGTAGAGGTGCTTGTGCGAGTCGTCCTGTGCCGGGTAGAGCACGAGGACACGGATGACCAGCTTGCCGCCCTTCGGGACGACGTGGACCCCTTCGGGGGGCGAGCCGAGGAGGACATCCCCGTGGGAACCGTCCTCGACGATCATCCCCCAGAAAGTATTGGTGAACTCCTTGTAGAGCACCGACCCGACCGGCAGCTGACCGAATCCGACATTCCAGTGCCGGACATCGGATTCACCGGCGTACAGGGTGATGTCGTAGGAGTAGATGTACTTCTGCGTCTCCCAGTCTTGCCAGCTGGAGTTGAACGCGCAGTCGACGGTGAGATTCTTCTTCGCCGCGGTGAAGGTCACGGTGTCCGGTGCCGATTCCTGGCCGCCACGCACGGCCTTCGCCGTCACCGTGTGACGTCCCGGGCTCCATCCGCCCTCGTGGACGAAGGACCAGTTCTGACCGTTCACCCGGGCGCTGCCGAGCTTCGTGCCGCCCTCGGTCAGCTCCACGGAATCGGCGTTGAAGGCGACGCCGTCCACGGAGACGCCGGTGTCGGCTTCCGCGCCGTTCCGCGGTGACCTGATGTCCACGACGGGGCTCGGGAGCGTGGCGTAGAAGCGCAGGTACGCCTTGCCCGACGTCACGTCGTCACGCACGGCCACGGCGGCGAGGTCGTGCTGCCCGAGCGGCCAGTCGGTGTCCGGGGTGTACTCCCACGTGCCGTCCTTGACCGGCAGGGCCCCCACCTGCCGGGCGCCGTCCCAGAGCAGCACCTGCTGCACATCGGGAGCGGCCGTGCCCTGGACGGACTGGCGGCGGTTCTCGGTCTGCGCGCCGGCCGCGGGGGTGGTGAAGACCGGAAGCGGTACCGGCTCGGCGAAGGCGAGGGCGGACTGCGCCTGGTCGTTCCAGGTGCTGGTCGGGCTGCCCGCCAGCGGCAGCTTCGTCATGTCGTCGATCGACGTGCCGGCCTTGACGGGCAGCCGGCTGCCACCCTGGTTCGTGCGGGTGAAGAGGATGTTGTCGTGGCCGGTGTCGTTGACGACGGAGCTCACGCCGTCGTCACTCTGGTCGAACCCGTAATCACTGAAGTTGTTGGCCGTGCCTTTGGCGGGAATGACGAGGATCTTGTCCCGTGGCCCGCCCACGTTGTAGTTGATGTCGGCGAAAAGCGCGAAGGTGCCCGGGGGAGCCTTGTCCTTTCCCCGCCCGCGGATCACGTAAGGCTCGTCGGCGGCTTTCCCGTTTCCGTCTGTCATTTTCCGCCCCTCTCGACAGGCCGGTTTTTTCCGCTGCAAGGCTGCCCGCGGCCCGGGTTCCCGTCAATTCCGAAAGGCTTGTTCGAATGCGTTCAAGTCAGCTTCTCCGCTGGCCGGATCGCGTGGCCGGCTCCCGTCCGCACCACGCCGCTCGGGGACGGGTTCGCCGGTGGGCGGACGTCACCGCGGCGCGGGAGGCCGGCTCGGCGGCCGGGACCGGGGTGGCGCGAAGCCGCCCCGTGACCGCTGCCGGTTCCCGGCAGGGGGAAGGGGTCCTTGCGTGATCCGATCGGTCAACAGTTCCTACTGGCGTCTGCTGGTCGAATGACACGCCGAGCGCGGGCCGGCACCCCGTCGGGCCGGCTGCGCGTGACAGCCCGCGCGGTCCAGACCTGCAGGGTCCGCGCGTCTTTGGAGTGCTCGGTGGCCAACTGGCCCTGGCCACGGCCCGGCGGCGGGCGCTGGGGAGTGCAGTTGCGAGCGAGTCGTAGCCGCATCGCTCCGGTACGCGCCATCGAAGCGTCGGCGGCCTGGGGGCGCACCGGGGAGCGGGCGCGCCCGCAGCAAACGGGGCACGCCCTTCTTCCTGCCCGGGTGTAGACCGCCGCCCGCGCCGGCGCCGAGGGTGCGAAACGCCACGTCCCTCGCAGCACAGGCCTTCTGCTGCCAAAATGCTGCCGGGCTGTTGGTCGCGCTGTTGCGCCGGGACCGCTCCCTACCACAACCGTCAGAGCAACTCCCCGCGCCAGGTGGTCGCCAGAAGGCCCATGGGTCATGCCGCAGGACACCGTCTTCCGCCTCTCCCCTTCACAGGCCGCTGGCGTCGATCAGCCAGTACCGATTGCGGCAGACGGTGACGTTCGTCGGGTTGAGGTCGACCACTCCAGCGCGGGGGTACGAGGCATGTGGTGCGGTGCCGTCGTTGGGTAGGTACGGCATCGCCAGGACCTCGATGTCACAGCCGGTGCCGTACGGGCAGGGCACAGGCCACAGCGTGGTGGGTGGAGCGTGGGCGAATCCCTGGGCGCGCAGTCCCCGGAGGGTACGGTGCTCGCGCCGGTTGCGGCCGGCCTCCATCTCGACCTTGTACACGGTGGTGCGGGCCGGGTTGAGGATGACGGCTCGGTGCGCGCCTTCGCCGACCGGTTCCCAGCCCTCCGGGTCGCCGTAGAGGCTGCATTCCGGGCGCCAGGCAGCCACGGCCTGGGCCTCGTCGAGGGAGCCGACGACAGAGCTGGGCAGCGGGCGCCGTGCTGGGAACGTCGGCCGCAGCCCGGGAATCGGGAGGGTTCCGCCCGGGTGGACGGGCGGCAGGGTGACCGCGGTGTGCGGGGCATCCCACACGCGGGTCACGTGGGTGTGGCCCCACACGGCGGTGCCGCTGCGGGGTGGGAGGAGGTCGACGGTGTAGTTCTCGCCGTCGAGCACACCGGTGACGGTGCCGTGCGCGCCCCAGTCCTCGTAGGCGCGAGGTACTGGATGGTCGTCCCCGGCTGGAACATCAGCGGCCAGTCGTCGGCGAGCTACCCCCGCTCGCGCGGGGACGACGGCGCCCACTGCTCGGGCTCGCCACCCCACAGCGAGCTACCCCCGCTCGCGCGGGGACGACTCTTCTTGAGCTGGGACGATGCTAGCTGGGGGAGCCGTTTTCATTCACGTCGGTCGTGGTGCTGGGGTGGCTGCGCCACAGAAGGCTCGGCACGCGCAGGGACGACCAACGAGGGTACGGCCAGCGGCACGAGACCCGGGAGCAACACCTACGAGCGCGAAGACGACTCCCGGCCCACCGTCGCCCGTGCGCTGAAAGGAACAGGAGGACGACGCCACGGCCGAGGAGTGGGCTGCCGTCCTCGCCGAGCTACCCCCGCTCACGCGGGGACGACCCCTCGGGTCGGTCGAGCACGACCAGGCCGCGCGAGCAACCCCCGCGGACGCGGGGACGACATTAGCCAGCGACGCTCGTTTCCGGCGGGTGTAGGGCAACCCCCGTTCGCGCGGGGACGACGGACTTGCTGACCTGCAGTGATATTAGCGACCGGCCTCCATGTGCCGCCGGTGTGTGCGGCGTTGGCTGCTCGATCTCAAGGCGTTGTCAGTCCTGCCCTCTATGGTGCCGGTCATCAGTGAGTAGGGCTGGCGGTGGGAGGTCTGGTCGGTGGAGGACGAGCGGTCGGTTGTGGAGTTGATGCGGTCGTGGGGGGTGCCGGAGGAGACGGTGGTGCGGGTGTCGCGGCTGTGGGGGAAGTCTGCGGCGCGTAATGGTGGGCGGACGCATGTGCTGCTCGGTCATTTGCTGGATACGGCGGCTGTGGCGGGGGTGATGTGGGACCGGTATCTGGCGCCGTCGCTACGTCGGCGTCTGAACGAGATCAGCGGGGGGCGGGGGCGGGCGTGGTTCATGTGGGTGTGCGCTGTCCATGACTGCGGGAAGGCGTGTCCGGCGTTCCAGGGGCTGGATGCTGCTGAGGCTGTTCCTGTGCGTGCGGCTGGGCTGGCGTGGGGGCGGGTGCCGGCGGGGAAGCGGTGGCGGCATGACGTGGCGGGCGGGGCGTTGCTGGTGGCGCGGTTACGTGAGGAGTGGGGGGACACGGATGCTGTGGGGTGGGTGTGGCCGCTGGTGGCGGGCCACCATGGTGCGTTTCCGTCGGTGAGGGCGCTGCGGCCGCCGTATCCGGATGCGCTGGGCAGGGGGCGGGCGTGGGCGGAGGTGCAGCGGGTGGTGGTGGATGTGGTCAGTCGCGTGGTGGGTTTCGCTGATGTGGCGGCGGTGCGGCCGGTTTCGCCGTTGAGGAAGGCGGAGCAGTTGGCCTTGTCGGGGCTGATAGTGATGGCGGACTGGATCGCCAGTGACAACCGGAGTTTTCCGGGTCTGTCGGATGCGGGTGGGGTGTCGCTGGCCGGTGCGTGGCGTCGGGCGGAGGTGGCGTGGCGGGGGCTTCGTTTCCGGGGTGGCTGGGGTGGTCTTGCGGTGCCGTCGTCGCCGTTGGTGCCGTTGTCGGGCCGTTTGGGTGTGGTGCCGCGTGCGTCGCAGCGGGAGCTGGTGGAGTCGGCGTGGTCGTTGCCGGTGCCGGGTTTGCTGGTGGTGGAAGCGCCGATGGGGGAGGGGAAGACGAAGGGGGCGCTGGCGGCGGCGGAGGTTCTTGCGGCGCGTTTCGGGCTTGATGGTGTGTTTGTGGCGATGCCGACGCAGGCGACGAGTGATCCGATATACGAACAGGTGTTGGAGTGGGTGCGTTCTTTCGATCCAGAGCTTGAGTCGCAGGTGGCGTTGCTGCACGGTAAGCGGCGTTCCAACCGGCAGTGGCGGCAGATCTGGGAGGAGAGTCGTCCGGCGGGTGCCGGGTCGGTCAGTCCGTGGGATGACTTCGGGGCGATCGACGAGGACGACGAGTACGGCTGGCCGGCCGGTACGGGCGGCGGGGATGCTCGGGCTGAGCGCAGTGGGCCGCCGGTGTGGTTCCTGGGGCCGAAGCGGGGGCTGTTGACGCCGTTCGTCGTGGGTACGGTCGATCACCTGCTGTATGCGGCGACGCGTACCCGGCATGTGATGCTGCGGTTCGCCGGTCTCATGGGCAAGGTCGTGATCGTGGACGAGGTGCATGCCGCCGACGTCTACATGCGGCAGTTCCTGCTGGAGGCGTTGCGGTGGCTGGGCCAGGCCGGGGTGCCGGTGGTACTGCTGTCGGCCACGTTGCCCCCGGCACAGCGGCAGGCGTTCGTGAACGCGTATCTGTCCGGGGCGGTGGGCTCGGCGGATGTGGATCAGCCGGTGCCCGAGCCGGCCGGGTATCCCTGCGTGACCGCGGCGTTCGCTGTGGAGGGGCGGCCGGTGGTGAACAGCTCTCGTGCGGTGGTGCCGTCGTGGCGGGAGCCGGTGCCGACCCGTATCGAGTGGCTGCCGGACACGGACGTTGACGGGGCGGTCGTCGCGGAGGCGGCGCGGAAGGCGGTGGCCGGGGGCGGAGTCGTCCTGGTCGTCGTCAACCAGGTGGACCGGGCTCAGGCCGTCTACCGGGGGCTGCGCGAGGGCGGTTTCGATGGGGTGCTGCATCTGCTGCATGGGCGGTTGTGTACCGCTCACCGCGCGGAGCGGACGGAGGAGTGTCTGCGGGCCATGGGGCCTCGGGCGGGTGATGCGCGGCCTGAGCGGATGGTGGTGATCGCGACTCAGTTGGCCGAGCAGTCCTTCGATGTGGATGCGGATCTGCTGATCACGGATCTGGCCCCGGTGGATCTGCTGCTGCAGCGGATCGGCCGTCTTCACCGGCATGCGGGGACGCGCCGTCCGTCCGTGCACGCGGTGCCGCGGGTCCTGGTGACCGGCGTGGCCGCCGGAGCCTCGGGAAAGCCCCGATTCCTGCCAGCGTCGATGAAGATCTACGAGGTGTGGCCTTTGTTGCGTGCGGCGGCGCTGGTCGCCGAGGTCGCCGGCCCGCTGCCGGGCGCCGGTGCCGCTGAGGTCACCGGTTCGGGTA
Organism: Streptomyces nogalater; assembly: GCF_039532885.1. Classification (NCBI taxonomy): domain Bacteria; kingdom Bacillati; phylum Actinomycetota; class Actinomycetes; order Kitasatosporales; family Streptomycetaceae; genus Streptomyces; species Streptomyces nogalater. Next base: position 53,819 of record NZ_BAAASM010000060.1, on the reverse strand, counting down.
CCTGGAGTATTCCGGTGGATGTGCCTGGTCTGGTGGCGCGGGCGTACGGGGACGAGGACGTCTGCCCGAAGGAGTGGGGCGAGCCGTCTGCCCGGGCCAGCTGGCGGGCGAAGGAGGAAAAACGCCGGGCGTGCGCGGAGGAGTTGCTGCTGACCCGGCCCCGTGAGTGGGGGACGGTGACCCTGGAGGGGCTGCACTACGGGGGCAGCAGCGCCGTCGCCGAAGAGGATCTGGATGCGGTGGTGCGCGATGGTGCCCGTAGCGTCGAGGTCGTCATCGTGCACCGCGTCACGGGCGGTTACACGGCGTGGGACGGGACGCGGCTCGGTGTGCATGGGGAGGTTCCGGACGAGGCGGTGGTAGAGCGGCTGCTGGGTGGCTGCGTCCGCTTGCCGGTCGGCCTGTCGGCGGAAGCCGAGCAGTTGAGGCCGCTTCCGGGGTGGGCGCATCACCCGTGGCTGCGGTACGCCCCCGCTCTGGTGCTGGAAGACGGGTGGGCGGACCTGGGGGGTGCCCGCGTCTCCTACGACGACGTCGAGGGACTGCTGGTCAAGCAGGCCTGAGCGTGACGAGCGAGCGTTTGGCGCGACGCCGGGTGCCCTGTGAGCGGGGCCGTTGCGATGCCTAAGTGGAGCGCCGTGATGGTGTCGGGACCGGCGAGTGCGGCCCGTGCTGACAGTTCGCTCGCCCGTTCATCTGAAGCACCAATGTTCACTCTTTTTCGCCATAAATCTCAAGAAACCACGCGAACCGCCATCGGTCTGTGCCACGGTGGTCATCCGCACGAGGCAGTGAACTCGCCTGTTTTGTAGGCGAGTTGGTTTGTTCATGGGAGGGGATCATGGGGCCGGACGAGGATCTGGTCAGGGGAGCGTGGCTGCCTGTCGTCGGCGTGGAGGGCGAGCGGCGGGAGACCGGCCTGCTCGACGTGCTGTTCGGTGCGGACGCTGTCCGGCGGCTGGATCTGCCGGTGCCGACGATGCTGCCCGCTGTGCTGCGTCAGGTGTTGCTGCCCGTCGTGTTCGACGCGCTGGGGTTACCGCGGACGCGTGGAGAATGGGGCGAACGGTTCGCGCAGGGCGGCTTCTCGGACCAGGAGAAGGAAAAGCTCGCCGACTACCTCGGTCCCCGCTATGGGGACCGGTTCCGGCTCTTTTCGGAACGCCCCTTTGCTCAGGTCGCGGGTCTGTCGGCGCTCAACGGTGAGACCAAGCCGTCCACGCTGCTGATCCCGTCGGTGGCGTCGGGGAACAACGTGCCGCTGTTCAGCGCCCTGAGTGAGGCCGATCACCTGGACCTTCCCCCCGGGCAGGCGGCGCTGTGGCTGCTGCACGCGCACTGCTGGGACACTGCGGCCATCAAGACGGGGGCGGTCGGTGACGGGCAGGCCAAGAACGGCAAGACGACGGGCAATCCGACAGGGCCGTTGGGTCAGTTCGGCGTGATCATGCCGACCGGCCGGACCTTGTACGAGACGCTGCTGCTGAACACGCCTGTGCGGGCCGACGGGCTGGCTGCGGGTGACCGGCCGCAGTGGGCGTGGGACGAGCGCCCGGACTCCGCCGCCGCGAAGTCGCCGGCCGGACCCGAGTGGTCGGTGCGCCCCGCCGGGGGGCTGCTCGATCTGCTCACCTTCCAGTCCCGCCGGATCCGGCTGATGCCCGCCGAGACCGAGAACGGGCTGCGTGTGCGGCAGGTGGTCGTGTGTGCCGGGGACCGGCTCGCCCTGACGCCGCAGGAGGAGCTGCACACGGCGTGGAACCACACGGCCAAGCCGAAGGCGGGCCAGCCGGCCCGGCGTCCGCGCCGGCACACCCCGGGCCGTGCCGCGTGGCAGGGCCTCGGAGCGCTGCTGGCACTGGCGCTGCCACTGGACGGCGACGGGGTGTACACGTCGCAGCTGTTGCGGCAGACGGGTGAGTTGTTGGACTACCGCCAGTTGCCCGGTGACTTCGCTCTGGGGGTTGAGGTCTGCGGTCTGGAGTACGGCAACCAGTCGGCTGTGGTGGAGAACGCGGTCGCCGACAGCATGCCGTTGCCGGTGGCGTCCCTCCTCGCCGATGACGACTGGCTGCGCACGGCCATCCTGGAGTGTGTGGAGCAGGCCGACCGGGTCGCACGGGCGCTGGACGGTCTCCACGCCGATCTGCGGCGGGCCAGTGGCGGGGAGCCGCTCCCGCGGGACAAGGGGGAGCGGCCCTCGGCCCGGTTCCTGCACGCGGTCGACGGCAGGATGCGGCGGCTGCTCGCAGGTCTGCGGACCATCGGTGAGGACTACGACATGCTGGAGCGGGCGCGGGAGGCGTGGGAGGTCACGCTGCGGCGGGCGGCCCTGCGGGAGGCGGATGGTCTGCTGGCGGCCGTTCCGCCCCGCGCTGTGGTCGGGCGGACCGAGAAGGTGAACGGCAAGGAGGTCGTCTTCCGCAGCGGCAAGGCGGCCGGGCTGTTCCACAAGAAGCTCGGTGACATCCTCACCCGGCTCGCCGATGCCGTACCGGCCGAGGGAGAGGCGGCATGAAGACCACAAGGACGGCGACCGGCCGAACCTACCGGGCGTACTTCTGGGAAGAGATCACCAGCGAGTGGGGCGCGCCAGCCGAACAGCGCAGCGCGGCCCAGTCTCGGCCTGCGGTGGGGACGGAGCGGGGCCTGCGTGCCCTGCGGGACGGTCTGGGCCGTGAGCCGGGCACCGTCGCCGGGATGCGATACCTGCACCGGGTGGAACTCACCGACGCCGCGCGGAGCTCCGACGTGCTGCCCCGCGCCTACCTGGCCGAGCATGCCGCCCTGACCCTATTCGGCCTGCACCAGAGCGGCATGGCGCGGCCGGCCCACCGGCCGGGCCTCGGCCTGGGCACGGCGTGCCGCGCCCTGCGGGCCGAGCTCGCGGCAGACGCCGCGGCGGGCTCCGGGCGCCGGTTGACGATCGCCGACGAGCACCGTGTCGCGGCTGCGGTCACCCGGCGGCTGACCGCCGCCGCGACCGCCCTGGACCTGGACGAACTGGTCCACCACCTGCGCGGCCTGGTGCCTCTGCTGCGCCAGGCGGACATCGGCCTGGACTACACGCGGCTGCACCGTGACCTGTGCGACTGGCTGACGCCACACCACGGCCGGGTGCTGCGCGCCTGGGGCCTGCAGTACACCGACCCCCTGACGCCGGACGGGGAAGCCCAAGCGGCCGGGCGGGATGCGGAGGGGTGGTACTGGGCCGGCTTCGATCCCAGGCGTGCCGAGGCGGGTGCCGAACTGGCGGCTGTTCGGTCCGGGCTGGGCCGGGAGGCCGGTACGGTACCTGCCCTGTGGACCTTCTACCGCACCCGGATGGGCAGTGAGCTGCGCACCAAGGGTGCTCTCACCCGGGACCTGAGCGCCGAGCACGCAGCGCTGGCCCTGTTCGGCCTGCACCAGCAGGGCCGGAGCAAGGTCATGCACGCCCCCGGGGTCAGCCCGGGTACCGCGTGCCGGCTCCTCCTCGCCCGGAACGACGGGGACCGGACAGCACTGGAGAACCGCCTCGGCGCGCTGCTCACCTCCCTCGACTCCGATGAACTGGCCCATCAGTTGCGCAGTCTCGTGCCCCTGCTGCGGCAGGCCGACATCGGCCTGGACTACACCCTAGTGCGCAGGGCGTTGCGTGACTGGGACGACCCCAAGCGGCCACAGGCACCATCCCGCCTGCGCAGTGGATGGGACCGCGACTTCCGCCGCGAGGCCGTACAGCAGCCCTGACCCTCTTCCTGCGTCCGCGGTCCTGACAGCACCGGCCGCCGGTCCGTTGCGCTCTGCTTCCTGCTTTCTCACCTTCCGGGTGTGGCCGCTGTGCCGCCGCCCCCACTTCCGGTGCCGCCGCTACCGTGCGGCACTCACCTTGCCAAGGAGTTCCTCATGTCTCAGCCCAACCTGTTCGTCGAGGTCCACATCCTGCAGAGCGTCCCGCCGTCCAATATCAACCGGGATGACTCCGGCAC
>NZ_BAAASM010000060.1:0-49782 GCF_039532885.1 Streptomyces nogalater | reverse complement strand
CCGGATGGAGTTCGCCGCTTCCGAACCGCCGGCCGACCGCGCCACCCGTACCAAGCGGATCGCCGCCCTGCTCGCCGAGCGTCTCGCCCGGCCCGAGAGCGACGGCGGTGCCGGCCTCGAGACCGCCCAGGCCGACCGCCTGGCGGCCGCGCTGCTGGAGCCGCTGGGTATCAAGAAGTCGGCCAAGAAGGAGGAGCAGTCCGCATACCTCCTCTTCTTCGGCAAGCGCCAGCTGGATGACCTTGTCCGTCTGCTCGACGGGCGGGCCGCGCAACTGGCGGCGCTGCCCGACAAGGAACTCCAGGAGGAGGCCGGCAAGCTGCCCGTGGTCTCCGCCCTGGCGACCGGGCATCCCGCGGAGGTCGCTCTCTTCGGCCGGATGGTCGCCGATCTGAAGGACCTGAACGTCGACGCCGCCGTCCAGGTCGCGCACGCCCTGTCCACCCACGCGGTGCGCACCGAGTTCGACTACTACACCGCCGTCGACGACGAGAACACCGAGGACAGCGGAGCCGGCATGATCGGTACCGTGGAGTTCAACTCCTCCACGCTCTACCGCTACGCCGTCCTCGGCGCCCACCAGCTGCGCGACAACCTCACCTCCGCCGAGGCCACCCGCGACGCCACCGTCCGGTTCATCGACGCCTTCACCCGGTCCATGCCCGCAGGCCACCAGAACTCCTTCGCCCACCGCACCCTGCCCCACCTGGTCCTGGTCACCGTCCGCACCGACCAGCCCGTCAATCTCGTCTCCGCCTTCGAAGAGCCCGTCACCGGGCACCAGGGCCTGGCCGCCGAGTCCGCCGCCGCCCTGGCCGCCGAGCTCAGGACCGTCGGCGAGAGCTGGGGCACCGTGCCTCTGCGGACCCTGGCCACGTACGCGCTCGAAGGCGACAAGCTCACCGACGCCTTCGGCCCCTCGCTGCCCTTCCAGAGCCTCCTTGACGAGGTCGGCGACCTGGTCGGCGCCTGGCTGGCCGAGGGGGAGATCCCCGCGCAGCGGACGCGGGCCGAGGAAGAGGCCGCTCAGCGATGAGTGACATGGCCGTATTCGCCCTGCGGCTGGCCGCCCCCCTGCAGTCCTGGGGCGGCCCCTCCCGCTACAACCGCCGCGACTCTCGCCCCGAGCCCACCAAGTCCGGCGTCCTGGGCCTGCTCGCGGCAGCCGAGGGCCGCCGTCGCGAAGCCTCCCTGACCGACCTGCTCGGGCTGCGCCTGGGCGTACGCGTCGACCAGCCCGGCACGCTGCTGCGCGACTACCACACCGTCAGCGACCACCGCGGTCTTCCCCTGCCGGCCGCCAAGGTCGACGCCAAAGGCTTGCAGAAGAAGACCGGCCCAGCCAAGTACACCGGAGTCACCCAGCGCTACTACCTCCAGGACGCAGTCTTCACCGCCGCCCTGCGCGGCCCCACCGCACTGCTGGAGCGGCTCGAACACGCCGTGCGCAACCCGGTCTACCCGCTCTCGCTGGGACGCCGGTCCTGCCCGCCGACCGGACCGGTGAGTCTCGGCCTGCACCCCGACGCCGAACTGCCACAGGCCCTCACCAGCCTCCCCTGGCAGGCCTCCACACACCACCGCGCCCGCTTCCGGGGGCCCAAGGTCACGCTGGAAGCCACCGTCGAGGACCCGGCCGGCGACCTGACGGCAGCGGATGTCCCCGACACCTACGACCTGAAGACCGGCACCGTCTTCGGCCAGCGAACCGTCCGGCACCTGTGGATCGACCTGCCCACCGGCCAGGCATCGAACAACCAGGCCGACGACCGCGCCGACCGGACAGAGCCCGGCCACGACCCCTTCGCTCTCCTGGGCTGGTGACCCCTTGCCGTACCTGTCGAAAATCGCCCTCAACCCCCGCCGCCGGGCAGCCGTCTCCCTGCTGGCCAACCCCCACCGGCTGCACGCCGCCGTCCTGGGCGGCCTCGCCATCCAGCCCGTCACCGAACGCGTGCTGTGGCGCCTGGAAAACAGCACCCCGCACCGCGCCGAGATCCTCGTCCTCACCGAGAACCGACCCTCCTGGCAACACCTGGTGGAACAGGCCGGCTGGCCGGACGCCGACGGAGCCGAACCCCTCATCGCCGACTACACCCCCCTGCTGCAACGCCTCACCCGCGGCCGCGAGTTCGCCTTCCGGCTCACCGCCAACCCCGTCCAGACCGTGCAGCGCCCCGACAAACCCAGCGAACAGCAGACCCAGCGCCTCAAAGCCCTTGCCGACACACACGAAAAGCAGCGCGGCTTCCGCGTCGCACACCGCACCGCCGCACAGCAGCTCGCCTGGCTGCTCGCCCGCGCCGAACGCCACGGCTTCACCATCCCCGCCGCCCGCACCGGCCCCACCATCGACCTAGAACCCTCCGCCCCAGACGGGCCGCCCGCCGAGCCGGCACCCGCCGTCTCCCTCATCGCCCGGGAGACCCTGCGCTTCGCCAAGAGCAGCAACGGCCCCCGCATCACCCTCTCCAGCGCCACCTTCCAGGGAAGGCTCCGGGTGACGGACCCCGAGGCACTGCGGGCCGCTCTGCTGGGCGGCATCGGCCCCTCCAAGGGCTACGGGCAAGGCCTGCTCACCCTCGCCCCGCTCCCACCGGAGGCACCCCATGCCTGAGCCCTGGTGGCGCACCGGTCCCCAAGACGTCCACAGAATCGAAGACCGCGTCTCCAGCCTGTACGTCGAACGCTGCCACATCGACCGGGACGACAACGCCATCGTCCTGATCAACAAAGCCCGCATCGTCCACGTACCGGCCGCCTACCTCGCCGTGCTCCTCATCGGTCCCGGCAGCCGCATCACCCACGCCGCCGTCACCCTGCTCGCTGACTCCGCCACCTCGGTGTGCTGGGTCGGCGAACAAGGAGTCCGCCTGTACGCCTCCGGGCTCAGCACCGCCCGCGGCTCACAGCTCCAGCTGCGGCAGGCATGGCTCGTCACCCGGCCCAAGGAACGGGTCACCGTCGCGCGCCGCATGTACGACCTGCGCTTCCCCGGCGAAGACACCTCCGCGCTCACCCTCCAGCAACTCCGCGGACGCGAAGGCACCCGCGTCCGAAGACTCTACGCACACCACTCCGAACGCACCGGCGTCCCCTGGACCAAGCGCGAGTACAAGGCCGGAGACGCCTTCGCCGCCGGCGACGACGTCAACCGCCTTCTGTCCGCCGCCAACTCGGCCCTCTACGGCATCTGCCACGCGGTCATCACCGGCATCGGCGCCAGCCCCGCTCTCGGCTTCGTCCACACCGGATCCGCTTTGTCATTCGTCCTGGACATCGCCGACCTCTACAAAGCCGAGTTCACCATCCCGCTCGCCTTCGACCTCACCGCCAAAGGCCTCACCACAGAACGCGACGCCCGCACAGCCCTCCGCGACGCCGTCGTCGAGCACAAACTCCTCGCCCGCATCGTCACCGACATCAAACAACTCCTCGTGCCCGACGGAGGCCACCTGCCCGAGACCGAGTCCTCAGGCCTGTGGGACGAAGGCGAAACCGTGGTCAGCGCCGGCCGAAACTGGAGCGACCCCTTCAGTACGGACCATCACATCGACGTCATCCCGCCGACCCCGGAAAAGGAAGACGACAAAGAACGGGGAGCGAACGAATGAGCTCGGGCACCACGGTCGTGATCCTGATCGCGGCGCCACCAGGCCTTCGCGGCCACCTCACCCGCTGGTTCGTCGAAGCAGCCCCAGGCGTCTACATCGGCACGCCCAACACTCGTATCCGCGACCGCCTGTGGAACCTTCTCACCGACCGCGTAGGCAACGGCCAAGCCGTCATGATCGAACCCGTCCAGACCGAGCAAGGCTGGGCAGTACGTACCGCTGGCCGCGAACGCTGGACACCCGTCGACTTCGACGGCCTCACCCTTATGGCTCGCCCTCGGGGAGACGGCAGCCGCTCCTCACACCCCGGAAACGAGGTGAAGCAAAACCGGCCTCCCCCCTGACAAGCCTGCAGGTCAGCAAGTGTCGTCCCCGCGCCCGCGGGGGTGCTCGTGAGGGTTACTCGGAGTCCACGGGTACCGTGAAGTCGTCCCCGCGCCCGCGGGGGTGCTCGGCCTTCCGATCCGCACGCCGTCCCGGGGCCCGTTTCAGATTTCTGGAACGGGCCCCGGGGCAAACGTTTGGTGCCGTCTGCAGCAGGCGTTGCGAGAATGCTTCCTGCATGCACGTTTCGATCAGGGGTGGGTTCGTTGGTCTGGTGGGCGGAAAGGTTCCTCCGGGACGGGGAGCGTCCTGCGTGGACATGGGTCCCATTGAAGTCCGTGGGGCCCATACGGTTCGGTCAGAGCAGGGAGGAAGTCTCAGCCGCTCTGGGAGAGCCGATCATGGCATGGGACACCAGGAAGTACGCGCGCTGGTTTCCCTTCGAAGGGGTCGGTATCGACACCTACTACGACCAGGAGACGCAGACCCTGGCTGCAGTAGCCGTCGACGCCTGCCGGGGCCCGCAGGTCAGCCTCGACGGTGTCCCTCTGGTTGGTCGGCTGCCGTTGGAACTCGAACCCTGGATCGAGAAGATCGCGTCAACACTTGAGGATCCGACGCTGCCCGAGTACGTCGATGGCCTGCGCTTCGGGCCCCGCGGAGAGCCGTATCTCCTCAGCCTGGGATTGGTCCTGCGCTGCCAGCAGAACGGAAACCACGCCCGCTGTCGCCCAGTGTTCCTTGCACCTCAGTGGGCCATGCGAGGCCAGGAATGGATCGAGGACTTGATCCCCGACAGGGAGTGGCTGACGTACTGAACTGTTGTGACCTGTCGGGAGGTTGGGCGTGCGGCCCCAGCGGCGGAGATGAAGAAAGCTCCTGGTAGACGGGTGCACGACCAAGATCACAAGTCCGCCAGAAGCTTTCTCGTGCTCTGTCTACCCGTCCGCTATCGATCTGTCCAGCCGCGCCCTGCGCTACCTGGCCAGGGCAGAAGTCCGGCAGATGCTGGGCGTCAAATCCTTCGGACTGTGGCGGCTGGTGAGGGAGTACGACGACTTCCCGCAGCCGACCGAGCCGCCGCACGATCCGTTCGCGGCCTTCGGCGGGAAGAAAGAGCCCGAGGAGGTCTGGGACGGCTTCCAGGTCTACCGGTGGGTGGCCCACACGCCGGAGTTCGCCCGTCGCGGCGCCGTGCTGCTGTGCCCGCTTCCCGAGGACCTGCCGCCCGGCCGGTGGGCTGGTTACAAGGACACGGTGCGCGGGCCGGCGCTGGACTGGCACACCGCCCTTGGCGTGATCCGGATCGTGCACTGCGATGACCGCAAGGTCGCCACCGACGTCGCCACCGAGGTAGCCGGCGGCGGCAACCCGGACGGCGTCGTCACCGTCTGCGCCCTGTACGGGGACATGAGCTTCCGCGGTCCGGCGCTGGTCGCGGCCGACACCGCGCACCCGGGCATCGAGTACGAAGCCGACTGGGGCGACGTCGCAGCCCTCTCCGGGCAGGACCTGCCCTGCTGCGCCTGCCGCACCTGATCCGGGAGTGGAAGCCCGGCGCCCCGGCTGCTGTCGTGGAGGTGCCGGCCAACGACAACGAGGAGATCCTGCGCCGCGTCGTGGGCAACGACGCCTTCGACGTCACCTCGCACCTGGCCGCGACGGATATGGCCAACGACATCCGCAACAACCGGATCGACGGCACCCGGCACGACAACGAGATCTTCGGTAAACGGGGCTACGGCAAGACGCCCAACCCCGTCGTCGCCCGCCTGCCGCGCCGTACGATGACCGGCGTGCCTGCCCGACAACCTGGGCTGCTAGACGCTCGTGTACATCGGCTCACCCGTCCTGGTTCAGCAGGGAAGCCGCGTCGGCGGCGAGGGCGTCCAGCAGCTGGCGCACCGCGAGCAGTGCCGGCCGGGCACCGGATGTATCGACCGACTCCAGTAGCGGTGCCGCTGGGGCGAGAACGTCGACCAGGCGGCCGCCCCCGACGTCATCTGTCAGACTCCGCAGCGCGGCGCGGAAGACGGTGCCGTCCCAGGGGGAGCGCGCCAGCCCCTCGGCGAGCAGATGCTCGCCGACGGTCGGCCGCCAGGAGCCCGCGTCGTACTCGGCGAGGAGAACGAGGGCGTCCCGCTCCAAAGCCTGGGTCATCGCGATGGTCGTCATGCGGAGCCCAACGACTCCAGGGCAGCTAGCGTGGCGGTCCTCTCGGAGTTGGGTCAGGGCGTGGGAGCGGGACGACAGGGCGTGGGCATGAAGTCGACGCAGGGCAGCATCGCCTCCACCGCCTTCCGCAGGTCGGTCAGGGAGGCGGGTTCGGGCTCCGGCTCCAGGGCTGCGAAGTGCAGGCGTCCGTCGTCGTCGAACACGATCTGGGAGTTCGCCGGCACCCGCCCGGCGACCTCCCGGTAGGTGCCGTCCAGCAGCGCGGCCCGCGCCGCCAGGTGCTCACCTGCCTCGCCGGGCAGGCTCAGGGAAGCCAGCACGGTCGGGCGGACCTGCTCCCAGGCCTCGCCGTCCAGCAGCTTCGCCCGAGGGTCACCCCACTTCGAGGAGTTCTTTGCGAACACCTCACGCCGGCGCAGCAGCCGATGGAAGGACTCCAGCACGCAGAACACGTACGCCTTCCAGTCCACCGTGCCCGCCTCCAGGTGCGGCGCACTCAACACCAGTCGGCACCACGAGCCCACCAGCAGGGACGTGTCGATCTCGTCGGGTCCGACTTTCTTGCGCCCCATCAGATCGGGCAGCGACTTCAGAGCCTTGAGGACCGGTAGGCCCTCCGGGGTGGCGCCGAAGTCGACGACCTGGACAAGGAGCGCCAGGAACGGCCGTACGGTGGGGAACCGGGTGACCAGCATCGTCCGCCATGCCTCGTCTGCGTCCGAGTCGATCGGCGGCGCCAGCTCGAACAACGCGGCGATCGCGGCGGCCAGCTCCTCACGCGGCACCACCTCCTCGATCCGCTCCCACATCGCCGTCAGCGTCGCCACCTCCGGCGGGCTGATCACCCCCGTATCGGTGTCGACCTGCTCGCTCGTGGTGTCGAACACGACCCGGAACGCGGTCGCCAGCCTGATCCCGGCCCGCTCCATCCTCGGCAGCGTCTTCAGCTTCTGCTTCGCCGTCTCCCGCTCCGCCCGCGCGAGCAGCTTCGTCGCGATCAGCACCTCCAGCAGGTCCAGCGCGTCGTCGACCGCCCTGCTCGTCAGGTAGACCGCAGTGGCCAGCAGGGTGGCCAGACGCCGGGAATCTCCGTGGCGCCGCAACAGAGACGACTTGCCGTCCACGCCGTACCGCGACAGCTCCGCCAGTCGCCGCGGCGGTATCCCGGACACGTCCAACTCACCCATACCGAACGCGTCGATCTCCGCCGCCCGCTCAAGCGCCCACTTCATCTGCGGCCCGGAGATCCGCACCGGGCCGCGACGCAGCCGGTCCAGCTCCGATACTCGCGCGCCGGGCGGCACGGTCAGTAGGGAGTCGAGCACCGCCCGCTGACCGGTGCTCAGCAGCCCGTAGAGGCTGTCCCACAGCCGCTGGTTCGCCGTCTCCCGCACCAAGACCACCAGCCGGGCGAGCGTCGTCACGCCGGGCAGCAGCACCCGCCGCTCACGCAGCCACCCCACCGCCGCGTCGAATAGCGCCTTCGGGCCCTCCCCGGTCGTCCAGGCCCGCGCGTCCACCCACACCCGCAGCTCGGCTTCCGCCTCGGCGAACTCCGTGTACTCCAGGAGCTTCCGCAGCTCACGGGCGTGGGCCAGCCGGGTGTTCTCCCGTTCCCCGTACGCCTTCAGTGCCGAAGCGTCCTCGATGCCGAGTTGCTCGGCGAGGTAGTCGACGACTTCGGCCGGGTCGTCCAGGAACACCCCGAGGTAGCGAGCGGTCGTGAGCTGGGCGGCGAAGCCCAGCCGGAGGGCTGCCCGCAGGCGCGGGGACGACTTGGCCCGGACGTCCTGGCCGGCGTCCCGCTGCGAGCTACCCCCGCGGGCGCGGGGGTAGCTCGCCGGCCGAACTGCCACCGGCGGTTCTGTCGGCAGGGTTACGCGCTCGCGCCTCGCCTGCGCGGCGGGCCGGTTTAGCGGCTTGCGGCCCTGGTGGCAGGTGCGCGTCCTCGTCTCGCTTGCACGCCGGGTCGGCTTGGCGGCTGTCCGTGAGGGGGTCGGGAAGGCTGGGTGGTGGCGGGTGGGGACCTCGACTCTGGACCGACCATTGCGAAACACCTCAGCGGCCGGAGATGGCCGTAATGTGGCGACACGAGAGAGGGGGCCCACGCCGTCCGTCCGGCCTGGCTCGCTTTCAGTGCTCTGTGTCATGATGCGGACGCGTCCCAGGGGAGCGGGCCGCGGGTCTGCTGATTGCCAGGGGGTTAATGGACGTGGGTACGGGACCGGACGGCTCGTCCAAGTCCGACGAGGAGTGGGAGCGGTTTCTGCGCGAGTCGGTGGCGGGCGCCGCCGACGCGCCCAAGGAGCCGTCGGCGCGGGCCCGCGACGTGACAGGGCGGTTGCGTACGGACCCCACCCGGGGCCCGGAGGGCTGGCGCAGCTACACGCCCGCGCGACCCAAGCGTCGCACGGGCTGGTACGTGGTCGGACTGCTGGCCTTGCTGACACTGCTTGTGGTGGCGCTCGCGCCGGAGCGGACAGTGGACCTGTTCGCTGGCGACGACCGTGACTCCGCGCCGTTGGCAGGCGAGACCGTCCGCCCGACCCAGGCGCCCCCGGCGGAGGGGGCCCAACGCCCCACCGTGCAGGAGCCGTTTCGTGGTTCGCCGGCGGCGCGCTGGGCGAGTGGGGCGGCGGGGATCACCGTGCCGAAGGCCAGGGCGGTCGGCTGGATGAGCGCGGCGCAGGTCGAGCGGGCCCTCGCCCGCAGCCGGGACTTCCTCGTTGCGTCGAGCCTGGACCGTGGAGTGCTGCGGGGCGAGCGCCCGGAGAAGGCGATCGCGCTGATCAATCCGCACCAGCGGGACGTCCAAGACCTCCTGAAGACCGCTTTCCGGACCCCGGGCGAGAAGAGCGACCCCCTGCTCCTCTTCAGTCGCTTCAGGCCCTCCCAGGCCCGTCTGGTCGGCAGCGTGGTGAAGACCCGGGGCCGGCTCACCTACCAGGAGGGCGAGCGCGGCGCGCTCCAGGTGACCGCCGACGTCACCTTCGTCTACCCGGTCACCCGCGCGGACGCGGGCGGCGGCGACGACGAGATCGTGCGCACGATCATCCGGCGCGAGCTGGTCATGAGTTGGGACGACCCGGACAAGGTGATCACCGAGCCGGGCACGTTCTCGATCGTCTCGTACAAATACAGCATGACCAACGGTGGCTGCGGCGCCCCCACGGGCTACTTCACCCCGCCCTTCGGCGCGGACCGCCGGGCGGACGAGGCCGACACGGAGATTGACCCGTACGACCGCAGCGGGCCGGTCGGACGGGGCGGGTCCGCCGGGGACGGTTGCGCGAGGGCGACACGATCTTAAAAGGTGTTGCAGAAGGCTCAGTCTTGGGCATTTTGCCAGTATGGGTGGGGTGTTGCGGGCTGAGCCGGTGTGGGTGGAGACGTTCACGGGCTTGCGGATGGACCGGTTCGCGAAGCTGGTGAAGGTGGTCCGCGAACGGGGCGGGAACGGTCCAGGTGGTGGCCGGCCGTGGTGCCTGCCGCTGGCCGACCGGGTTCTGCTGGTGGCGGTGTACTACCGCACGAACCTCACGATGCGGCAGCTCGCCCCGCTCTTCGGGATTTCGCCGGCCACCGTCTGCCGGGTCATCCAGCGGCTGCGGCCGTTGCCCGCTCTGGAGCCGGCTTTGCGGCCGGTCGCCGATGTCGAGCGGTTGTGGATCGTGGACGGCAGCCTGATCCCGGTCCGCGACCGGCAGGTCGGCGCCTCGAGCCGCAACTACCGGTTCTCGGCGAACGTGCAGGTCATCATCGACGCCGACACCAGCCTGGTCGTCGCCTCGGCCCGTCCGGCACCCGGGAACAAGGCCGACGCCCACGTCTGGCGCGACTGCGACCTGCCGGCCGCGGCGGCCGGGACGACAGTGATTGCGGACGGCGCCTACCTCGGCACCGGGCTGATCGTCCCGCACCGCAGAAGGGCCGGGCGGCCCCTCCTGCGGGGCCAGGAAGAGGACAACGCCGAACACCGCCGGGTCAGGGCCCGCGTCGAGCACACCTTCGCCCGCATGAAGAACTGGAAGATCCTCCGCGACTGCCCGAGAAGACCGACAGCCTGGCCGCCCGGCTGCGGAAGGGCTCGCGTGGCGGACGGCCACCCGGCTTCGACGAAGACCGCTACAAGAAGCGCAACACGGTCGAGCGGGCGATCAACCGTCTGAAGCAGTCCCGGGCAGTCGCCACCCGCTACGACAAACGCGGGTACGTCTTCCTCGGCACCGCCACAGCAGCAGCCCTGATCATCTGGCTGCGAACTTGATCGCCCGGACAAGTCCTAGCGCTCGCGGCAAGACCTCACTGGATCAGTTCGAGGTGTGGGTGATCCGTGGAGACCGGGCAGATATGGAGCTGCAGGCTGTAGCCGCTAGCGATGACGATCCGGGTGTAGTTCGCTGGAGGGACGCCTGGGGGAAGCGGGGCGCGGGCCTGGTCTCCTTCGGGTGCCCAGCTGTTGGTGGCACCGCTCCATTCGGTCGTGGCAATGGTCAGCAGCGGGTCCATCTCGGTGCCGCAGACGGAGCAGACGCGGGGCACGGGATCGGTGAGACCCCAACGAGACCAGCCACCGGCCTTCCAACCGGGCGAGACGGACAGCTTGTTGATGTAGAACTCCTCCGGGGCAACGGCATAGGCGCTGTCCACTGCGTCTCCGGCCGTTTGCCAGTTGCTCCAGTCTGCCACCTGCTGCTGCAGCTCCTTGCTGAGGTCCATGAAGTGGGGGTACTCAGTGACCTCCTCGGGCGAGAGCAGGCACGGCTCAGGCAGGTATCTGGGATCGATAATGAACGGTTCAGGGGGTGCGTCAAGGACGTCGGTGTCTGCGGCGGCAGATCGCCACGACAGCGCGGTTCTGGGGTGTTCGGGGTGGTCGAGGGGGCACCACAGCACCTGGAGTAGATCGGCGTCCGTCTGCCCGGGCGGGCGCAGCTGGGGAATGTCGTGCGCGTACAGCTGGGCCACGGGCAGCATGGCGATCGGCCCTCCGGGCCATGGTTGGTTACCATCGGGCACGTCCTGGTCCATCCAGTCTTCGGCTTCGTATGAGGATGTGTCGGGGCGGTGCGGCGACCTGCTCGGTCCTCGCACCGGGATTCCCCGGTCCGCCCGCTCTTCTTCCAGCGACAGGGCAGCGCTCACCTGGTCGTACGTGTGGGGGCCGTCGCAGTGCGGCCATGGCTCGTTGGCGGGCCACAGCAGCGGCCCGCCGACCGAGCTGTCGTGCCGCGACTGACGGTGGCCGGGTACGGGCGTACCAAGGACGAGTGGGCGTCGCTCAAGCTTCACACCGCCACCTTCACCGTCGACTCCACGAATGGCCAGACGGTGGCTATGCACGGCAAGACCGCGGCGGACGCCATCTGCGCCGGCGACGCGGGCGGGCCGATCTTCCGTCAGAAGGACGGCAGAACGGAGTTGGTCGCGCTCAGCAGCCAGTCCTACCAGGGCGGCTGCTTTGGCACCGACCCGTCCCAGACCAACACCAGCGCCATCTCCATCCGCATGGACAACGTCGCCGGTGGCAACACGCTGACGGCCGGGACCGTGCTGAACGCAGGCGACAGCCTGACCTCCAACGCTGCCCGGCTCACTCTGCAGGCCGACGGCAACCTGGTCATCGTCTCCAACGCCGGGACTACCGTGTGGTCTACCAAGACCGCGGGACACCCCGGCGCGACCGCCCGCTTTGACGCGGGCGGCAACCTGGCTGTCGTCGACACGGACGGCGCCACCGTGCTGTGGGAGACAAAGACCAGTGCGCCGGGCGGCAGGGCCGTTCTGCAGGACCGCGGCAACTTCCTCATCTACAACGCGAGCGGCCAGTCCCAGTGGGCCGCCGGTACCGTCATCCGCCACGACTATGACGGCGACGGCCGCAGCGACATGGCCGCCTGGTACGACTACAGCGACAAGCACGACGCACTGCACACCTTCCAGGCCGCCGCCGACGGCACCATCCAGCAGCCCTTCCAGTCCTACTCGTCCGCGGTGGGCAGCTGGGCGGTGGAGAACATGCAGTTCTCCACCGGTGACTACAACGGTGACGGCCGCGGCGACATGGCCGCCCTGTACGGCTACAGCGATGGCTCGGTCAAGCTGTTCACCGCGCTCGGCAAGGCCGACGGCGGCTTCAACGCTCCCACCCCGTCCTGGTCCGCCAGCCCCGGTGGTTGGACGGCGAAGAACATGACGCTGCACAGCGGCGACTTCAACGGCGACGGCCGCGACGACCTGGCTGCCTGGTACGACTACGACAACGGCGACGACCGGCTGTTCACCTTCACCGCCACCCCCACGGGCGGCTTCAACGCGCCCTTCCCGTCCTGGGCCAACACCAACAACGACTGGAACCGCGCCAACCTGAAGTTCGTCGCCGGCGACTTCGACGCCGACGGCCGCGACGACCTGGGCGGCCTCTACCGGTACGCCGACGGAAGCATCAAGATGTTCAGCTTCCTCGCCAAGCCCGACGGCGGCTTCCAGTCCTCCATCGCCTCCTGGACCAGCTCCACCTTCGGCGACTGGAACCGCACCCACGTCAACGCCGGCGACTTCAACGGCGACGGCCGCGACGACGTCGCCGCCTGGTACGACTACAGCGACGGACGCGACGCCATCCACGTCCTGACCAGCCTCAGCACCCCCGACGGCCACTTCAGCGCCCCGTACAAGGCCTACGAGACAGCCGCCGGCAACTTCACCTACGACAGCATGCGACTCATCTCCGGCGACTACAACGGCGACGGCCTCGACGACCTCGCCGCCATGTACGGCTACAGCGACGGCAAGGTGAAGATGTTCACCTGGACCACCCGCACCGACGGCCAGATCAACGGAGCCGCACCCGGCTGGGCCAGCGCCGCCACCACCAGCTGGGACATCAACCGCAGTACCTTCCTGCGCAGCGCCAACTGACACCAGCCAAACGACACAGCGCCGGGGCTGCCCCACCTGAGGGCAACCCCGGCGCTTCACGTGCCCTGCCCGTCGACAGCCAAGAGCCCAGTCGTCCCGCGCGGCCTCCGACTCCGACCACCCCGCCGTCGCGGCACCGTGCCGTCTCGCCCGGCTCGGCCGCCGCCGCGCCCGGCTCGGTTACTCCGCCCCGGCCCTGGCCCGCGCCCGTGCCGCCTGGCCTCGTACCGCTGCCCTGCCAGCCCAGCCCGCGCCGCCGTATTACCGCCCGCGGGGCTCAGCCGCTGCCTGCCATCCGCCGACGGTCTTCCCTGCCGTCGGCCGCTCCGGTCGCCATGCCCACGCTCCGCCCACCCGGCTCGTTCCCCGAACCGGCCGTCGCCGTGCAACTCGCCGTCCGCGCGTGTGCACTGCGCGCGATCCGCGCGGGTCCGCAGTCCGGCCCGCTGCCAACTCGGCCCCGCCCATGGCGCGCGTTGGGGGCGGCGCTGAATGCTAGCCGGGCTACTGCCCGTCCCATGCCGTCCGGCCCTCGCCAGCGGCCCGTCCGCGTGTTGCACTCGTCCGGCCGCATCCGGTCCCGGCCGCCGCCCTACTCCGGTCCGTGCTGCAGCGTCGCCGTCGCCGTCCGCCTGTCCCATGCGTCCGTCCCGCCCAGGCACAACACCACCACCGTGCCCGGCCCGGAGCCGCGCTGCCCTGTGCCGCCGGTCAGCCTGAGCCGCCCCGCTGCGCCAGGTCCCACGCTGGCCTGGACGACGTGGACTGGACGCACCTGTCCCACGCCTACGGGTCGGCCGAGGACGTGCCCGGCCGGATACGCGCGCTGTGCGGGACCGACGACCAGGCACGCCAGGAGGCGTTCCAGAGCCTGTTCAGCAGCATTTTTCACCAAGGCTCGCGCTACCAGGCCTCCGCTCACGCGGTGCCGTTCCTGGCCCGGATCGCGGTGGCTGGACCACCGGCCGCCCGCGAGGACACGATGTGGCTGCTGACCCGCCTGGCTGTGGACTGGCACGACGAGTACGACCTCACCACCGGCATCAACACGGCAAGCTGGCGCGCCGCCGCCTCCGAACACTCCCCGGAGGAGGAGTTGCCCTGGTACGAGGAGCAGCTGGCCGCAGCGACCGACGAGAAGCAACGAACCATGCTGCGGGAGATCCGCGACTGGGTGGCGGTCGGCAACTCCCCCGATGCCCGGTGGAGCGCGCTGCAAGGCTACGACGCGGTCCTCGCCGAACTGCCCGGACTGCTGGTCCTGCTCGACGACGCCGATCCGCGCCTCCGGACCCGGATCGCCTATCTGCTCGCGTGGTTCCCCGAAATGGCTGCCACCACGCTTCCGCTGCTCCTGGCCCGCACCGCGCGCGAGGACGATCCCGTCGTCGCCGCCACGGCCCTGGTCGCCGCCGGCCTGATCGGCACCGCGGCGCTGGCCGCCGACCTCGCCCCGTACCTGGACGCGGACAAGGCCCTGGTGCGGTGGGCGGCGGCCACCGCGCTCATCCGCATCACCAACCAGGTGGAGGGTGCGGTCGAGCCGCGTTTGCTCGACCGCGCCGTCGCCGAACTCACCACAGCGGCCGGCAGCCCCGCACCCGCCCCCGCGACCGACTACAACGAAGGCGACTTCCACGGCCACATCGAACGAACGCTGCGCAGCCTCCCCACAGGCGCCCCGCAGACGGCCCTCGCCGCCTGCCTGCCCCGCATCGAACGTGACCGCGACGGCCACCGCACACGCGCCGCCCTCGACAAACTGTTCCCCACTCCACTGCCCGACCCCCTGCCGGACTACGCCGACCTCCCGGCCCGGCAGCGCCAACTGCTCCGCGCCCTGGCGGAACACCACCACCCCTGGATCGTCCGCTGGACGGCGGGCACGCTCGCCGAGCGCGGCCTGCCGGACTCCCAGGACGGCCTGCGCGCCTACGTCGGGCTCCCCAGCACCGACTGAGCCGCACGGTACACGGTGGTACGTGCCATGCGCGCCGTTCCTCGAGCCGGCCGACATCCGAGAACCCAGCCATGCCCGATGGACGCAGTCTGCGCGCCGCCCTGCGATCGACCCGCAGTACGAACCGCGCCCAGCCGTGACGGCGACCCCCGCCACTGGGAGGTGCGACGGCCGGTGCGTCCCCGAGAGTTCTACCGGCGGTAGAATCGCCGGTATGAGCAAGCCGACCAGCATCAAGACCAGCGAGGCAGTGCGCGACAGGTTGCGTATCCTCGCTGACGAGCGCGGCACCACGATCACCGAGCTGCTGGAGGAGCTCGCCGCTCGCGAGCTCACGGCGGCCGAGCGGGAGCAGCGGGCCGCTGCAGCCGCCCGTGAGCTCGGCATCGAATACACCGAGCAGGTCCAGCAGGCCGGCCAGGACGCCTGGGCGAAGATCCGCGCCCACCAGGGCGGCGCCGCCGCATGAACCTGACCGCGGTCCTGGACCACACCGCCCTGACCGCCCTGTTCCGCGCGGACCCCTTCTTCACCGGCCTGTACATCGAGGCCTCGCGCGGCACCGGCCGCGTCATCATCCCGTCCCTGTCCGTGCTGGCCGCCGAACGGCAGGTCGCCGGCGCGGGTCAGCACGCGGCCGCCCTGCGGTTCGCGGAGAAGGTGCCGTTCACTGTCGCGCACGCGGTGGACGCGATGGACTGGAAGAACGTCGACTGGCCGGTGGCCCACGCCGCGGCGATCGCCTGGCAAGCGGTGAAGGCCGGAGAGCCGCTGACCGTCCTGTCGCTGGAACCCGGCCTGTACGCGAGCACCGGCATCACCCCGCTCAACCCAACCTGACTCTGCTGCACCCATTTCCCGGCACCGCCGACAGCGCGCGAAAAAGCCTCGTCCGCCGGCCTTGCCCGGTTCACCGGTACCTGTTGAGGGAGTCGCATGGATTTCCGGCCCATCGAGCGTGGCGCTCAGGCATTCCAGCAGTCGGTGACCGCTGACGGAATTCAGGCAGTTTGTCGTCGTGCGTTCGGCCCCAATGCCCTGGTCGTGTCCGCCGAGGAGCTGGGGTCGGGGATGTACAACAACGTCTACCGAGTGCGGCTGGCGGGCCGGGATCGCCCGGTGGTGCTGAGGGTCGCGCCGGAGGAACGGCGGCAGTTCCGCAGTGAGCGGCATCTGATGCGGAACGAGTTCGCCTGCCAGCCGTGGCTGGCCCCGATCGCGCATCTGATGCCGACAGTGATCGCCGCCGACTGGACAGGGCAGGTCATCGGCCGTGACTGGATGATCCAGACCCATCTGGACGGTGTTCCGGCCCCCGAGCATCTGGGCTCGTACCCGCGGGCCACGTGGCCGCCGTTCTTCCGGCAGCTCGGGGAGATTACCCGGGCCGTGCACGATGTGCGGGGACCGCAGTTCGGGCCGACGGCCGGGCCGGGCTACGCAACGTGGAGTGAAGCGCTACTCGCGTCGCTGGAGGAGATCGCCGCCGACCTGGACGGTGCCGGCCTGGACTCCACCGACCTACGTCAGGTCGCCGCAGTGGCCGGCCGCGAGCGGGCCGTGCTGGACGAGGTCACCGAGCCGAGGCTGCTGACCGGGGACCTGTGGACCGTGAACTGCCTGCTGGACCGGGCTGCCGCCGAGCCGGTGATCACCGGGGTGCTGGACTTCGACCGCGCGTGGTTCGGGGCGCCGGACGCTGACTGGACGATCCGGATGGCCACGGCCAAGAACGACGAACGCACCGCCTTCTGGCAGTCCTACGGCACCCGGGACCGCTCGCCGGCCGCGCGGTGGCGGTCGCGGATCTACGAGGCCCGGCACCTGGGCGCGCTCCGCCTGGAGCGGCACAGGCTAGGCAAGGCCGACGCGGTCGCCGAGAGCTACCAGGCGATGGCCTCCCTCCTCGCCAACCTGACCTGACCCGGCCCGCCCGCCGCGGGCAGCGGCTCGACCTGGATCCGGATCCGCCGCCTGAGCGCGTCGGCTCGCTCTTCCACCTCGTCCGCGTCCTGACCGGTGACGACAAAGCAGCCGAGCCGGTCCGTGTTGGCCCTGGCCGCGTGCACCAGGTCGCCGACTGCTGCCCGCCATCGGACAAACGGCACCCCAGGCCCCTGCTCCGGGACCCGGCTGAGCGAGGTCAGACGTCCGGTGCGCGGGCTGGTGATGAACCGTACGGTGGCGTGGCCGCAGGCGGTGGGGGCGAACGCGGCCGGGCGGCCGAGAGCGACGTCGAGCAGAGCCGCGAAGACGTCGATGCCCAGGGCGTGCCGGAGGAGGATCCCGATGTGTCCGGCGCCGAGCCGGGCGGCGATCTCGATGACCGTGCACCGTCCGGCGGGGTCGAGGACGACTTCCGTGTGCGAGGCGCCGTTGCGGATGCCGACCGCCTGGATCGCCGTTCTCACCTCTTGGTGGAGGGCTGCTGCGGTCGACGGGGGCAGGCAGACGGGGAGGCTGTGCCCCGTCTCCACCCGGCACGGGCCGCTGGTGGTCGCTTTTCGTGTGATGGCCAGGTGCGTGGTGGTGCCGTTCTGCGTGACGGACTCGACGCTGTACTCGGTGCCGGCAGCGTACGCCTGGACGACGATGCCCGTGTGCCCTTCGCCTCCGTCCGTTTGATGTGCCGAGCGGGCGGCGACGGCCGCTGGCGCGGCTTCAGCCAGGGCGGTGACCACGATGACCCCGGCGGAGCCCGCGCCGGCGGCCGGCTTGATGACACAGGGGAAGCCGACCTGGCGGTCGTGCAGGGCATCGTGCAGTTCGCCGTCGTCACGCGCGAGCCGGGTGTAGGGGATCCGCACCCCAGCTCCGGCCAGCACGCGGGCCATGGCCGCCTTGTCGCGGGCCGCGTGCGCAAGGTGCGGGTCGTTTCCGGGCAGGCCGAGCTCGGCGCAGACCAGCGAGGCCAGTTCGGTGAGGTACTCGTTGACGGTGAGGACGGCGCCAACATCGTGATGGCGGGCATAGGCGGTGATCTGTTCCACGGCCCGGTCGGGCCGGGTGAAGTCGGTGATGACTTGCCCGGCGAACTTCGCCGTCGGCTCGCGCCTGGCGGCTTCGGCGGTCGCGGCGTGGACCTGCTGGCCGCGCGCGGCGGCCGCGCGGGCGAGGGCGGCGGACTCCGGGCCCGCCGCGTCCAGCAGCAGTACAGCGGGGCCGGTCACGAGAGGTAGTCCTCCAGGTCGCCGTCGCGGCGGGTATCGAGTGTGAAGCAGTGGAACCCGCCGCCGAACAGGCGGCGGTGCCGGTGGCGGACGGGCACCACATCGAAGCCTGCGGTCTCCAGCGTCTTGGCCAGTCCGGTGCACTCCTGGTTGACCAGCACGGTGTGCTCGTCGACGGACAGGACGTTGAGGTCGATGTAGGGGCTGGTGAGAACGAGGTCCTCGTCATCGTCGTAGACGGGGAACGCGCCCGGGTCGGGCTTGGGCGGCACGATGTACCGCCAGGAGCGCAAGGGTTCGGGCATCAGGTCGCGGATGCCGTCGTGCCGGGCGAGGAACACCCCCGGTTTGAGGGCGAGGACCATGGAGTCGATGTGGTTGTCCGCCATCCGCCACACCCGGTGGATCCGGTAGTCGTGGCCGAGGTGCCGCTGAAGCCAGCGGAGCCCTTGGTCGTGGTTGTCCTGGGCGACGTTGACGACCAGGTCCCGGCCGAGCCGCAGTACTTGGGCGCCGTCGAGCATCATCTCCAGGCCCACGTCGTACGGGCTGGGCCGCAGGTCGTCGATCGGCTCGGTGGGCCCGCCCAGAGTGGTGGCTGTGTCGCGGGCGTAGGACAGGTCGAACGAGAGGTCGGTGAGGGTGGGGCGCGGCATCACCGTCCACCGGGCCCCGCTGTCCTGGTAGGCGCGGAAGACACGGTGGAGGAGCTGGGTCTCCAGGTACCGCGAGCGGATCGCCGGCGGCGTCTCAATGATCTGGTCTGCGAGGATCAGCGTGTTGTCGCGGATGTTCAGAGCCGGGGTGGGGGCGGCCTGCCAGCCCAGGCCCGCGATGCGGGCCGCGTCGGGTGGCAGCGGGATCGGCCGGTGCACGGTGACCCCGAGGTTGGTGAGGGTGGCTGCCAGAGTTTCGACGTCCTCGTGGAGTTCTTCGGCGTAGCGCTGCTTGACGGCCCAGTTCTGCCCGCCGGTATCGGTGCCGGCTTGCGCGAGCCGGGGGTAGGCCCAGTCCGAGCGGAAGCCGCTGATGTTCTCGTGGTGGAACAGTTCGAAGCTCAGGTCCCGGTCGTGGCCGAGGTAGTGGGCTGCGGATCCGACGATGACCTCCCTGAGCGGGGTGAAGTCGTCATTGCTGTGCAGTCGCATGCTCACGTGGGTCCCTTTCGGTTGCGCCTGGCAGGTCAGGATGTGCGGGGTGCGGCGGACACGTGCCGGTCGGCGAGCGCGCGGCCGCGGCGGACCCGCAGCACCAGGCCGCCGTCACCCTTGGGCTGGAGGGTGCGTTGCTCGCTCCAGCCGGAGAACCGCCACTCGCCGCCGTCGCCGGCCGGAACGAGCGCGAAGGAGCGTCCTGCGACGGTCAGGGTGAAGACGTCGCCTGCCGTGCGGTCGAGGCGGGTGGGCAGGAGGGGGCCGTCCAGCGGAGCGGGGGCGTCGAAGTCGGCGAACCCGCTCGGCAGAAGGGTGTCGTACGGCAGAGCAGTGGGCCATGTGGGCGGGGCGGCCGGGGCGGGCCGGTTGAGCAGGACATCCCCGCGGGCGAACAGCTCCCGCCAGGAGTCGGGGAACCAGCTCGCGAGGTCGGCGGTGAGGAGGGTGTCGATGACGACGTGGATGCGGGGCACCGCCTGACTGGTGTTGCGGACCAGGTGCTCGCGGGAGAAGTCGCCGTACCACAGGGTGCCCGGCTGCCAGCAGTGTTCGACGCCGTCCAGGACGAGCACCGCATCCGGCGTGGTGACGACGGGGATGTGTAGGCGCGTCAGGCCGCGGTCGAGCCGGTACTTGGGATCGCAGTGCGCTTGTGAGACGGCGCCGGGCCCGAGCGCCATCAGCCTGACCGCGTTCAGTGGGGCCGGGATCTGCTGCAGGAGGCGGGCGACGTAGGGCAGCTTGTCGAGCCAGCGGGTCGGCGCGAACGGCTGGGGGCCGGGGCCGCCCGGGTCGGTGCGGTCCGCATCTCCGCCGAGACTGCGCAGCGGCAGGACGCGCCAGTCGATCGGGGCCGCCTGGCCGGTCTGCCCGCCGTAGGTGTGGGTGCGCTGCACGTTCCAGGTGTGCGAGGTGACGGCCGCGAGTTCGTCGGTGAGCCGGCCCGCGTCGAGGTCGAAGGCGGGGGTGAGCTGGGCCGCCTCGGCGGCCGCCGTCGTGCTGGTGGTCATGGTGGGGCTCCCGGTCACGAGGAGAAGGACACGGCCGCGTAGCCGACGTGCTCGCTGGCGTCGACGGCCGTGGCGGGCAGAGTCTGGAAGCGCTCGCCGAGCCGGGCGAACGCGTGGTCGTAGCCGGTGGCGGGGTCGTAGGCGATGCAGAACACGAACTGCGCCGGTGCCCCTGGGGCGAGGGGGATGGCGGGCATCGACACGATCACCCCCGTCCGCGTGTGCGGATCGTAGGCCAGGCCCGTCTCGTCCAGCGCGGCCAGGAACGTGGCGAAGTCAGGCACCATCCAGCTGGGCGGAACGTGGTACTCGACCACCTGCCGGCGCGGGGCAGCGGCGACGTCGACCACACGGCGGGCGACCTGCTGATAGATGTGCAGCGACCCGGAGACCTGCGCGTTGACCTCCGTGAACACCACGCTCTGGTCGGACAGGACCAGGGCGTCCGCGCTCAGGTGCCCGCGGTATCCGAACGCCCGGTATGTCTCGGCCAGCCGGGTACCACCGTCCAGCAGGGCCGTTCGCACCGGATCGCTGACCTCATCGAGGGGAACCACTTGGTGGCTCAGGCGGCGGCCGACGTAGAGCAGGCGGCCCATCTCGGTCGGCCACGTGCCGGTGGCGGCTGCGTAGTACTCGGAGTACACCGCGTCCGCACCGGGCGCGAAGGTCTCGATGACGACCGGCCACCGGCCGTCCCCGCTCGCCCACGCCCAGCGCTGCTCCCAGTACGCCGCGATACCGGTCTCGCCGGGCGTCAGATGGTGCAGGTGGCGAGCCCCGACGTGGTCCACCGCCAGCTGCGGATCGCGTACGAGGAGCTGGTTGCCGACCCCGGCTCCGTTGTGGGCCTGCTTGACCACGACCGCCCCGCTGCCGGATGTCTCCAGCAGCTCCCGGGTCGCGTCGATGGCCTCCGCGTGGCTGCGGCAGACGCGGCCGGGCAGGATCGGTACTCCGGCGGCCGCCGCCAGGGCCCTGAAGTTCGCCTTGTTGTTGCCGATCTCCCCGCCGCCCTGGGCGAAGAACGCGGCGCCGGGGAAGCGGTGCGCGATGTCCAGGGCGGCGGCGAAGCGGGCGACGGAGGCGGACGGCCACAGCGCGAACACCTCGCTCACCGCGCCCGGTCCGCCCGCGGCGTCGAGCGCGGCCCGCGCCGTCTTCAGGAAGGCGGGGGAGGTGAGTGAGGCCGGGTCGAGGAGCCGGTCGTCCCATGCTCCGGCGGGCGCGGCCAGGATGGTCAGCTTGCTGCGCGGTACGCCGGTGTGGGCCAGGGCGTAATCGAGGAACGCTTCGTCGGGCTCGCAGCACAGGACGAGCAGGTCGCCGGGGCGGGCGAACCAGAACAGGCGCTGTGTCCAGGCCCGCATGTCGCCGCGTTCACGGATGGACGGGTCGATGTGGTTACCGACGAGGATGCGCACGGCGGTTCTCCTGACGCAAGGGGGAGGACGTCCGCTCCGGGTGGCGGCCGAGCGGCGCCCTCGCGGGAGGGAAGGGTCAGAGGCGAAGGAGCGCGGGCAGCGTCTGATACACCCGCATGGTCGCGGTGCGGCGCCGTACGCCGTCGCCGGCGGCGGCCAGCCGGGCCGGATGCTCGTTCAGGGCTGTAATCAGGGCGCGCAGGCCTGCCTGGGCGACGGTCGTCCCGATGCAGGCATGCGGACCCCACCCGTAGCCGAGGTGCCGGTTCGGCGTGCGCTCCAGCACCAGCCGGTCCGCACCGCAGAAGGCGTCCGGGTCGCGGTTGGCAGCGGCGAACAGCGCCACCACCTTCTGCCCCGCAGCGACGTCGACCCCGCCGATCCGGCACGCTCGCATCGCCACGCGGGTGGTGCCCTGCACCGGCCCGTCGAAGCGAACCAGTTCGTCCCCGCCGGTGGCCAGCAACGCCGCATCACGCATCCGCTCCAGCGCATCGGGACGGGCGAGCAGGACAGCCACCGCGTTGCCGACGGCGGCCGCCATCGTGCTGTAGCCGCCCTGGAACATCACCCGCGCGGTGTTCTTCATATACAGCCGGACCATCGGATCGGCGCCGGGCCCGGCCTGCCGGACGCGCTCCAGCAGGCCGGGCCGGCACGAGGCGGTGAACCAGCCGTCGACCAGCTCGCTCAGCCGCTGACGGGCAATTCGCCCCGGCTCCACGAGCGACGGATCCAGCCCGCCGTCCATGCTGCGCATGATGGCGTCCGAGACCTCGGCGAACTCGGCGTACGGCGGGGCCTCGACCCCGAGGAGGTCCGCCACGACCGCCACGGACAACGGCACCGCGACCTCGGCCATCACATCGAACGGCCCGGCTCCGGCCCAGGCGTCGAGCCGGCCGAGCACCAGACGGCGGGCACGGGCCTCGAGCGCACTGAGGTCCTGCGCCCGCAGCGCCGTCATGAACAGCGAGCGGACATGGCTCTGCCGCGGCGGGTCGAGCGTCTGCACGCTCAACGACGGCTCGGGCACCGTGCCCCCGGTGCGGCGCGGGTCGCGGGCAAAGGTGTCATGGCCGCGCAGCACCCGTACGCAGTCGGCGTACCGGGTCAGCGCCCACGACTGCATGCCCTGGTGCCAGAACACCGGCTCGCTCGCCCGCAGTTCGGCCAGCACCGGGTGCGGATCACGCAGAATCTGGGCGTCCAGCGGGTCGTAGCGGTCGGTCACAGACGACATCGCACATCCTTCCGGAACGGGGCAGGCCCACCTCACGCGGCGGGCCTGCCCGGGAACTCAAGGGCTCAGTGGTCGTACGACATGGCAGCCCCCTTTCTGCGCGGCAACGGCGGTGGCGTCCCGCAGGAAGACGAAGAGCTTGCTCAGCCCTCCTCTGGCGGGCGGACCTGCAGCCCGGCGGGACGGGACAAGGCGGTGGTCGTCCCCGGCCCGAGCCGGTCGCACGGGAGGTGGGCGAGACCACGACGAGTACAGCGTCCGCCGGGCGCTGTGCCTAGAACCAAGTCCTATCCCCGCCCTGTCCCCGCTCCTTGCGAACCGCTCCCCAGGGCCCGGCCCGGGTGGTGCAATGAGGGGGTGGACGACGAGATCCGCCACCCCCTCGCCTACGCCCGGACCGAGCGCGGGTGGTCGCAGGAGGAGCTGGCCCGCCGTATCCGGCGGGCCGCCGCGCGCCGCGGACTGCGCTCAGGAACCCGGGGATCACGGATCTCCAAGTGGGAGACCGGCCGGGCCACCCCCGACGAAGAAGAATCCCAGCCGCTCATCGCCGAGGTCTTCGGCATCGAGTACGCGGTCGTCGCCCATCTCGGCTGGCCCCACTGGCTTCCCGGCCAGGACAAGCCGCTGCCGCTCGGACCGCACAACGCCGCCCCCTCACTGCGAGAGGCCCTGATGACCTCCCTGGACCGCCGGTCGTTCATCGCCTACACCAGCGGTGCGCTGGCCGCGCTCGCCCACCAGTGGGCCGTCACCGAACCGGGACGCCTCCCGTGGCCGGCGGTGCGCGGCCATGTCGACACCGAACTGGTCACCTGGCTGGAGGCCGCCGGCACCGAGCTGGTCCGCCTCGCGACCGAACGCCGCCAGCACACCCACCGGCTGTTGAGCGAGTGCTTGACCACGGTCACGGCCCTCATCAGCGAAGGCCGCTACACACGCCCCATCGAACAACGACTGCACACGCTGGCTGCCTCCCTCTCCCAGGCCATCGCCTGGCAGCACTTCGACGAACGCCGCCACGCCGCCGCCGGCCGCTTCTGGCACGCCGCCCTCCACAACGCCCACACCGCCGGCCAGCGCGACCTCGGCGCGGGCATCCTCTCCGACCTCGCCTACCAACTGCTGTGGCTCACAGACGCCCGCGGTGCCGTGGCCATCCTCGAACACGCCATCCCGCGCACCCAACACCCCACCGCCCGCTCCCTCCTGCACCTCCGCCAGGCCCGCGCCCTCGCCGCCCTCGGCGAGGACGGCCCGTGCCGCCTGGCCCTGACCGCTGCGGAGAAGGCGCTGCAGACCCCCTCCTGCGCCCCGGCGCCCGCCTGGTGCTCCTGGATGGGGATGGCGGATCTGGCTGCGGACAGCGGCAGGTGCCTCGCCGATCTCGGCCAGCGACGGCAGGCTCACCAGCTCATGGACGAGGGGATCGCCCTGCTCCCGGCCACCCGCTCCAAAACACGCGCGGTGTTCCTCACCTACCAGGCCGAGGCCTACCTCCGCGACGGCGAAGTCGAGATCGCCGCCGAGACCGCCACCCGTTCCCTGGACCTGGCCAACCGGATCAACGCGCCCCGGTGCGTCACGATGGTCCGCAGCCTGGAGCCAGCGCTGTCTCCCCACGCGCACACCGCGGGCGTCGACGAACTCCTCGAACGGCTGCGGGCCGCCGACTGACCAGGCCAAGATGGCCCGCAGCGCGTGAAACCCGCCCTCCCGTACCGCAGCCGTCGCCGGTGACGATGGCGGTACGGGAGGGCGGTCGTCGCCGAACCGCTGCGCGCGGGCTGGCCGGCACCGTGGTGTACCCCAAGATCCCGGCCGCCGACCTGGCCAAGCCCGAGCAGGGCTCCGGGCACCTGCAGCGGCAGAAGCCGGGTGACGTCGTGCCGGTTGCCGGGGGGCGTCTACTTCTTGTGAAGCTGCTGGGTGACGAGGGCGTCGTTGAGGACGTTGTAGATGGTCACGGTGGTGGCTTTGGGGGTGTCGCCGGCGTAGGAGCGGTAGACGTCGGCGAGCTGTTTGGCCGTCGTAGTGGCTGTGTCATCGGTGCCGATACGGGTGCTGATCAGGACGTGTCCGTCCTCGCGGTCGAAGACGCGGTCGACCGTGCTGGTGATCTGCGTGTGGTGGTGGTCCTTGCCGTACGCACGAAATTGTTCGGCGCTGTGGGTCATGGCTGCGCTGTTGCCCGAGGCGGGGAACTTGTCCGGGATGGGGGATTCTCCGGGGGCCTCGCTGGAGCAGGCCGTCATTGCGAGGGCGAGCATCGCTGCGGGCACGACGGTGCGGACGGCGGTACGCCGGATGTTCACGCAATCTCCTTCTGGAACGGGAGGAACGGCGAGGGCTCGGGCCCCCGCCGTTCAACAGGATGGGTCAGTACTTGATTGCGTCGATCTTGTCGTTCCAGTTGCCTCCGCCGGCATAGAGCGGGTAGCCGTACTTCTTGAAGTTCTTGTAGATGTTCTGGGCCCCCAGGAACAGGTGCGGGTCCGGCATCCCGGTGCGGATGTCGTAGCATTCCACGCCGCGCTGGGTGCGGTTGACGTAGGCGCTGGAGGTCTTGTCGCGGAAGCCCCACTTGCTCAGGTGGCGGGTCTTCGACGTCGGCTGGGTGGGGAACTTCAGCATCCGGCCCTTGAAGTCCGCGTGTTCCCACAGGCACACGTTGTAGGCGGGGCAGGCCGTGTAGAGGGCGGAGATCACTCCCGAGCCGGGGCCCACGGGATCCTTTTCGTCCGGCTCGGCGATCGTGGAGCCGCCGTCGCCCGTGGTGACATCGTCGGTGTACTCGTCGTCCTCTTCCGCCGGGTCAGCCGTGGCCGCAGCGGGAGCCGTGGAGGCCAGGAAGACGTTCTTGCGCTGGAGCGCGGAGTGCGTGGCCTTGCTCTTGGCGAGGTCTTGGTTGGACTCCTCCACGGAGTCCCAGCACTTGGCCTCGCCGGTGACGGGGTCCTCTCCGCAGACAGCGGCGCCCTGCCAGCCCTCCGCCAGGTTGATCTTGCGGCCGTTGTAATCCGCGATGACCCCACCCTCCGCGTCGTCTGCAGCGACGTCCTCGTGGAGCTGTGCTTCCTCACCGGGGGTCAACGCACCGGAGATCGGCGTGCCTTCCTGCGGCGAGGGGGTCGTGCCAAGTTCACCGGCGGTGGCCGGCGTGGACATCAGGGCTGCGGTCACAGCAGTAATCCCGACGTAAATGATCTTCTTCATGCAATGATCATAAGTAGGTAGAAAATGTGTAAACGGTGTAAATGGGGTGACCATGATCACTCTCAGCTTCGTGCACCACAGGAGACGGGCAAACGCGGCGCCAGGTCACAGCAAAGTCAGTGATGAAGCCCACACAGAAGCCGGAGGGGGGCTGAGGGCTCACTGAACCGGTGGGAGGGCAGACGGAGTTCACCTCGGAAAGCGGGAAGGCGCTCGAGTCCGCGTCGAGCACTTCCCGGAGTGATGCGCTCAGGCAGCCTCGCACGCCACGGGCCGAGGCGGCGCTGGGGTAAGCCCCGGGGAAATGGTGGGGAGCCGTGGCCGTGCGCCGACAATGGTGCCGCTGGTCGAGGCGTGGGACTCCGGTGCCTCCTCCTGGAGCGCCCGCGAGCGGCAGGACTACGCCAACGACCTCGGAGACGACCGGTCCCTGGTCGCGGTCACCGACAGATTCAACCAGGCCAAGGCCGACCAGGACCCGGCCGAATGGATGCCGTCGGCGACCTGCCGCTACATCGCGGACTGGGCCACCGTGAAGACCCGGTGGGGCCTTACCGCCGACCCCGCCGAACACGCCGCCCTCCAGAAGACCGCCGCACGGTGTGACGGCCCGGAGATCACCGTCGAGCTCGCCCGCTGAACCACCACCGGCATCGTCTGGCCGTGTACACCAGAGCGCAGACGGACCCGAATGCCGGCGCGCGTCGGCTGGCCGGTGGCCCAAGCCTCCCGGTGTCGTCCGGACGGGCGGCCCCAGGCGTTCAGCCGCTCGGCGCCGCGCGCGACCGGGCCGGGCCCCCGGAGCGGGGCCCGGCCCCGTGCGGCCTGTTCAGGTGTCAGGGACGGTCCGGCGGCGCCGCCGTCTCGTACGAGTCGGGGCGCGGCCGTGCCGCGGGTTCAGTCCGTCACGGCGAGAGCGACCAGCCCTACCTGCCGTCCATCGTGCCGGGTGCCTACCCGCCCAGGGAGCGGCGGAGGATGTCGTGCTCCTGGCGGTGTTGCCCGCGCGGGGTGTGGGTGGTGACGCGGGTCGGGGTGGGCTGTTCGGCGCGTAGCTGGCTGCCGTAGTCGTCCGTGGCGCGCAGGAGTTGGGCCGGTGTGGGCGGGGCGGGCCAGCACTGGAGGAGGTAGTGCTCGGTGATGGTGTCGGGGGCGAGGTCGACGGCTTGGTCACGGCCGCGGGCGTGGACGCGGAGCCGGTAGGTGCCGGGGCCGGTTGCCGCGAGGGAGGGGAGATCGTCGTCCAGGCCGGTCATGAAGGGGGTGACCTGGAGGGTGCCGGTGGGGGAGTGGAGGGAGATCTCTGCGATCTCCTCCCACTCCCCGGCGTCCGGCGCGGGCTCGTGGCCGTGGGCGGTGACCGTGACGTCGACGTCGCCGGTGTGGATGCCGGTGTGGATGGTGGCGTCGCCTGCGGTGATGCCGACGAGCCCGGTCTGTGAGGCATCCGTCTCCTCGCCGGCGACGGGCCCGCCGGGGTCGGTGACGAGGAACTGGTGGTAGTGGACGCCGACCGGGCCGTGCCCGGTGATGATGGGATCGGTCACTGCGGTTGCCCCTGCCGGTGGACGGTTACTTGATCCAGACCAGGAACCGGTCCTTCTCGATGATCCGGTTGTAGGTGTAGAAATTGTTCAGGGCGTTGCCGCCCTGGCTGTTCTGCTTGGCGTCGATCATGCGCCAGCTGAACTTGCCGCTTCCGGTGGAAGCGCCCTGCCAGGTCGTGGCGAAAGGGTACTCGTCGCAGCTCTTGCCCCGCGGGCGGGGCCGGCTGGACGGGCAGGCCTTGTTGCGGTTCTTCGTGATCTTGTCCTTGTTCGTCAGCCGTGTCAGGTACTGCTTGGTGCCGTGCTTGCCGGGCAGCTTCTTCACGTCCTGGGCGTAGGTGATGTGCTTGGCCAGTTCCGGGTACTCGCCGCGCTTGTTGTACACCATCTCCGGGACGTAACCAGGGTTGATACAGCCCACCTGTGTGGTGCGCCCGGGAAGCGCCGTGTCGCAGCGCACGTCCGAGGTGGCCAGTTCGACGGGGGTGGATGTGCCCCAGGCCGGGTTCGTGAAGTGGTGCGTGATGACGGCGCGCCCGCTGCCCGCCTGGCCGCGCTGGCGGATGTTGATCGTGGTGTCGACGAAATACTGGCCGTACGGGTCCTTGCTCGCGCTGATGGTCTGCGAGGGGAAGCTGCCGTTGGCGATCTTGCACTTGCCCCGGCAGGAGGCGGACCCCTGGGCCTTCGTGCCGGCCGTGCCCTGGCCCCAGCGCTGGTACTCCAACAGCGCAACCTGGTACGCCCAGCGGGACAGAGTGCGGTCGGAGAACTCGTAGCCGACCATCATGTACTTGATCCCGCCGACCTGCCTGCCGCGGGTGTCGAGCACCTTGAGCTCGACACCGAACACCCCGCACCCGTTGATACGGGTGATGTACCAGACGTTCGCGACGCCGTGGTCATCGCACCAGTCCGGCCACTTCCACATCGGGTCACGCGCTGCCGCGCGCATGCCGTCGGTGACCTTGATGGGCTGCACACACGCGGCGTACTTGTGCCGGGCCGACAGAGCCTGTTGCCGGGCGGTGGCGCACGCGCCAGCGTCTGCGCGGACGACAGTTTGACCGCTGCGCTGCACCTGCTGACCGGTGCTGTCTGCCGACGCTGCCGGAGCACCGGTGACCTCCGGCCGTTGGGTGCCGGCCACGGCAGCGCCGGATGGTGCTGCCGCCGTTGACCCGAGCAGTGCGCACAGGACTGCTCCTGACGTTATGAGCGTTCTCAAACGCACGAACTTCTTCTCCCCGTGAAATGGTCACGTCAGAGTGACGTATGTGACGGTCATGTCACTCGCAGTGATCACATCACGGGAGGGGCGGGCAGCAAAGGCTTCTCTGAGACGAACTAGTGCACCGTATCGGACAGTTGACGCATACAGGCGCACGGCGCGAGGCAGTCTGCCGCTCGACCGGGAGGACGGCGTCGGCCAGGCCTCGCCTGCACCCTCGTCGCGCCCGTGCTGGCCGTGGCCCCGAACGTTGCCCCCGACAGCCCTGTCAACACCGTGGTGCAGCTGGCCGGCGCCGCCGGGTTCGGCGGCTGGGTCCTCGCCGCCAAGAGCGACGAGCCCGGCGGCGGACGCAGGATCCTGCGTTGGTGCTGGTCCTGGCCGCCGCCGTCGACGTCGCCGCGAAGCACACCCCGGCTTCGGCCCCCACTGGCTGGACGGGCTGCTCGCCGCCGGATGGGCTGCGGCCGGCTACCTGGTCATGCCGTTCTCTCGGCACACCCGCCCTAGCCGCTCCCGCCCCGCAGCTGACACCCGCCACGGTCGCACCCGAGCCGACCGTGGCGCAGCCGAACGACGGCGCCGATCTGCTCACCCGAGGCACGGAAGCTGTGGGAGCGCGCCGGGGCACCCGCCCGCACCGACTCCACCGACCCTGTGGTTGACGTGGTGAATACCGGCACGCCGGAAGCACTGCAACCGCAAGTCTCCACGCCTTGTCTTCATCACCATGACAGTCAACCGACGGTCGCGATCGTCCCCGGGTGATCGGGAGCTGCGGCTATGGAAGGTCGGCCGGGCCCTGACCGTCACCTTCGCGGCCGCGGTCCTGGCGGCCGGCGGCATCTTCTACGGCTTGGTGTACCTGCTGGGGTACCAGGAGATCGGCAACACCAGGAAGCTCGATGCCAAGACACTCTTCGACCTGGTGAAACTGTCCTTCGGAGTGGTCGCCGGAGCTGGGGCGCTCGTTGCGCTCGTCGTCGCCTACCGCCGTCAGCGCGTCGACGAAGCCGGCGCTCACCGAGAAGCCACCCGGCTCCACACCGAACGCTTCACCCAAGCCGTTGAACAACTCGGTTCAAACTCCCCAGCGGTCCAACTCGGTGGCGTCCACGCCTTGGCCGGCCTCGCCGACGACGCCCCCAACCAGGCCCTCCGCCAGACCTGTATCGACGTCCTCTGCGCCTACCTCCAGCTCCCCTTCACCCCAGACCCCGGAGAAGACCCCGCCCACCAGGAGGCACATCACCGCTATCTGGCCTCCCGCAAGGTCCGGCACACGATCCTGCGCCTCATCGGTGACCACTACCGACGCCCGCAGGGGGCCTACGGCTCCTGGCAGGGCTGCGATCTTGACCTCACCGATGTCATCGTCGACGGCAGCATGGACTTCCGCGGCGCAACATTCTCCAGCGGCACGGTCTCCTTCGCCGGCGCGAGGTTCTCCGAAGGCACGGTGTCCTTCGCCGGCGCACAGTTCTCCGGAGCGGAGGTGTCCTTCCGCAACGTGACATTCTCCGGCAGCCAGGTGTTCTTCACCGGCACACAGTTCATCGGCCGCAAGGTATCGTTCGGCGACGCGAGGTTCTCCGGCGGCACGGTGTCCTTCGCCGGCACACGCTTCTCCGGAGCGGAGGTGTCCTTCCGCGACGCGAGATTCGCCGGCAGCAGAGTGTCCTTCGGCAGCGCACGGTTCGCCGACGGCCAGGTGTCCTTCCGCGGTGTGACGTTCTCCGGCGGCAGCATGGACTTCGGCGCGGTGTTCTCCGGCAGCGGGGTGTCCTTCCGCGGCTCGACGTTTCTCGGTGGCCAGGTGTCCTTCGCCAGCGCGACCGGGCCCGCTCCCCTTGGACTACTCGATGCCGTCGGCACGGCTTCTGCGACAGTCGCTCTTTCTTCTCTCTGGATGCCCGAGACTGAGTAGTTGGAGCACGAGGGCCGCGGTGCTGGCGGACCACCCGTTATCCAGCGATGCCGGAGCGGGCCGCGACCTGGAGGACAAGGTGCTTGAGGGGCGCTGGCAGGTCCACCATCAGGAGCGTGCCGTGCTGCGTCCGGCATCGCCTGGCAGGACTGAAGGCCGGCGAACCGTTGACCGTCCCGTCACTGGAACCCGAGCTGTACGCCGGCACCGGCATCACCCCGCTTGACACCGCCCAGGGCTGATCCGTGCTGCTTACTTCGAGGGCGGCTGATCGTGGTGTGCGGGCCTGGCAGGATAGTGGGCATGGTGAATGAGACGGCGACGCACGACGAGCGGCTGCGGGACCTGGAGGCGGAGGCGTTCCGTACTGGCCGGACGCTGGCGGAGCACAGCGAGCAGCTGACGACGATCCGTGAGCAGCAGCGCACCGCGTTCGGGAACATCGACTCCCTCGCCAACGCCGTCGGCGCGCCGGGAGAGCGGTCGATCGCCGATCGCCTGGACACGATCGAGCGGGTTCTGTTCGCTTTGGCGCGTGCGCAGGGCGTCGACCCGGACGCCCTTTAACTTGTCCGCCGCACAAAGTGGGATCGCTCCTCTCAGCAGGCGTTTCGAGGATGTGGCGGAGCGGACGGACCGGGAGTTCGGGATCGTCGAGAGCGATCTGACCGCGGTGCGGCTGCAGGTCGGCAACCTTGATCAGCAGGTGGGGAACCTGGACGCGAAGGTGAGCAGCCTCACCGAGGAGGTCCGGGGTCTGGCCGGGGAGGTCGACCGGAATCAGGCGCAGGTTGGGGAGCTGCTGACGCGGCTCGTCGGCCGGAACACCGACGCCGGGCTGACCCCTTCCTTGTGGCTGTGGCCCGGAACACACCGGCTGGTGTGACCCGGGCCACAGTCGTATGCGTGTGGTCGCCGCCTGGTGCGGTCGGCTGCGCGGTTTCACGGCTGGCGGATGCCAAGGTGGTGTCGGCGCTCGGCGACGAGTGTCTCCCAGCGCCTGCGTACGGTGTCCTCGGGCTCGAGCCAGCGGGTGGTGGAGGGCTGGGGGAACGGCTGCCCGGCCATGAAGTGCGCGATGTCGGCGTAGTAGGCGTAGTCGCCGTTCCGGGCGGGGTCGCGGAGCCGGTCGGCGGTGGTGCGGACCTTGTCGTGATCGCCGAGGACGGCGTGGTGGAACGCCGCCTGGCCCAGGTGGCCGTCCGGTGAGCGACGCCATGTACATCATCCTTGATGACACCGCTATGGCCGCGGCCGGCCAGGGCAACGTTCTCGCTTCCCATCTGATCCACCGCGCTCACGCCTAGTACTCCAGCCGTAGATCGTGATCTTCATGTCTGATTCGCGGCTTGTCGGCGGTAATGGCTGGTCTGTGCTCGGGCCTGGTGGCGGCGTCGCCAGGCTGACCAGCGGAGCCGGTGGGCCACGTCGTGCACGGGCCGGGCGACAAGCGTCGTGAACAGGCGCTGGATTTCGTTGCAGGTGAGCGGGATCAGCCCGTGGGGGGCGGGATGGCGGGCGTGTTCGTTGGCGCGCACGACGGCGAGGAAGGCGTGGGCGAGCATGGCCAGGGTGACCCAGCGGGACCAGGAGGTGAAGCGGCGGAGTTGGTGCTCGTCCAGTCCGGCCAGGCCCTTTCCGGCCTGGAAGGTTTCTTCCACTCGCCACCTTGATCCGGTGACGCGGACCAGGGTCGCCAGGGGTACCGGGGCGGGCGAGAAGCAGCGGTAGTAGGCCAGTTCACCGGTGGTGCGGTTGCGGCGGATCAGCAGCCGGTGACTGCCGGGCCGGGGCTCGGCCAGGTCGATGACGGCCCAGTCGTAGAAACGGTGCCCCTTGGCGCCGGCCCCGGCCGACAGCTTCTGCCAGGCCCGCCTGGGCACCTTCGCGGCCAGGGCATCCGCGCGGAACTTCCCCGCACCGGTGATGACTTCGGCTGAGCAGGCCACCGCGAGCACGTAGCCGACCTTGCGCTTTTCCAGCGCGGACCGCAGCTTCGGGTTGCCGCCGTAGACCTCGTCGCCCGCGACCCAGCCCACACGGTGCCCGGCGTCCAGGAACCGGCCGATCATCCGGACGCCCAGCTCCGGCTTGGTCGCGAAGGCGGTGTCGTCGCCGAGCCCGGCTGCCTGGCAGCGGTCCGGGTCGCACGTCCACGAGCGCGGAACGTACAGTTCACGGTCCACCGCCGCGTGCCCGCGCACTCCCGCGTAGACGAGATAGACGGCGACCTGCGCGTTTTCGATTCTGCCGGCGGTGCCGGTGTACTGGCGCTGGACAGCGACGGTGTGCGTGCCCTTCTTCACATCCCCGCTCTCGTCGACCACCAGCACGGCGTCCTCGTCGTGCAGATGCTCCAGCACGTACTCACGCACGTCATCACGCACTGCGTCGGCGTCCCACCTGGCTCGGCCGAGCAGGTGCTGCATGCCGTCCGGACTCGCCTCCCCGGCCCACTCGGCGATGCTCCAGCAGTTTTTGCGTGGCAGGTCCGACAGCAGTCCCAGCACCAAGTCCCTCACTCGGCGCCGGGGTTCGACGCGCGCGAACCGGCCCGCTATCCGGCCCATCAGGACCTCGAACGCCGCCTGCCAGCGGACAGGATCGACGCTGTGCCCCGCGGCCACCGCATGATCTTCAGTCTTCATAGACAGTGGACGGCTGGTCGTCGACCCGGTCGGCGAGCGCGCGCAGTTCGTCGGCGTAAGTAGCCCAGACGTCGCCGATCAGGAAGTGTCCGACGCCTGGCAGGGTGCGCAGGTGGGCGCCGGGGACGGCAGCGGCGAGGTCGCGTGCAGCCGACACGCGCAGCAGCGGATCCCGCTCTCCGTGCAGCACCAGGGTAGGCGCGGTGATCCTGGCGAGCGGGCCGCCGTGCCACTTCGCACCGATCTGGCGGCTCTGTGCCTTCTGGTCGCGGAAGCTGGCGACCTGGTGCGCGGCCTCTTTGTCCACGAACTCACGCACGTCGTACTCGTCGATGTGCTGGCCGGGTGCGGCCAGGATGCGGGCGACGGCCAGGGCCAGGGCCATGTTGCCCTGCGGGGTCTGGGGGTGATGCAACCTGGCGAAGCGGACCAGGGGTGCCAGGCGCAGGTAGCGCAGGACGCTCAGTCCCTTCGCGTCGCTGGGGACGGCCGAGGAGGTGGTGAGAGTGTGCACGCGTTGTGGATGGCGGATCGCGATGCGCTGTGCCACGAGCCCGCCCATGGAGTGACCGAAGAGGTGGGCGCGCTCCCAGCCGAGCGTGTCGAGGACGGTGATCGCATCGTCGGCCAGGTCCTCGGCGCTGTAGGCCGGGGGCTCGCGGCGCAGGAGGGCTGCGATCGGCGGACCCACGCGCCGGTCAGGCAGGTGCGTGGACTGACCGGCGTCGCGGTGGTCGTAGGCCACGACGTGGAAGCCGTGGTGCACCAATTCGTTCACCAGTCCGTCCGGCCACCAGAACCGCGACGTCCCCAGCCCCATCACCAGCAGCAGCGGGTCGCCGCCGGCCCCGCCGAGGTCTTCGAAGGCGATCTGGACTCCGTCATTGTCCGCGAAGCGCGGCATGTCGACTCTCCTCATCGTACGCAAACACTGTTCGCGAACACCGTATTGGGAAAGGTAGAGTGGCGGCAACGCGGGAGGTGGCAGTGGCAGGACAGCGAGAACCGGTGATCTGGTTGCGCCCGGAGCAGGCACCGGTCGGACGTCCGGCCGAGCGCAGCCGCGCCGAAATCACCGCCGCTGCAGTGGAACTGGCCGACCGGGAGGGCCTGGACGCCGTATCCATGCGCCGCCTCGCCGCGGCCCTGGGCACCGGTGCCGCCTCGCTCTACCGCTATGTGGCCACCCGCGACGACCTGCTCGACCTGATGATCGACAGGACCGCCGGCGAATACCGCCTACCCGTCCCAAGTGGCGACTGGCAGGCGGACCTTCTGGAAATCGCCCACCAGGCTCGACAGATCATGCGACGCCACCCCTGGCTGCCGGTCCTGGTCGTCACGCGTCCCACCCTCGGCCCGCACGGGACCGACCTGCTCGAGCACCTACTCGACGTGCTCGCCGACCATCCGGCCGAGGCCGCCCACAAACTCGAGGCATTCGCCGTACTGAACGCTCTGACCGCGCTGTTCGTCCAGAATGAACTGGCTGCCGCAGACCCCAGCGCCCAGCGCCAGTCCGCCTTCCTGAGTCACGTGGCCACCGCCGGCACCCACCCCCGCATCTCCGCCTTGCTCGCCGACCCCCAGCTCGAACGCAACTCCCGCGACCGCTTCGCCACCGTACTCACCCGCGCTCTCACCGGAGTGCTGGGCTGACTCGCCACAGCCCCAGCGCACACCCGAGTACCAGCCCCCCGACCGCCCCGGCCTACGTCAAAGCGGCGAGATCGGCAGAAACGGGGCTCGCTCAACCTTGCCCAGGACATGGCGCCGCAGCCGCCTCCGCGTCTGCCCAGACCGCGCGATCACGATCTACGGCTGGAGTACTAGGCCGACTGGTACCTGTACGCGGGCGGGCACGGCGGAGCACCTGGCCGCCCTGCCGGGCATCACCGTGCTCGACCTGGACCTCCCGGCCGCTCTGGCCGTAGCCCGGCACGGGTGCATGGGTGGCCAGCCCCGCTGGCGGTTAGATCGGTGGGGAAAGTGTGGGACACGCAGATTACAGAGGGCTCACATTGCCGACCTTTGACTGAGATTTGCAAGCTTTTTGCTCCAACCTCAGATCGCGCTCAAGAGGCCCTCGAAATCTTGACCGATTACACCATTACTGCAAGTATCTAGCACACGCCAACCCAAGGGGGGGTGGCGGAGAATGGATCGAAGTGAACCTCAAAAAGCCCGCATGCATAATTCCCTCCATGGTTCTGCTCGCCATCTGCGTGGGTGCCTCCCCCGCCATGGCGGACGGCACCGAGTCGGACGGAAGCTTAGTGGTGAACACGGCGGAGCCCCAGGAGACCGACCCCGCCGACACCGGTGTAGTCGACATCCCTGCCGACAAGGTGAACGTCGAGCCTGACATTCCCAGCTCCGGCGGAGATCACTCGAAAAATGAGCCGGATCGTGTGGACTGTAACGTCTACAACTACTACACGCCCAGCTACAAGGGCGGCGACCACCACAAGGGCGTCGGCCCCAAGCTGGGGAACACCAACAACACCTCACACACGGCGACGTCAAAGTTCACCTCCGAGGTAACCGGCTCGGTGGGTGTCTCCATTTCCGGCAGCTTGGCGGTCAGCGTGGAAGCGATGATCGCCAAGATCGAAGCGAAGTACGACGTGACGCTGTCGGCATCGATGACCGCGAAGCTCGGCAACGAGATGAGCGTCCCCACGCCAGCGCACAAGACCACCCACGCCGCCTACGGCGTCTACCGGCTGCGCAACCAGGGCACGAGCTGGCGCCAGTTGGAGAGCTGCAAGACGACACCCAAGGTGACCGTGACCAGCTACACGCCGGATTACGTCGGCTGGTACATCTGGGAAACGAACGCCTGATGGGTCCGCGTCGGCATCGCACCCTGATCAGCGGCATGACACTTGCCGCGCTCGCCGTGACGTCGGTCAGCTGTGCCGGCGAGGGAGAGTCCACTCCCCGACACCCTTCCGCTTCCGCTGCGCCCGCGGAACACACCTCAAAGGTGCCCATTCCCGCTGTAAGCGCCAGTCATGACCCGCATGCCGCCACCACATCCAAGGCGCCTAATCTCAGCGCGCGGGATATACGGCCGATCATCAGTGACACATCAGTGACCGGAAACTCGGAATACTCCATTCCGGATGGAATTGCGAAGGGGAAGACCCTCGCGAT
Organism: Streptomyces nogalater; assembly: GCF_039532885.1. Taxonomy (NCBI): domain Bacteria; kingdom Bacillati; phylum Actinomycetota; class Actinomycetes; order Kitasatosporales; family Streptomycetaceae; genus Streptomyces; species Streptomyces nogalater. The sequence continues at coordinate 13,059 of NZ_BAAASM010000060.1, read as the reverse complement.
AGCGGTCAACTGTCAGGGGTCGGGCAAACTGAGGGTCTCAATTGAGCCGGCACATATATCGTTCCCGATCGCCTGCGAAAAGGTGATCGTGCCGAGTTTGAACGAAATCCGATTCTCTAGGAAACATTCTCAGGCGTCAATAAAGTTCACCTCGTCACATGAGGAGAAATGGGCTTTCGCTGTAGGGTGGGACCCAAATCCACCGGACCGCAGTTAAGCACCTTTGACTCGAGAACACCCCACCCTTGAAGTTCGTCGCGGAGCCTGCCGGAGCCACTTGGCAGGCTCCGCGTCACTAGGTCTATTACCTCGCCTTCCGGGTCTCGACTACACCAAGCAGGTCCAGCAGGCCGGCCAGGATGCCTGAGCGAAGATCCGCGCCCATCAGGGCGCCGCCGCATGAACCTGACCGCGGCCCTGGACCACACCGCCCTGGCCGCCCCGTTCTTCACCGGCCTGTACATCGAGGCCTCGCACGGCACCGGCCGTGTCACCATCCCGTCCCTGTCCGTCCTGGCCACCGAACGGCAGGTCGCCGACGCGGGCAGGCACGCCGGCGTCCCTGCGGTCGGGGAACACGTGCCGTTCACCGCCACCCAGGTCCGTGAGCAGCCCCGTGTACAGGGGAGACCCGCGTCACCCAGACCGTCCACGACTGGGCCAAGGGCCTGCCCACCAAGACGAACAAGGACCCGGGCGGGGCGGCGATCACGGAGACCACCGAGTACGACGCCCAGGGCCGTGTCACCAAGCAGTACCTGCCCGGCGCCAGCGGTACTGACGCCGGCACCCGCGTGAGGACCTACTGGTCCGCGACCGGCACCGGCGCCTGCGCCGGCCGGCCCGAGTGGGCCGACCTGGTCTGCTCCGTCTCCGCGGGCGGCGCGATCACCGGCAGCGGCCGAAAGGGTCGGCGCGCGGCCGGACCTCTTTGCGCGCGCCGGTCTGTCCACGTGAACGACTTCCTCCTCTCTGTGTTGGGTGCCGCTCTCCGGGGCGCCAGGAAGCTCCGTGACGGGAGTCGCCCCCGTCGAGACGATGCACTTCCGTCGAGTGAAAAGTCTGGTGACGACTCCGAGTGCCCGCCTGCGGTGTAAACCGGGGACACACCGGCTGTTGTGTCCCGGACCACAGCCGTATGCGTCCTGCCACCGCCCGGCGCGGAGAGCCTCGGTGGTCACGGCTGCCGGATGCCGAGGTGGTGTCGGCGCTCGGCGACGAGTGTCTCCCAGCGCCTGCGTACGGTGTCCTCGGGCTCGAGCCAGCGGGTGGTGGAGGGCTGGGGGAGCGACTGTCCGGCCATGAAGTGCGCGATGTCGGCGTAGTAGGCGTAGTCGCCGTTCCGGGCGGGGTCGCGGAGCCGGTCGGCGGTGGTGCGGACCTTGTCGTGATCGCCGAGGACGGCGTGGTGGAACGCGAGGACCACGTCGAGGACGGCTTCGGCCGCGGTGATACCGGCGTCGCGGCTCTCGGCACGCAGGACACGGGCGGCCTCAAGGCCGGGCAGGGTGCCAGCGTCCCGGGCGAGCGCGGCGATCCGGAGCGTGAGGTTGGTGGCGCGGAGATCGAGGCCGGTGAGGAGCTGCTCGGCGAGGTGGATTTCGTCGTCCGCGGTGTCGGGGTCGGTGAAGGCGAGGACGAGGGCGCGATGGGTCTGGCTGGTGGCGCGTTCTCCGGCGACACCGTGCTGGTCGGCCTGGTCGCGGGCGGCGGCGTAGGCGGTGGCCGCGCGGTGCATGTCGCCGTGGGGCCAGTAGATGTCGCCTTCGACGCGGTGCTGGCGGCCGGCCCAGCCGAGGGTGCGCGCGGTGGCGTGGGCGGTGGGGAAGTCCCCGGCGAGGCGGGCGAGGTGGGCCAGGCCGCGGCGGGCGGCGGGGGCGAGGCGGCCGCCGCCCGCGGCGACGGTCTGCATGCCCTGGCGGGAGGCGGCGGAGTCGCCGAGGTCGCGGTGGGCCTTGGCCAGGTAGTAGAGGCCCATCTCGTGCAGGTCGGCCGGCAGCAGCCGGCTGTCGGTGACGGTGGTGAGCCGGGCGGCGGTGGTGGAGCGGTGTTCGTGCTGGCGGCGGGCGAGCGCGGCGAGGAGTTCGACCAGGGCGTCGGCGGGCGTCTCCAGACCGTCGCGGGTGGCGCCGGTGCGGGTGGGTGGGGCGAGGGGTTCCCAAACGGAGTCGCTGACGTAGGCCCAGGCGGCCTCGGCGAGCCAGCCCAGGGGGAGGCGGAAGTCCCGGGCGAGCGGGAGGCCTTGGCGCAGGCAGCCGACGAGCAGCAGCCGGTTGCGGCCGCCGCTGTCCTGGGCGGTGGTCCACTGGGCGCCGAGGGCGGCCAGGGCGCGTTCGGCGGCGCGGGCCCAGTCGCTGTCCGTCCAGCGGTCGTCGGTGGCGTCGTCGGCGCTGCGGATGGTGGAGCGGATCAGGCCGTGCAGGTGGTAGGGCCACACGCCGAAGGGGTTCTCGCGGACGAAGGGCCGCTCGATCAGCCGCTGGGCGGGGGCCTGGTGGGTGAGGCCGGCCGCGGTGGTGGCGAGGGTGAGGTCGAAGGCGTCGAGCAGGCTGACGGAGCGCAGGACGTGGCGTTCGTCGGGGGTGAGGTCGGACAGGGTGCGGGCGATCAGGGCGCCGAAGTCGTGGTCGAAATCCGCCGGGGCGGGTTCGCGGGTGCGGCGGATCTCCAGGAAGCGCAGCACGGATAGGTCGAGGTAGAGGGGCAGGCCGTGGGAGCGGTCGGTGATGACCTGGCGGATCTCGCTGCTGATGAGCGGCCGTCCGTCGCGGGAGAGCCGGCGGGCGAGGTAGTCGTCGCAGTCCTCGGGGGAGAAGTCGCCGACCAGCATCTGCCGCCCCCGCCCGGGGGCGCTGGCGGCCTGCTGGGCGGGGATCGGTGAGGCGGGGGCCGTCAGGCCGGGCCAGGCGGTGGGCCCGGTGTAGTCGAGCTGGCCTTGCAGGGCGGGGTCGGCCCACTGCAGGCGGGAGCGGCCGGTGACGACGAAGAAGGCGTTCGGCATCAGCCACACCACCCGCTGGATGAGGCGTTCCAGGTCGCGGTGGGTGCGGTCGCCGACGTCCTCGAAGGTGTCCAGCAGGATCACCGGCGTCACCTTCTTGTCCGCCGGCAGCTGGGCGAGCTCCCACGCCAGCAGGTGGGGGTAGAAGCTGAGCGCCTCCAGGTCGGGCTCGGCCTCGAGCAGGTCGGCGAGCCGGGCGCACCGGGCGAGCGCGCGGACGGTCTGGCGCCGCTCCCGCAGGGCGCGCACGAGGGCGCCGGTCAGCTGGCCGACCGCCGTTCCGACGGTGCCGGGCAGGAGCAGGGCTTGGGCGACGTCGGCCATGGCCGACTGCATCTGCTGCGGCAGTGCCTTGCCGAACCGGGCCGTCAGGCCGCCGCGGCGCAGGTACTCCTCCAGTGGCTCGCCGGGATGCCGGTGGTCCCAGTAGCGGCGCAGTACCAGGTCGAAGGCGGGCAGCGGGCGGCCGAGCGCGCTGAGCGCGGCTCGGATGGTCAGCACCAGGTCCTCGAAGGAGGTGCCGGCCGAACGGGCGAGGTCGACGCGTACGGGCAGGATCCGCTCACCGGCCCAGCCGGGTTCCCCCCACTGGGCGGGCCGCTGTTCGGCGCCGGCGAGCGCGGCCTCGATCTTGCGGGACAGCGTCGTCTTGCCGATGCCGCCGACCCCGTGGAAGACGAGCACGTTGTCGCGCGGTGTCTCCAGGTCCTCGATGTCGAAGCCGGGGGCGGCGGTGTGCCGCAGGTGCGCGGTGAGCGCGGCCGCAGTGAGCTCCCACTGCAGCTCGCGGTTGGTGAACGCCTCCCCGGCCTGAAGGGCCCGGTCGTTGGTGCTGAACAGCGCCCGCAGATCCCGACCTGCCACGTCCAACCCCCGAAATCGATGATCACCTTCGGGCCAACCTATGCCCCGCACCGGCTCCTTGGGGAAGCATCCCCCGCCCGCCCCGGGGTGCGAAGGCGCTTCCGCGCCGGACACCGGCGCGTCGCGGCACTGTGCCACCGGAATCGGCCAGGGAGACAATGACCGTTTCCCATCAAGATCACGACGAAGGTGGTAGCCGTGTCCGACACCCCCACTCCCGACTTCTCCGGCCTGGAAGGCGGCGACGAGCAGCAGGCGGAGGACGCCGTCCAGGAGGTGGTGAACTGGTACAACGCCCAGATCACCAAGGAGCGCCGCGCTCCGTTGCCCGACGAGGACCGGATCGAGGAGCTGAAGGCCGGCCGTCAGGCCGCGCTCGCCGACCAGGCGCAGCTGGCGACCGCCGGCCCGGAGGAGGCCGGGCGGATCGCCGCCGTCTACGCGGCTCGGCTGAAGGAGCTCAACGAGTCGTAGCCCCGGGCCCGGACGGGCAGAGGCCAGATGGACGGGTGCGGCTGGTCGATCCGGGCCGGCTGCACCCGAGGCGGCATCAGGGGCCGGGCCATCGCGGCGATCTCGTCCAGTTCGTTCCGGTGGGCTGGCAGCGCCCGGCGCAGCGCCTGGTGGAGCCGCAGGAACGCGGCGGCCTCCTGCTCGGTGTAGGGGCGGAGCCGTTCCGCGGCAAGCGCCCACGACGCTCGTCCCGCGCTGCCGGCTTCGTGGCGCAGCAGTGCCTGCCCGTCCCGGCGGATCACCGTGATCGCCGCGATCTGAGGGTGCCGCTCAGCGGCGGCGACGACGTCGGCGAGTGCCCTGAAGCAGGTGTCGTGCCCGGATCGGCTGGTGTACCGGCCGGTCCCGCCGATCTGCAGCGCGCGGGCATACCGCAGTGCGGTGGCGAGCCGGCTGTCGGCTTCCCGGACGGCCAGGACAACGAGCTCGACCGGGTAGCCGGCGGCCGCGTAGGGCAGCGCGCTGGCGAGGAATTCCTCCACGCTGCCGGGGGCGGCCTCGATCAGGACGTCGCCGCGCCGGTCCCGTACGTACTGCTCGGCCCGGGCGAACCAGGCCCGGTAGTCGGCGCGGATCGCGGCCCCCGCGTTGCGGGGATCGTCGCGCAGCAGCTGGAAGTAATCGGGGTGCGAGACCTTGAAGTCGTCGCCGACCAGCCGGGTCGTCCCCGGCCGCATCGCGCGGCGCACCATCCGGGCAGCCATCAGCTTTCCGGCGCCAGGCTGGCCCAGGACGTAGACCGCCCGTGGATCCTCGCGGCTGACGATGCCGCTCAGGTAGGAGGGCGCGATGAGCTCGTCGAAGATCCAGCGGTGTTCCTCGGCCGACAGCCGGTGGTAGTCCACGCCCGGTGCCCGCCGTCGCGGCTGAGCGATGCGCCGTACGGGCTCGGCGAGCGCGGCGGCACGTTCGGCGTCGCGCTGGACGGCCAGGCGCCGGTCCTCGCAGCGCAGTTCACGGTGCAGCCGCTGATCAGCCCGGGTGAGGTCCCGACGGAAGACGGCGGTCTCCTGGGCACTCCAGGGACGGGAGCGCTCGTACGCCACCGCTCGCCCGGCCGCCGGCCGGCGCCGCCAGCTGCCGTCGGCGAACTCGTTGTCGTACAGCACGGTGCCGTCGCGCCGTACGACAGTGACGCGGTCGGCCAGATGCTCGGCCTCGACGACCGCCAGCGTCGTGAGCAGCTGCTGGGCACAGGTGTCGTGGTTCTCCCACGACACGTACCTCGGATCGGCCAGGAAGCGGTCCAGGATCCCGAGCTGGCTCCACGCCTCCGCCACCGCGACCGCAACGACCTCGATCCGGTGTCCTGCCCGCCGGTAGGCGTGCGACGACGCCCTGAACTCCTGCGGATCGGCGAGGGCGGACTCGACCACCGCATCGAAGCCGCAGGCGCGGACGTGGGCCTCGACTTCGGCCTGCCAGCGGCTCGTGTCCGGGCGCACCTTGACGCCGGCGGTGCGGACATCGGCGGCCAGGAGCTCGGCGTACCGGCGGTGCGCCGGCTTGTAGAGGTCCCGCCCGATACGTACGGCGCCGCCCCGGCGGTCCAGAGCCGCCTGAACCAGATCGGCGATCTCGGTCTTCCCTGCGCCCGGCTGCCCGGCGACAACCACGACGACCGGACGCGACTGGTGCACGGCCCCCTTCGTGACCGACGGGATGATCACCTGCTCCAGGACCTGGCGGCTCTCCGACTCTGACAACGCAGCATCCACAAGGCCGGCGACCGCGCCACACAGGGCGCCGGGAAGAACCGGCGCGGGCGGGACGTCGGCCTGACGGTGCGGGGACGGGGAACTCACGTACTCCTCCACGAACACGGACCACGAGCGGAGAACACGGGTGCGCCCGGCCGGAGGGCCGGGCGCACTGGAAGGGGAGTGAGGGATCAGCGCAGGCGACCGAGGTGGATGACGCTGACGCGGACCTGCCGGTCGCTGATCTCGTACATCACGCGGTAGACGCCGACGTGGATGCGCAGCAGATCGGCGCTGCCGAACGCCCCGTCGGGCCGCGGATTACCGGCGAGGCGGTCGACGGCGGTGAACACCTGCCGCACCCCGTCGGGGTCGTCCTTGGCGAACCGCTCCGCCTGGGCCAGGGCCTCCGGCTCCCAGATGACCTCGTAGCTCACGCCTCAGCTCCGCCGAACACCCGCCGGAAGGCCTCATCGTGCGGCACGCCGGCGTCCTCACCCCGGGCCTGCCGCCCGCGGTAGGCGGCCAGCGCCCGCAGCTCCTGCAGCTCCAGGACGTCGGCGGGGCTGACCAGCATGGCGATGGTGTGCCCGTGATCGGTGATGGCGACCGGTTCCCGGGTGGCGCTGACCTCGCGCGCGATAGCGCCCAGACGGGCGCGGGCTTCCACGATCGAGTACGTCGCCTCCGTCATGCACACCACCTTACACAAGTGTGCACTTAGGGACTGCTGTCGATGTCGTCGTGAGCACCATGCCGGCCGCGCCCAGCCCGATCCGCCGATCGCCGGGAAGGGCCAGGAGGCCGGGGCCGGCTACTCGCGGCGCGCGAGCTCCTCGGCGGTGGGCACGTGCCAGGTGACGTACGGCTGGCCGCTGTAGTCGACGGTGATCGTGTGCCGCAGTACATCGTCATCGGCGTCGTAGAAGATCTGCTCGATCTCCAGGCAGGCCCGGTCGGTGGAGATCCCGAAGTCGCGGGCCTCCTGGTCGTTCACCTGCCGGGCCCGGGTGCCGGTGACCATCCGCACCGCCCCGACCGGTGCGCCCGGCGGGAGCTCGACAGCACCCGGCCGCGCCCGTGTCGACCACGTCTGTGCCTCGCTCTGATCCGCCATGGTCGCCACCGTAGCGAGCCCGCTGTCGTCTGCCACGAGAACGTCAGTTGCTCTGCCACGGGAAGTGTCAGCGGCACGGCGCGTGGTCCCGCAGCTCTACGATCTGCCCATGACCCGACGTATCGGCCGTGGCGGATGCAAGGGGCAGACCCACACCGCCACTCCGAAGCTCCGCTCGTACAGCGTTCCGCCGGCCTCCGCGGTCACGGTGACCCGTGCGGACGGCACCACGGAGATCGTGCCCGCGCAGAAGCCGCAGGCGACCCAGAAGCAGCGGCCCAAGCGGGGTCCGCTGATCTGCGCGATGTGTGGTGACCCGACGACCGAGTCCCCGACGGTGTACAGCAGGGCGCGCGGTACGAGGGGCAAGCCCGTTCACGCGTCGTGCGACCCGTCGGCCAAGAGCGAGCGGCCCCAGCGTCCGCCCCGGCAGCGGAAGCAGGACCTGACGCCTCCGCCGGTGCGCGGGCGTGTGGCACCGGGGGGCGGACCCGGCGACGGCCTGGATCGACATCTCGTGCACGCAGTGCCCGGCGCAGCCGCGGCAGCGGTGCGTCGTCCGCTACAGCGACGGGTCGAGCGCGGAGGCGAAGATCCCGCACCGCGAACGGGTCCTGGCGGCGAAGAAGGCAGCGGCGCCGAGGTAGAGGTGAGGGCGGGGGCCGTCACGCTCCCCGCCCTCATGCCCATGGTGCTGGCGTACGGGCTGCGGCTCCAGCGGTTTCGCTCGCCGAGGTCTACTCGGGGAGGCGGGGAGAGCTCGTACGCAGCCACTGCCCCGCCCACTGCCGGTACTCCTTGGGCGAGGCGCCGTTCGCCTTGGCCAGGGACAGCAGGAGCAGCTCACCGAGGTACAGCTGGCCGCGGACCGGCCGGACACGGATGCGGGCCCGGCCACCACAGCCGGGCCCGCACCACCACGTTGTTCTTCAGGCCTGACACCCGCCTCGCCCCGCACCGACGGGAACGATCTACTCGCGGAGCGGGTACCCAGCCCACCGGACAGATGCTATTCGCCGATGGAGACGAACCGCTTCACCAGACGCTCGAACTCGCCCTCCGGCGGCAATTCGCCGTGAGGGGTCGTCGTATCCACGAGAACAGGCAGGGCCTCTGCGAGTTGATCGGCATACTCCTGTACCGAAAGGCCCGCTGCCCCGGCAGCCTTGGCAAAGGCGCTCTCGGGCAGGGCGCTCAGCAACTGTTCGCCGGTGACTGGCACGTTGGCAGCGCTGTCGCTGACCCACGAGCCCACATGGTCCGCGTATCCCTGATCCGCCAGGTGGCTCAGGAGCGCACCCAGGTTGTCGCGGATCACCGGGTCAGAGATCTCCGGCGTCACTCCGTGCCGCCCCTCGGGCGAAGCCTCGGTGCCAACCTCCCGTACTCGCTCCTCCGCGGGTGCCACCATGGCACTTTTCGGTCCCAGAGTCACCTTCATGTCGTCAGCGAGAACGTTGACGCCTGCAAGAATTGCGGCACGCGCATTGGCCCCGGGACCGAGCGGCTCTGATGGCATTCTTTCCGTCCCCTCTCCACGTCGCCGACTGTGGCGACTGAATTACATAGCGTCACGTGCAGTGTATGCGAGCAGCTCGATATGGACCCCCGGAAGGCAGGGGGCTGGGCAGACGGACGGGCCACTATGTTGACGCCGATCGTGTCCTTGTCGGCGTGGTGGGCGTTGGTGGGGTGACGCGTGCACAGGGCGAAGCAGGACCCCACGGGACTCGTGCAGGTCGGCGGCCCCCGGTACCGCCCGGCACCCGGGGCCGCAGCACGTACGGCTCGATCTCGACCAGCCGGGCGGCTGCGGTTGGTGCAGCCGCGAGGGAGCTGGTGGTCGTCACCGGTTCAACGCTCCTGCTCGGGCGCCGTCACTCGGTGGGCGGCGAGAGCGGCCTTGGCGGTGTGCGGCTCGATGACGACGCCGAACTCGTACAGCCCGATCTCCAGCACGTCCTCGACGCTCGCCTCGTCGGTCCGCTTGCAGGCGAGCGCGGCGGCGCCGCAGGCGATGGTCTCCTCGCGGCCGGGAGCGTCAGGGTCCTGGAGCGCGGACAGCACGGTCCGCCACAGCGTGGTCATTGATCCGTGCCATCGTCGGCCGGCCCGGCGGGTGCCTGGTCGTGCTTGTTGCTGTCGTCGCCGGCGTCCGAACTGACCTCTCCGTGGCAGACGACACCCGCCCGGTCGACGGGGCGATCTCTCGGCAACCCGGCCCGCCTCCTATGAGCCTTACGCCGCGTTTCCTCAGGTGAGCGGGTCGTACGCGGAGCCTGTGAGGTGTGAGCCAGGGCCTGCGCCGGACGTCCACCCCGGACCAAGAACTCCCTCCGAAAGGGTTAAAGAAAGGGATAAATATTTAGGGTAAAGACTGCTAGAGTGAGGCCACGAGAGGAGATCGCCATGGCGTCCGAGGAAGAGCTGTTCGCGAACATCGACGCACTGCTGGAGGAAGAGCCGCAGCTCCCGCCCCCGGCGGAACGCGCTCGGCTTCGCGAGGCCGCCGGAATCACCCAGGCCCGTCTCGCGCAGGCCCTGAAGACGAGCGTGCAGACGGTCAAGAACTACGAGAACGGCCGCTCCGAGCCGAAGTCGCCGCGCCTGGAGGCGTATCAGCGGCTGCTGAAGGGATGGGCGGCGAAGTACCCCGCGCACGCCGTCCCTGCTGCGCCCGCCCCGGCCGTCGCGCTGCGGCCGGAGGTACCCGAGACGTTCAGCGGCCCGGCCGCCCCGGAACAGGCGGCCGCCGCGCCAGTTCAGGCTCCTGCCGCACCGGTCGCGCGCCCGGCGACGTCGTCCCGGCGCCTGGCGGCGAAGAAGGCCGCCGCGCCCGCCGTCGACCCGCGCTTCCCGCACGGCCCGCTCGCCGTCCTCGACGGCGACGGCTCCGCGTACGGCATCAACGGCCTGGTCCTCGACTGCCCGGCGACCACCGTGGTGGAGCTGGTGGAGTGGACGCTGCGCGAGTCCGGTCTCGGTGCGCCGAAGCTGCACCGTCACGGCAAGGACCAGGACCCGCTGATCGTCCTCACGGCGGCCGCGGCCGTGAAGCTCGGGCTCCCCGAGCGCTTGGAGGACCGGCGCGGCCTGCGCCTGCCCGAGGACCACCCGGTCATCAAGCAGGTACTAAAAGCGAAGTGGCAGCTCACCCAGCGCGGCTTCGGGCCGTGGGCGCGGATCTACCGCAAGGCGCAGGGCCGCGACCGTCAGTGTGTTCAGCTGGCGGTCCTGCCGTGGGACGCCCTCGACTCCCGGGCCTGGCCCGGCGTCGCGGAGATGGAGCCGGCCGACGTCGCCCGCGTCCTCGGCGTGTACGCCCAGCGCGTCATCACCCCGCGCGGGTCGACGGCCGTCTCCGGCCTGGAGCTGATGACCGCACTGCGCCCGCCGACCCGGCCGGTCCGCGACGAGGAAACCGGCAACTGGGTCTCCGGCCACAACCCCGGCAGCCTGGGTACGGAGCCGATGGACCCGGCGCCGCCGGAGGGCCAGCCCGAACACCCAGCGGTCTACCACTCCGGCTGGAAGGGCGGCTTTCTCCATGAGGAGGCGTACCAGTGGGTGCGCCCGGTGAGCCTGCTCACCGATGAGGAATGCACGCTGCCCTACGCGGTGGGCCTGGACCTGAACACCGCCTTCCTCGCCGCCGCAGCCCGACTGGTCGTCGGCCTCTCCGCTCCGGAGCACTTCCACGCCCCGAAGTTCAACCCGAAGATCCCCGGCTCCTGGCTGGTCGACCTCTCCCATGTGGAGCTGGACCCGCGCCTGCCCTCGCCGTTCACGCCGACCGGCGAGCGCCCGACGGGCCCGGCCTGGTACCAGACGCACACCGTCGCCTACGCCCAGGAGCTCGGCTACAACGTCCAGCCCATCGAGGCGTACCTGCGACGGGAGACCGGCGCGTACCTGGACCCGTGGCACGACCGCCTGAAGACCGCCTACGTCGACACCCTCGCCGACCTCGGCGTCACCAAGGACCTCTCAGACGCGGAGTTCCTGGCGGCGATGGAGCGGCACAAGGACGTCGACCCGGCGATGGCCGCCGTCCTCGCCGCGATCAAGGCGACCGTGAAGGGCGGCATCGGGAAGCTGTTCGAGAACCCGCAGGGCAAGGGCTACAAGGACGGCGACCCGTGGCCGGCCATGATGCGCCCGACCTGGCGGCCGGACATCCGCGCCGCCGTCATCAGCAAGGCCCGGGTCAACATGCACCGCAAGATGCTAAAGATGGCGGAGTTCACCGGCCTGTACCCGCTGGCGGTGCTCTCCGACTGCGTCGTCTACCCCGCACCCAGCGCGAGCCCGCTGGACTTCCTCCCGTACGCGGAGTCCGGCAAGCCCATCCCCGGTGCCTTCCGTCTCGGGCCCACCCCGGGCCTGGCGAAGCTGGAGGGCGTCCAGACGATGCTGTGGGCGGTCGACCTGATAGAGCAAGGCCTCAACCCCGCCCGCCACATCAAGGGCGGCGACGCCGTCATGGACGAAGGCGAGTAAGGCCGTGGCCACCGACACCAGCCGGTCCGCCGCTTCGGGCCGATCCGCCCGAAGCGGCACTGCTTCGCTGGAGGTCGGCGCGGAGCTGGAGCAGACGCTGGCCCCCCTGGAGGCGCGTATGAAAGCCGCGCGCACCCGCCGCACGGCGCCGCGGTTCGAGTTGCGGCGGCATGACCTGCGCCAGACACGCGAGACCTGGTTCCGCCTGGTCGGCCCCGACGGCCAGGACCCGACCCCCGAAGGGAGCTGAAGCCGTGCCCGGAGAGATCGAGGACGCCATCGAGCGCGCCGACCGGGAGGCGTTCACCAAAGAGCCGCCCAAGACCCTCAAGGGTCAGGTCAGCTTCCTGATCCGGCAGTTCGGCAGCGCGAAGGCCGTCGCCCAGGAGCTCGGGGTCACCGCCGACTCCGTGAACCGCTACCGGCGCGGCGCCCGCAAGCACGCCCGCGCCGACGTCGCCGCGAAGATTGACGACGCCGTACGGCAGCGGTGGCAGCCGCTGGTGCGCAAGCGCCGGCAGAAGAAGGCCGCCACCACCGGCGGGATCACAGTGGAGACCCGGGCCCGGTTCGGCTACACCGCGCCGGTCGGCACGACCGACGACGGACGGTTCCGGCGACTCACCGTGCACCTCCCCCCGGAGTACGCGCAGCGCCTCTTCGACGCCCGCGACGCGGGGGCCAGCGACCAGCAGATGCGCGGAATCATCGCCGAAGGGCTTAAAGAAGTGTATTTCCAGGACGGCGGCGCCCGCGCTATGGGACTGTCGGACGTGGAAATCAACGACATCGACTACCTCGATCTGGATTACTGACTAGGAGCGAAAATCATGGCCACCGAAAATCCGCCCATCGACCGCGACAAGAGCCACCTGACCGCCGTGGACGAAGAGGCCGTGCGCCTCGCCGACGTCCTGGAGAACCACCCGGACACCAGCGACGTCACCGACGCCGGCGTCCAGGGCGACATCGTCTTCACCGCGGCCGGGCGCTCCTGGGTGCTCGACTTCCAGTCCGGCCCCGACGGCGAGGTGTTCCAGGACCCGAGTGGCGCTCCGGCCCCGGCCGACGGTCCCGCCGCCGCCGTGCTGCGCGACGTCGTCGTCCCCGCGCTCCTGGCCCACCCCGCCTACCAGGCGGCCACCGCCGACGGCGACACCCTCACGGTCCACCTGGCCACCGGCCGCCACTACCGCCTGGCCCTCACCCCGGCCGCCTGACCCCGGTCAGCACACCTCGGGCCGGGCCCCGGCATCGCAACTGCCGGGGCCCGGCCCTCGTGCCGCCGCTCACCCTGTAGGTGTGAAGTGCCGTTGCAGTGCCATTACGGGGATGTCGTTGCTGAGCCAGTGTTAGGTACCTGA
>NZ_BAAASM010000059.1:0-53832 GCF_039532885.1 Streptomyces nogalater | reverse complement strand
AGCGTCGCGACAAGTGCGGGACCGTGCGATTCCCCCGCGGTCAGCCAACGCAGCCTGCTCAACGCTCTCCTCCGGTGCCGCTGTCGGTGAAGGCCCGGTCGCCGTGCAGCCAGGAGACCTTCTCGTACATGTCCCGCTGGGACAGGGCGGAGAGCATCGCGTTGCGCTCCCTGGCCCGCTCGCCCGCCGGGTGGTACAGCTCGCTGCCCATGCGGCGGGCGACGAGCTGGGTCCGTCCCGCGCGTTCGCGGCGCAGGGCGTTGTACTTCTCCAGGCGCTGCACCAGATCGTCCTCCCGCGCGGTCTCGGTCACCTCGCCGAGGACCACCGCGTCCTCCAGGGCCTGGCAGGCGCCCTGGGCCGCGTACTGGAGCATGGGATGGGCGGCGTCACCGAGCAGCGCGACCCGGCCATCGGTCCAGGTGGGTACGGGGTCACGGTCGCACAGCACCCATTCGCGCCAGCCTTCCCCGAGTTCGAGCAGCCGCCGGGCGGTCGTGCCGATGCCGGGGAACTGGTCGAGCACCTGGGCGCGGTCGGCCTCCCGTCCGGCCACCGGCACCGTGGCGCCGTTGTCGCGGGTGACCGCGAGGTTGAGGTACCGGCCGCCGCCGATGATGTAGTGAACGAAGTGCCACTTGGGGCCGGCCCAGAGGGTGACCGTGTTCCAGCGCAGTTCCTCGGGCACCTTCTCGATCGGTATCACCGAGCGGTAGATGGTGTGTCCGGACACCCGTGGTTCGCCGTCGCCCAGCATCTGCGCGCGCACCGTGGAGCGGATGCCGTCCGCGCCGATCAGCGCCGCGCCGTGGAAGGCCCGCCCGTCGGTGGTGTGTACCGTGACGCCCGCGGCGCTGTGCTCGTAGCGCTTCACCGAGGCGTCGGGGACGAGTTCCACGGCGTCCAGGCCCTGGCAGGCGGTCAGCAGCGGCTGGTATAGGTCGCCGCGGTGCACCACGGCGTAGGGGTTGCCGAACCGGTCGCGGTAGGCCCGGGTCAGCTCCATGCCGGCGACCTTCTCGCCCGTGGTGCCGTCCATGAAGCACAGTTCGTCGGTGAACACGGCCTGTGCGCGCACGCCCTCGCCCACGCCCAGGCGGTCCAGGGCGTGGAAGGCGTTGGGCCCGAGCTGGATGCCGGCACCGATCTCGGCGAAGGTGTCACGGCGTTCGAGCACGGTGACCCGGTGACCGTTACGGGCCAGCGACACAGCCGTGGCCAGCCCGCCGATGCCGCCCCCGGCAATCAGTATGTGTGTCATTGTGATCCTCGAATTCCTTGGAGTGCCAGGTGGTTGGTGTCCTGTGGGCTAGGCGGAGGTGCGGGCCGGGGCGGTCGGCAGCGGATGCCCGGGGAAGAGCCGGTGGAACTCCTCGTGGAAGCCGGGGAAGGTCTTGGCGACACAGCCGGGGTCGTCGAGCGTGAGGTTCCCCGTGCGCAGATTCAGCACCGAGAAGGCCATGGCGATGCGATGGTCACGGTGACAGGCGATCCGCGCGGGCGAGGTGCCGCCGGGGTGCACCGTGATCCGGTCCCGGCCGGTGTCGGTGCGCACGCCCAGCGCGCCCAGGTTCCGGGCGACCGCCTCGATCCGGTCCGACTCCTTGAGCCGGGCATGGCCGATACCGCGGATGGTCAGGGGCGCGTCGGCCAGCGGGGCGATCGCCGCCAAGGTCATGAACGTGTCGGAGATGTCACCCATGTCCACGTCGAAACCGCCCCTGAGCGTGCCGGTTCCGGTGACCGAGACGGCGTCCTCGGTGCGCGTCACCCGGGCTCCGGCCCGCTCCAGCACCTCGGCGAACCGCACATCTCCCTGGAGGCTGCCGTGCCCCAGACCGCGTACGGTCACCGTGTGCCCGGTGACGGCCGCGGCGGCGAGGAAGTACGAGGCGGTGGAGGCGTCCGGCTCGATCCGCAGATCGGCGGCCCGGTAGCCGGTGGGACGCACGGCGAACCCGCCCGGGGCGTCCTCCGCCACGTCGGCGCCGAAGTGCCGCATCAGCGCGAGCGTCATGTCGACGTAGGGACGGCTGACCAGTTCGCCCGCCCTGAGCAGCAGGCCGCCGCGCAGCAGTGGGGCCGCCATCAGCAGCCCGCTCAGGAACTGGCTGCTGAGGCTGGAGTCGACATCCAGCGCGCCGCCGTCCAGCCCCTCGGCGCGCACCCGCAGCGGCAGGGTGCCCCCCGGCCCGGTCTGCACCTCGGCACCCAGGCGGCGCAGTGCGTCGGCGAGCGGTGCCACGGGGCGGGCCGTGAGCTGGTCGCTGCCGGTGAAGAGGAAGTCGCCGTGGCCCGCGGCGGCCAGCGGCGGCAGGAACCGGGCGGCGGTCCCCGCGTCCGCGCACCAGATACGGCCGGTGCCCCGTGGGCCGCGCCCCAGCCCGGTCACCTGCCAGGCGCCGTCGTCCTCCGACGGCCGGATCCGCACGCCCAGGTCGCCGAGCGCCTGGCGGAAGGCCATGGTGTCGTCGCTGATCAGCGGGGCGGTGAGCACACTGGTCCCCTCCGCCGCGGCGGCGAGCAGAAGCGCTCTGTTGGTCAGTGACTTCGAGCCGGGAATACGGGCGTGCAGCGCCTCGGGCGGCGGAGAGACGGTGGTCATGGCTGTCCTTTGTCGAGTGCGGCCGGCATCGGGAGCGGCGCTGATGGTCTGCGACGGCACGGGGACACCGGGAGAGGTGTTCCGTACGGTCAGCGGGCGGCGGTAGCGAGCAGGACGGCGATCTCTTCGGCGATCTCGCGCGGACCGCGGTGTTCGGCGCGCACCGACACGACCGCCAGCCCCTGGTACAGGGGCAGCCGGGCACGCATCAGCTGCGTGAGCCCGGCCCGGGAGTCCCCGTCGAGCAGGGGCCGGTCGCCGTCGGCCCGGACCCGGTCGGCGAGCGTGTCCAGACCGGCCCACAGGTGCACCACACGGCACCCGCGCAGCCGGGCCCGGGTGCCCTCGTGCAGCACCGCGCCGCCGCCCAGCGCGAGCACGCCGTCGTGCTCGGCCAGGGCCGCGGTGACCGCCTGGTGCTCCAGGAGACGGAAGGCCGGCTCGCCCCGCTCCCGCAGCACCTCGGGAGCGGGCTTGCCCGCCAGCCGGGTCACGTCCTCGTCGGTGTCACGGAACGAGACGTCCAGCAGCCCGGCCAGTTCCCGGCCGACGGAGGTCTTTCCCGCTCCGGGCATGCCGATCAGGACGGCCGCGGGTCCGGTCATGGGGTGCTGCCTTTCGGATTGGGGGGCATCGGGCCCACACCGGGGAGGGTGGGCACGGGGCCTGGCCGCGCTGCCGGGGAGGGCTCGCGGGGCCGGGGACCTGCGCGACGGGGCTCGTGGGCCGGGGGACTTGTGCGTGGGCGGCGGGTCATGGGTGTCGGGATGCGGCCACCTGCCGACGGCGCCGCCCGCCGCACAGGGCCCGACTGCGTCCGGCTTTTTTGTGCAACGGGGGCCGGCTCCGCCGGGGTTCCGCCGTAGGGGGACTTCCGGCGCGCCGCGGATCCGTGGCTGGTCGCGGACCTGCGGCGGCAGGAGGTTCCCGCCCGCCGCCGGAGGAGGTGTGGTCCGGCGGTGCGGGCGGGGTCGGGGGACGGGCCTCGCGCGGCCGTGCCGGCGTGGGACCGGGAGGTCCCGGCCCGGGTGCGTCGCGCGGCCCCGCGGGGGTGGAGTCGCGGCCGGTCAGCCGGCGGCCGGGGTGAGCGCCAGGCCCCGGCCGGAGAGCGCGGCGAGGGCGAAGTCCCCCTCGACGGTGGCCTCCACGTCGAAGGCGTGCCGCTCGGTGGGCGGATAACCGATCAGCTCCGCCGCCCGGTTCGGCAGGGGAGCGGTGGCCGCCTCGCGCGACTCCCACAGCAGCACCGCCCCCCACCGGTCGGTGGCCTCGTCCGAGATCCAGAACTTCAGCCGCAGGCCGGGCGTCCGGGAGAAGCGGTCCACCGCCTCGTCGCGGAGGAAGTCGCGCAGGGATTCGATGGTCTGCCGGGAGGGGCCCAGGTCCCACCACACGATCACCGCGTGCATGCGCCGGCCACCTCCGTCAGGAGCGAGCCGATGATGCGCGGCCCGTCCACGGTCAGCACGGACTCGGCGTGGAACTGCATCGAGGCGAAGCCCGGCGCGCGCAGCGCGTGCACCTCGCCCGTCGCCGGGTCCCGGCTCACCTCGACCGTCCCGTACTCCGGGTGCGCGAAGCGGTCGGCGTCGCTGTGGGCGGCGAAGGTGTTGTAGAAACCGACCCGCTCGGGGCGGCCGAAGAGGTCGATCACGTGCTGGGCGCCCTGGTTCGGGGCCGGGCGGCGCCGCAGGTCCAGGCCGAGGAGCATGCTCAGCACCTGGTGGCTCAGGCACACCGCGAGGAACGGCCGCCTCTCCGCCAGGAGCTGGGCCACCGCCGCCCGCAGGTGGGCGATCTTCGGGTGCGCCGTCTCGCGCGGGTCGCCCGGCCCCGGGCCCATCACCACCAGGTCGTGGGCGTCGAAGTCGTACGGCTCGTCGAAGCGCCGTACCGCCACCTCGCACCCCAGCGAGCGGATCTGATGGGAGATCATCTCGGTGAAGGTGTCCTCGGCGTCGACGATCAGCACCTTGCGACCGGCCAGCGGCCCGCCGTGCCCGCCCGGTCCGGCCGGCTCCTGGAGCCAGAACCGCGCGATGCCGTCGTTGCGGGAGTCCAGCGCCTCGCGTACCGCCGGGTGGGAACCGTACCGGGTGGGCTCGGTGTCCCCGAGCGCGGCCAGCAGGCCCGCGGCCTTGGCGCGCGTCTCCTGCACCTCGGAGGCGGGGTCGGAGTGGCGCACCAGGGTCGCTCCCACCCCGATGCGCATCCGTCCGTCCGCGTCGATGTCGGCGGTGCGGATCAGGATCGAGGAGTCCAGCGTGCGACCGCCGGCGGCGTCGCGTCCGATGAGGGCGGCCACACCGCTGTAGTACCCGCGCCCCTGGGGCTCGTAGCGGCTGATGACCCGGGCCGCGCTCTCCAGCGGGGAGCCGGTCACCGTCGGCGCGAACAGGGTCTCGCGCAGGATGTCGCGCACATCGCGGTCGGTGCGGCCCTCGATGAAGTACTCGGTGTGCGCCAGGCGCGCCATCTCCTTCAGGTACGGGCCCCGCACCCGGCCGCCGGCGGGGCAGATCCGGCCCATCATCTTCAGTTCCTCGTCGACGACCATGTACAGCTCGTCGGCTTCCTTCTCGTCGGCGAGGAAGTCCAGTACGCCGTGCAGGTCGGGGCCGGAGGACGGGTAGCGGTAGGTGCCGCTGATGGGGTTCATCACGGCGTTGCCGTCGTGGACGCTGATGTGCCGCTCGGGGGTGGCGCCCACCAGCGTGCGCTCACCGGTGTGGATGAGGAAGGTCCAGTACGCGCCCGCTTCCCGCTCCACCAGCCGGCGGAAGAACGACAGGGCGGCGGCGCTGTCGAAGTCGGGCAGCAGAGCGGTGAAGGATCGTTTCATCACGAAGTTGGCGCCCTCGCCGGAGCCGATCTCGTCGGCGACGACTCGGCGCACGGTCTCGGCGTAGGCGTCGTCGTCCACGTCGAAGCGCTCCTCGGCCATCTTCACCGGATGGTCGGGCAGCAGCGCGAGCGTCGGGCGCAGCGGCAGCGCGGCCTGCTCGCGGACGCGCATCGCCAGCAGCGGGGTGCCGTCGTCGGGGGCGGTGAAACCGCGTTCGGCCAGCTGCCGGTACGGGACGAGGGCCAGCAGCTCCTGGTGGGCGCCGGTGCCCGCCGCCTGCCGGAGCTCCAGGTCGGCGAGCGTATCGGCCCGCGTCACCTCGCCGGTCAGCAGCTCCAGGGTGTCCGGTCCCGCGGTCTCGGGCCGGTGCAGCAGCGCGAACGCCCCCGCCGACCCGTCGAGGATGCGCGCCAGCAGGCGCTGTGCGTCCCCGTTCCTTGCCATGGTGTGGGTCCTTTCGCCGGCGGCGGCCGTCAGTGGGCCGCGGCTCTCGCCGCGTCGAGTTCGGTCAGTACCGCCTGGGATGTGACGACCTTCGCGGCCCGCTCGGCGGCGTAGGTGAGGGCCAGCCGGTGGTAGTGGGCGGAGAAGTCGGCGACCGCGTCGGCCACGAGGAACGTCTCGATGTCGTTCGTGTACGCCTCCACCGCGGTCATCAGCACGCCCACATGCGCGTACACCCCGCAGACGATCAGCTGGTCGCGGTGGTGGGAGCGCATCCGCTCCAGCAGGTCCGACTTGAAGAAGGCGCTGTAGCGCCACTTGGTGAAGGCCCAGTCGTCACCGTCCGGCTCCAGCGGGGAGACCACCTTGCGGTGCTCGGGCGTGGCCCGCATACCGGGGCCCCAGAAGTCCTTGAGCAGACCGCGCTGTTCGGGGGTCATGCTGCCGGGCTGCGCGGTGTAGGCGACGGGGACGCCCAGCGCCTTGCACAGCGCCCGCAGCCGCGCGGTGTTGTCCACCAGGTCCCGGCCGAGCGCGGTGTCGCGGGGGAACGGCTTGAGGAAGTACTCCTGCATGTCGTGCAGGAGCAGTACCGCGCGCCGCGGGTCCACCCGCCAGCCGACGGTGTTCTCGGGCAACTCCTCCGCGGTGGGCATGGGGTAGGGCTCGACAGGGGGGATGCCGGGCATCGTCCGGTGGGTCCTTTCGTCGTCAGACACCGAGGGTGGCTCCGCCGTCCACGGTCAGTTCGTGCAGCGTGATGTGGCCCGCGTCATCGGAGAGCAGGAAGGCGACGGCCCGGGCGACATCCTCGGGAAGGGCGACCTTGCCCAGCGGGATGCCCACCCGGTACTGCTCCGGACGGCCCGCCACGGAGGCCTGGGCGGCGGTCTCGGCGGTGTGCATGCCGCGCAGCATCGGGGTGTCGGTGGAGCCGGGGGCCACCACGTTGCAGCGGATGCCGTACGACGCCACTTCGAGGCCCAGGCACTTGGTGAACGCGGTGGCGGCGGCCTTGGAGGCCGCGTAGGCCGCCATCTCGGCGCGGGCCGTGCCGGCCGCGTTCGAGGCCACGGTGACCACGGCGCCCCGGCGGCGCCCGATCATGCGGTCGACCACGGCCCGCGACACGTGGAACACACCGGTGGCGTTGACGGCGAAGGTGGCGTTCCAGTCCTCGTCGGTCAGGGTGTGCGCCGGGCCGAGGCGCAGCACACCCGCGGCGTTGACCAGCTGGTGCACGGGCCCGAGCCGGGTCTCGACCTCCTCCACGAGCCGTTCCACGGCACTGCTGGAGGTGACATCGGCGGCGAACCCGGTCACCGCGAGGCCTTCCTTGCGCAGCAGGGCGGCCGTCTCGGCCAGCCGCTCGGCGTCGCGGTCCACGGCCGCCACCGTGGTGCCCTGCTCGGCCAGCAGCCGGGTGACGGCCTCTCCGATGCCGCCGGCCGCCCCGGTGACCAGGGCGAGGGTTTCTTGCACGGTAAGAACCTCCGTACGTGGTGTGTGTCGGTGGGTGACGACGGGCGGAGGGGGTCTCAGCCCCGCCAGGCCGAGGCCGCCTCGACGGCCTGGAGCGGGTTCAGCCGCGGGTCGCAGAAGCTGAGGTACTTGTCGCCGATGCGCTCCAGGCTGATGTCGTGCGAGACGCACTCGGTGACCGCCTCGGGCGTGGTCTCCAGGTGCAGGCCGGCCGCGACACCGCCGTGGGCGCGTACCGCCTCCTGGAAGGCCTGGATCTCCTGCACCACGGTCTTGACCAGGCGGGTCTTCAGGCCCTCGGGGCCGGTGACGGTGTTGCCGTGCATCGGGTCCGACAGCCACAGCAGCGGGTACCCCTCGCGGGCGACCGCCTCGACCAGCGCCGGCAGCTTCTCCGCCGCGTTCTGGGCACCCATGCGCGAGATCAGCGTCAGCCGGCCCGGGCGGCGGTGGGGGTCCAGCTTCTCGCACAGGGCGAGGATCTCCTCGGCCGTCATGCTCGGCCCGACCTTGACGGCCACCGGGTTGGACACGGCGGCCAGCAGCGCGATGTGCGCGCCGTCCAGCCGGCGGGTGCGCTCGCCCACCCACGGCCAGTGGGTCGAGGTCAGCAGCAGCGAGCCGTCGGGCTCCCGCCGCAGCAGGGGCAGCTCGTAGTCGAGCAGCAGCGCCTCGTGGCTGGTCCACACGGGTGCGCCGAACTCCGGGCGGCGCCCCGCCGAGCCGAGCCAGCCCAGGTAGTGCATGGTGTCGCTGGCGGCGCGGTAGCCGGTGAGCAGATGGCCGGGGTCGGGGCGGCGCAACTCGGCGTCCGGTTCGGGCCGGTTGACCATGTGGCCGCGGTAGACGGGCAGTTCGACCCCGTGCACGATCTCGGTCGGCTTGGAGCGGGGCTTGCCGAACTGGCCCGCGATCCGGCCGACCCGCAGCACCGGCTTGCCGGAGGCGAGCTTCATCGTCCCCGCCAGCATGTCCAGCAGCGCGGTCTTGCGGGCGACGTCCTCGGGGGTGGCCTCGGCCGGGTCCTCGGCGCAGTCACCGGACTGGACCACCTGGAGGTGGCCCGCGGCGGCCTCGGCCAGCAGCGCGTGCAGACGGCGTACCGACTCCAGGTCCACCAGGGCGGGCATCCGGGCCAGGCACGTACGGACGTCGGCGAGGCGGGGGTGGTCGGACCAGTCGGGCTGCTGGAGAGCGGGCAGGGAACGGAGCTGGGACTCAACGTCGATCATCAGATTCCCTCGGCAGAGCACGCCGGAGCGACTCCGGCTGATGGTGGGCGTGATCGTTCGTGAAACAACACAGAGCGCACGGGCACCGGCCCGGTAGACCGCCCGGTGTTTCATCCGGCAGCGGCTCGTGTACGGCGCTGAGACCGGGATGGTGGGGGTGGGGCGCCGGCATGTGCTCGGTGGCGCCCCCGTCGTGGACACCACTGTCCGGGACATGTGTGCGGTTCGGCAACGCCGCGATGCGTAGTCTGTCACGTACGGGGAAGGGGGCGGGGTTGCCCGTGCTGCCTCTCAACTCCCTTTGTTACGTGGTGAGTTGGGGCGGCCCTGTCCATGGCTGGGATGCCTTCCGGGCTGTCGGCGGGCGCCTCGTCGCGCACGCTGCCCGGAAGGTCCGGGGACTGTCGCGAAAGCTCTAGCGGTCGCTCGGTTCGTCGGCCCTGATGTGGTCGTGGATCAGGGCGAGCCGGGCCAGGGCGACCCGGCTGGAGATGCCCAGCTTGGCGAAGGCGTGCCGCAGATGGCTGTCGACCGTGTGCGGGGAGATGCACAGACGCTGGGCGACGGCACGGTTGGTCAGCCCCTCGGCCACCAGGCGCGCCACCCGCAGCTCGGCGGGGGTCAGGCTCGCCCAGCCGGGGTGGACCGCGGCCGTGCGCCGGGAGGGGCCCACCGCGGTGGCGGGGGAGTTCGGGCGGGTGTACCGGTCGGCTGCGATGGTGTAGGTCACCCGGAAGACTCTTTCCGCCGGACCCGGGGGCGGCAACGCCGCGACGGTCAGTCCGTCAGGTTCCGGTACGGGCGCCCGGACCGGCCCGCCCGCCGGGGACGCGGGTCACAGCTTGGCCAGCAAGGTCTCCACCACGTTCAGCAGGGCCGTACGGTCGGGCTGGACGCGCGCGAGCACCCGCAGACCGTAGTAGCTGGAGAGGACGTGATGGGTCAGTGTGGCAGCGTCCTGGTCGCGGGTGATCTCGCCGGTGCGCTGTCCTTCGGCGAGCGCGGAACGCACCGCCTGTTCGACGGCGGTGAAGTGGCGTCGCACCTCCTGCGCCACCTCGGGGTCGGTGTTGGCCATTTCCATCGAGGCGTTCATGATGAGGCAGCCCGAGGAGGGCGGGTCCGCGAGGTCGATGTCGATCGCCTGCACCATCAGGTTCCGCACCCGGTCCTTGACCGGGCCGGGCTGTTCCAGGAGCTCTGTCTGCACGGCGGTGTTCGTCTCGTAGTAGCGGCGCAGCGCACGCAGGTACAACCGGCGCTTGTCGCCGAAGGCGTTGGACAGGCTCGACAGGCCCATGCCGGTGGATTCGGCCAGGTCACGGGTGGAGGTCGCCTCGTACCCACGCTGCCAGAACGTGTGCATGACCGCGGTGAGGGCGCGCGTCTCGTCGAACTTCCTGGGCCTCCCCATGGAATCAACCTAACCGTATTGGATCGGTTGCGCAAAAATCCGGGGCAGGGCCGTCGGCGACGACCGGGGCGGGCGGAGGGCCGCGGCGTCACCGCCCGCCCCCCGCCGCCGTGGAGGGGCGTGGTCATACACGCGACGCGGACTCCAGCTCCGCCGGGGCGGAGGCGGGGCGGCCGCGCTCCAAGCGGTGCCGGTCGGTGATCCGCGCGAGGAGGAGGGTGGCCAGCGCGCCGAGCGCCAGCAGCGCGCCGGCCCACATCGGGGCGCGGTAGCCGAAGGCGTCGATGCCCACGCCGGCCAGCCAGGTGCCGAGGGTGATGCCCGCGCAGACGGCCGCCGTGTTCATGGTGTTGACCAGAGCACCGCTGTTGGACAGGCTCATGACACGCGAGGCCATGGCCGGGTTGAGCGGCAGCCCGGTGAAGCCCAGCAGGAACAGGGCGACGAGGGAGAGGGCCCGGTCGCCCGCCACGAGCGCGTACCCGCCCAGGAGCGCCACCAGGACCGCGCCGCCCAGCCACAGGATGCGCATCGTGTGCGCGTCGGCCAGACGCCCGAGGACGATGTTGCCGAGGACGGTACCCACGCCGTACAGCACGAACAGCATCGGGACGATGCCCTCGGAGAAGCCCGCCACCTGGGTCAGCACCGGAGAGAGGTAGGCGAAGGTGGCGAACACGCCGCCGATCACCAGGGCGTTGGTGGCGAAGGCGCCCCAGAGCCGGCCGCTGCGGAAGACCGACAGCTCCGACCGGACGTCCAGGCCTTCCGGGGCCGGGGCGCGCTCGATGGTGAACAGGACGAGTACGAGGCACAGGGCGACGAGGATGTCCACGGCCCAGAAGGCGGCCCGCCACCCCATGAGCTGGTCGATGAAGGTCGCGAGGGGCAGACCGAAGACGTTGGCCACCATGAAGCCGCCGAAGACGACGGCCAGTGCCCGGCCGGTCCTGTCCGGGGGGACCAGGCCGGCGCACACCGAGGCGGCGAGCCCGAAGAAGGCCGCGGTGGCCAGGGCCGTGACGACGCGGGCGATCACCATGGCCCAGTAGGCGGTGGCCAGGGCGCCGAGGGTCTGTCCCACCAGGAACAGCACCATCATCAGGACCATCGCCGTCTTGCGGGGCGCCCTCATCAGGGCGAGCGTCAGCAGCGGACCGCCGACGACCATGCCGAGGGCGAAGACGGTGACGAGGTTGCCCGCGGCGGTGATCGAGACGTCGAGGCCGTCCGAGAGCGACGGGAGCAGCCCGGCCACCATGACCTCCGTCGTGTTGAGACAGAAGATCGCGAGGCCGAGGACGAAGACGGCGACGGGCATCAGCGGGCCGCCTTCCGGTCGCATGTGGCTGTCGGCATTGCGGAACCTTTCAAGTCGGCGGGGAGGTACGGACGTTCACTCCCGGATGAACGATACACGTTTTTTAGTTCACGCGATCCAAAAACGATTCGGCGGCCGTTCCCGGAAGCGGCCGGCCGGATCTCGCCCCGGACATCGCGCAGACACGTGATGCGGAATCCGTCCGTGCCCGCTGGAATGTCGGGTGACTCACCTGTCGAGAGGACATCACCTTGCGTACGGCGCCACCGCACAGCACCTCCTACCGTGCACAGGAGCGGGTCTGATGCTCGACTCAGCGACCGTCGACGCCTATCTGGAGCGCATCGGAGCCAAACGCCCCGAGCGTGCCGACGCCAGGGCCCTGGCCCATCTGCACGAGCGGCATGTGCTCAGCGTCCCGTTCGAGAACATCGACTTCGCGTACGGCAGGCCCAGCCCGCCCATCGGCCTCGGTGCCCCCGCCCTGGAAAAGGTCATCGGCCGCAACCGCGGCGGCTGCTGTTACGAACTCAACGGCGCCTTCCACGAGTTGCTGCGCAGCCTCGGTTTCGACGTCGCACCGCTGGCCGCCCGGGTCATGGAGGACCACGGCTTCACCCCGCCGTTCGGGCACATGGCCCTGCGTGTCCTGACCGAGGACGGCGAAGGACCGTACCTGGCCGACGTGGGCTACGGAAACGCCTTCCGACACCCGCTGCGCCTGACCGAGCGGGGCGAACAGACCGACGCGCAGGGCACCTTCCGGCTGGCCGAGGCGGACCACGGCGACCTGGACCTGCTGCGGGACGGTGAACTCCAGTACCGCTTGGAGCCACGGCCGCGCCAACTGGCGGACTTCACCGCCATGACCTGGTGGCTGCGCAGCAGCGAGGACTCCCCGTTCCTCGCCCGGCAGGTGTGCACCCTGCCCACCGCGGACGGCCGCGTCACGCTGGCCGGGCGCACCCTCACCCGGACCACGGGCGACGGCAAGACCAAGGAACACCTCGCCGACGACACCGCGCTGCTGGCCGCCTACCGCACCGTGTTCGGTATCGAGCTGGCCTCCGTCCCGCCGACGGCCGACGCCCACGAGCACTCCTGACGTTCCACCGATCCACGGAGACACCCACCATGACGCAACAGCCGACCGGTCTCATCGACGTCCACCACCACGCGATCCCGCCCGCCTACGCCAAGGCGCTGGGCGACCGTGTCGCCATCCCCGGTGTCGACTACCCCACCTGGAGCGTCGAGGCCAGCCTCGACGTGATGGACCGTCACTCCATCGCGGCCGCCGTGCTGTCCATCACCGCCCCCGGTGTCACCTTCGCCGAAGGCGACGAGGCCCGCCGGCTGGCCCGTCAGGTCAACGAGTTCTTCGCACAGACCGTGGCCGCCCACCCGGACCGCTTCGGCGCCTTCGCCATCCTGCCGCTGCCCGACGTCGCCGCCGCCAAGGACGAACTGGCCTACGCCGTCGACGAACTCGGCCTGGACGGGATCGGGCTGCTGACCAGCTACGGAAACCGTTACCTGGGCGATCCCGAGTTCGAGCCGCTGCTCGCGGAGATCGCCGAGCGGGGCCTGCCGGTCCATGTCCACCCGGGCACCCCGCCCGCCAAGGACCTGGCGACCTTCGATCTGCCGCCGTCGCTGTACGAGTTCACCTTCGAGACCACCCGTACCGTGGTCAGCCTGCTCTTCAACGGTGTGCTCGGGCGCCTTCCCCACCTCAAGCTGATCGTGTCCCACGCGGGCGGCACCCTGCCCTTCCTCGCCCAGCGCCTCACCTACGGGCCCACCATCGGCAAGTACCTCACCGACCGTGCCCCCGCCGACGTGATCGGCCAACTGCGCGGTATCCACTACGACATCGCCATGTCCGCCAACTCCTACGCGCTGCCCGCGCTGACCGAGCTGGCCGCCCCCGACAAGATCCTCTTCGGCAGCGACTACCCGTTCATGCCGGCCTCCCACACCACCGAGAACGTCGAGGGCTTCACCCGCTACCCGGGCTGGAACGACCAGCAGCGCACGGCCATCGGCCGCACCAACGCGCTCGCTCTGTTCCCCCGCCTCGCGGGGGCCTGAGCCCACCGCGGGCCGACGGCCGTACCGCCTGTACGGCGGCGCCCGAGGAGTACGCCCCCGACCCGCGGCGCGCACAGAGCGGCAGGGCCCGCCCCGACGCCGGCACCGCGCCGCGCACAAGGGCACGGGGGAGAGTTCGGCCCGGCAGGCGGAGTGGCACTTGCCGGGCGGTTCGCGGCACGATCAACGCGGCCAGGCCGACGTCGCTGTCGACCTGGCCGCTCCGGCGTACTCCGCGAGTCGGCCGAGCTGACCGGGGAGCCATGGAAGGTGGTGTCCGTCGCGGGCTTCGGCGCGCAGGAGTCCGGTGTCCGGTTCTCCGGCGTGCCCGGCAGCATGCCGGAGGCGCTCGCCGGGACCGTCCGTCTCCTCGCGCGCGGCAGGCGCCGCATCCCGGCCGACAAGTCGTACCCGCTCGCCGAGGCCGCGGCGGCGCACGGCGACAGCCAGGCCGGTCACACGCGCGGGCGCCGCGTCCGGATCGTCTGACGGCAGTCCGACGCGCCGCCCACGAGCGGACTTCCGAGCCTTGGGGTGGCAGAGAGAGGCGCCCCCGGCCGGGAGGGCGGTGCGGTGCGGGCGTCGGTCAGAGGGCGGAGACGGTGCTGTCCACGATGCCGAGCAGCGCGTTCCGGTCCTTCTGGATGCGGGCGAGCACACGCAGGCCGTAGTACGTGCTGAGGATCTGGCGGGCGAGAGTCCCGGCACTCCGCTCCGGGGAGATCTCACCGGAACGCTGCCCCCGCGCGATGGTCTCGGCCAACGCCTGCTCCACCGTGCTGAAGTGCCGGCTGACCTCCTCCCGGACCTCGTCGTCCGAATCGGCTTTCTCCACCGACGCGTTGATGGTGAAGCACCCGGAGGCCTCGGGGTCCGCCAGGTCGGTGTCGATGGCGTGGACCATCAGGTCCCGCAGCCGCTCCTTGACCGGGCCGGGCCGGTCGAGGAGCGCGGTCTGCTCGGCGGTGTGCGTCTCGTAGTAGTGGCGCAGGGCCCGCAGGTACAACTCCCGCTTGTCACCGAACGCGTTGTACAGACTCGACTGGCCGAGGCCGGTCGAGTCGGACAGATCCCGGGTCGAGGTGGCCTCGTACCCCCGCCGCCAGAAGGTTTCCATGGCGGCGGTGAGGGCGTGCGTCTCGTCGAACTTCCTGGGCCTGGCCATACCCGCATTCTACGTATTTTGGAGCGAGCGCACGGAAACTCGGGGGCGGATCATCCCGCCACCGCTACGGCCTCGATCTCGATCAGCCAGTCCGGATCGGCGAGGGAGGAGACCTCGACGAAGGACTCGGCGAACGTGTGCGGGACGAAGTACTCGGCCCTGAGCCGCGCGAAGGCCTCCTGATCCCGGGCGATGTCGGTGACGAACACGGTCGCCTTGACGACCTGGTCGAGACCGGAACCGGCGTTCTTCAGGACGAGCGCGAGGTTGGCCAGCGCCTGCCGGGCCTGGGCCTCGAAGTCACCCTTGCCGACCGTCGTACCGTGCTCGTCGATCGGCCCCTGACCCGAGGTGAACACGAGGTCGCCGACGCGGATGCCGAGCGCGATCCCGGCGGGGGCGTACCAGTCGGGATCGGCGGTGACGCGGACACGCTGCGGGGCACCGGATGCGTCGGACATGGGACTCCTCCTTGGAGCGAGGGAAGCGGGGGAGAGCTGACGGAAGCCGAGTCTAGGCGGACCGGTCAGCCGCCCAACGCCTCCTGGACGGCGAGCACCAGCTCGTCGATCGACCGTTGACCGGACTCGGTGCCGAAGGAGTCGAAGATGTGGAAGGCGCCGGACCACTGGTGGAGCGTCACCTGGACGTCCGCCTCCAGCAGCCGCTGGCCGTAGCGGAGGCCCTCGTCACGCAGCGGGTCGTACTGGGCGGTCACGATGTGCGCGCTCGGCAGTCCGCCGAGGTCGTCGGCGCGGTTCGGCGCCGCGTACGGCGAGGTCTCCCGCTGCTCGTGCCCTTCGCCGAGGTAGTGGCGCCACATCGCCTCGGACTGCGGCGTGGACCAGACGGGGGTGTCGTGGAAGCTCCGCGCGGACGGAGTGTCCATGCGGTCGTCCGTCACGGGGAAGGTGAGCAGCTGGAGGGCGAGCCGCGGGCCGTTGCGGTCGCGCGCCATCAGGGCGACGGAGGCGGCGAGGGCACCGCCCGCGCTGCAGCCCGCGACGCCCAGGCGTCCGGGGTCGACCCCCAGCTCGTCGGTGTGGGCGGCGAGCCACCGCAGGGCCGCGTAGCAGTCCTCCGCGCCCGCGGGGAAGGGGTTCTCGGGCGCCAGCCGGTACTCGACGCTCACGACCACGACGTTCGCGCGCGAGGCGAACCACACGCACTGGTTGTGCTCGGTCTCCAGGCTGCCCATGACGAAGCCGCCGCCGTGGATCCACAACAGGCCGCCGTGCGGACCGGCCGTCCTGGGGATGTAGACGCGCACGGTGACGTCCGGTGCCCCCTCGGGGCCGGGGATGATCCGCTCGGTGACCGTGAGGGCGCTCGTGTCGGCCGGCTCCCACTGGGCCTCAAGGTCCTTCAGGGTGCGGCGGGCGACGTCCGGCTCGGCGACATCGAGGTAGGGGATCTGCTCGACGAGCGGGGCGAGATCGGGGCGGAGCGTCATCCGGGTGGGGGCGGGCGTGGCGTCTCTGCTGGTGGCGTCACTCATGGGGTCATCGTGTCCCGGGGGCAAGGGAGTTCGCCGCCGACACCCGTCGCGATTTGGCGCGTTCGGTCCGCCGATTGGTGTGCCGACCTGACGGAGTGCCGTACGGGCGAAGGTGCCGGTGCGCCCCCCGGATCTAGCCTGCGCGGGTGTACGAACTGACGCCGAACCCCTCACAGCCGCCCGCCGGGCGCTCCGCGGCGAACCCTGAACACGGCTCCCTGCCGGGCTGCGCCGTGGACTCCGGGCGTGGCTCGCTGCCGGGCTCCGCCGTGGGCTACGGGGGTGGCTCGCTGCCGGGCTCCGCCGTGGGCTACGGGGGTGGCTCACTGCCGGGCTCCGCCGTGGGCTCCGGGGATGGCTCGCTGGCGGGCCCCTGCGCCGATATGGATCCTTCTGCCTGCCCGGATTGCCTGCCGGGTCCTTCTGCCGGTCGGGGTTGCCCGCCGGGTCGTTCTGCCGGTCGGAGCTGTTCGTCGGATCCTTCCGGCGGTCGGGGTTGTCCGCCGGGTCGTTCTGCCGGTCGGAGCTGTCCGTCGGATCCTTCCGGCGGTCGGGGTTGTCCGCCGGGACCCGCCTCTGGTCCGGGCTGTCCGCCGGCGCCCTCCGCCCGTCCGGGGCGTGGCTCGCTGCCGGGACTCTCCGAGGATCCCGGGTGGGGCTGGCCGCAAGGATCCTCCACCGGTCCGGGGCGGGACTTCCCGTCGCGATCCTCCGCCCCCGGCTGGGCTGACTCGCCCCGCCACCCGTCCGCCGGACTGCCCGCCGAGCTTTCCGCCGGGCTATCGGCCGGACTGCCCGCCGGGCCAACGGCCGGACCGTCCGTCGGGCTCTCGGCCGGGCCGTCCACCGCGCCGTCCGTCGGGGGGTCGGCGGACGCCGTATGGGGTCTGGCGGCCGGGCCCGTGTCCGGGCGCGTCGTGGATCCCGTGCGGGGCCGGGGGGCCGGCGCCGGGGTGGGAGCAGTGGCCGGCGGTCCGTCCGGTACCGGGCTGGACGACGATCTCTGGCGGCCGGGCGGGCTCGGGGACCCGGCGCTCGTCCAGGCGGTGCTCTCGTCGGCGATGCCCGAGGCCCAGCGGTCCCGCGCGCTGTACCTGCTCGGTCTTTCCCTGGGCGGCCCGCTGCGGGCCGCCGCCGTGGTCGTCGCCGAACCCGCCGCCCTGCCCGAGGCGTTGCGCGCCTGCGCGGCGGGTCTGCTCGCGCCGTCGACCCGGGCGGGCGGCCCGGCACCCCAGGCGGCGCTGTGGCCCAGGGTGGGCGTCCTCCTGATGCCCGCGGCCGGCACCGCCCGGCGGCCGGCCTCGGTGCCTTGCGGCGTGGCCGTCGGCCTGGGCCCGGCGGTCGCCCCGGAGCGGTTGCCGGAGTCGTGGGCCGAGGCCCGGCGCGCCGCGCGGTTCGCGGGCCTGGGCCCGACCTGGCCGCGGCTGGCGGACGCGGCGGAACTGGGAGCCGAGGCCCTGCTGGCCGACATACCCAGGGACACGGCGCTCGCGCACCCGGACGTGGTGGCGCTCGCCCGCCTGGACGCCGAGCCGGACGGGGCGCAGCTGCTGGCGACCTTGGAGACCGTCTGCCGCACCCGATCGCTGCGGGAGGCGGCCAAAATCCTGTGTCTGCACCACAGTTCCGTCGCCCACCGGGTGGCGCGGGCCGAACGCGCCCTGGGCATCTCGCTGAGCGATCCCGCGCAGCGGCAGCGGGCCTACACGGCCCTGCTGCTGTGGCGGCTGAACGCTCCGGACAACTGGCGCGACTGACACGTCACTTCGGCGTGCGTCTCACCGATCCCGAGTTTTGAAGCAGTCGCTCCGAAATGTGCTAGCGTCGCTCCCGAGGACGCCGTTCCGCTCACGGCCGGTCGCAACACCGGTCCGCATCCCCGCATTTGGAGGCACTCCATGCCCCTTGCCGTCTATATCCTCGGCTTGGGAATCTTCACCCAAGGCACATCGGAGTTCATGCTCTCCGGCCTGCTCCCCAATCTGGCCGATGACCTGGATGTCTCCATCCCCGATGCCGGGCTGCTGATCTCGGCGTTCGCCATCGGCATGGTGGTCGGCGCACCGCTCCTCGCGGTGGCCACGCTCAAGTGGCCCCGCCGCACGGCCCTGGTCGCCCTGCAGGCCGCCTTCATCGCCGCGCACATCGTCGGCGCCCTCGCCCCGGGCTACGGAGTCCTGTTCGCCACGCGTGTCATCAGCGCCCTCGCCTACGCGGGCTTCTGGGGCGTCGCCGTGGCCACCGCCGTCGCCCTCGTCCCGGCGAACGCCAAGGGCAAGGCGGTCGCGGTCGTCGCCAGCGGACTCACCCTCGCCACCATCATCGGCGTCCCCGCGGGCACGGTGCTCAGCCAGTTCGCCGGCTGGCGCGCCGCCTTCTGGGGCGTGGCCCTGCTCACCCTCGTCAGCCTCGCCTGCTCGGTGTTCGCCATTCCCGGCGGGCGGGGATCCGCGGAGGAGGCGCGTACCGTCCGCTCCGAACTGCGGGCGATGGCCCGGCCGCAGCTGTGGCTGTCGTACGCGGTGACGGCGTTCTCCTTCGGCGCCGTCATCGTCACCTTCAGCTACCTGGCCTCGCTGCTCACCGACGTCACCGGACTGGCCGACGGCTGGGTGCCCGTCCTGCTGGCGCTGTTCGGCGTCGGCGGCCTGCTCGGCATGGTCATCGGCGGCAGGACCGCGGAGGCCTATCCGATCCGCACGCTCGCGCTCGGCACCGGCGTCCTCGCCGTGACCTCCGCGCTGCTCGCCGTCCTGGCGGAGAACACCGTCGTCACCGTGGTCCTGGTCTTCGTCCTCGGTATGGCGGGATACGTCACCAACCCGATCCTGCAGTCCCGGGTGTTCGTCGTCGCACCCGGCGCACCGACCCTGGTCGGCGCCACCAACACCTCGGCCTTCAACGTCGGCAACACCCTCGCGCCGGCCCTCGGCGGCATGACCATCAACGCCGGGTTCGGTTTCGCCTCGGTGGCCTGGGTCGGGGCGGCGCTCGCCGCCGCCGGTCTCCTCGGGACGCTGTGGGCGGGACACCTCCAGTACCGCTCCCGCCCGGTCAAGGGCAGCGTGGTCGCGGGCGGCGGCAGCGGCACCCGCCAGGGCCAGGAGCGGACCGAAACCCCCGTATGACCCTGCTCCCCGCCCCCTGAGCCGCCCGCGCCGACAGCGGGCGCAGCCGAGCCCGCGCCGACAGCGGGCGACCCGAAAAGCGCCGCACCCCGGTCCGTTGCCTCCCCCGCCGACGGACCGGGGTTCGGTCATCCCCGCGACTTCCCGGCGGCGGTCAGGCCGTGATGCCGCCGTCGATCACCAGATCGTGCCCGAGGGCGAAGCCCGACTCCGGCGAGGCCAGGTACAGCACCGCTGCCGCCCCCTCCTCCAGGGAACCGATCCGGCCGAGCGGGAACATGCCCTTGGCGCGCTCCACACGCTCCGTCGGCGTCTCGTTCTCCAGCAGGGACATGGGAGTGTCCATCGAGGACGGGCTGAGCGTGTTCACCCGGATCCCGTCGGCGGCGTACTCACGCGCCGCGCTCCGCCCGAGCGCCGCGATCGCCGCCTTGCTCGCCCCATAGGCGCCGGCCCCCGGAATCGTCAGGTGCGCGCCGACCACGGAGCCCACGTTGACGATGACACCGCCGCCGTGCGCCCGCATGTGGCGGATCTCGTGTTTCATCGACCGCCACGTCCCCAGCAGGTTGATCTGGAGCGTCTGTTCGAAGACCTCCTCGGCGAGCTCGGCGAGCCCGGCCGGGTCGGGCAGGTAGCCGGCGTTGTTGACGGCGACGTCCAGGCCGCCGTGCCGTTCCACGACCGTGCTGACCAGCGCCTCGACATCCGCCTCGACGGCGATGTCGGCCGTCACCCAGCTCGCCGCGCCGCCGTCCTTCTCGATCAGCTCGACCGTCTCGACCAGCCGGTCGGGGGTGCGTCCGGCGACCACCACGGTGGCACCCTCGCGGGCGAAGGCCACGGCGGTGGCGCGGCCGATGCCGGATCCGCCACCGGTGACGAGCGCCACCTTGCCGGTGAAGCGATCAGTCATGTCTCTCATCCCATCGTCGCTGCCTGCGTGCGCGCGCACGTCGCACGCGCCGCGCACGCACCACGATGGGCGCAACCGCCGCCTGTGCCATCACGTGATCACCTGGTTCTCGCGCCAGGCGGAGCCGGTGCGCGCGGTCCGCCGCCCCGCCGGTCGTCGAGGGGAAGAGGGGAGGCCGCCGCGATACCCCGTGATCACGTGATGCCGGAAAGGCGCGCCGCCCTGTGGAGTTGAGCGTGCACGCGTACACCCGCGAAGAAGGGAAAGCCTTGAGCTTCGAGGAATTCGAGGGCATCGTCCACATCCCGCCGAAGACGGGACCGGCACGCTGGGTGTTCGGGGACCACTACACGATCAAGGCGGACAAGGAGAACACGAACGGCTCGCTCGGCCTGATCGAGGCCATGGTGCCGCCGGGCGGAGGACCGCCGCTCCACATCCACCACGACAGCGACGAGGCCTTCTACCTCATCGAGGGCGAGCTGGAGATCTCCAACGAGAAGCGCAGGCAGATCGTCGGGACCGGCGCGTTCGTGTTCGTGCCCAAGGGCAAGGTCCACGCGTTCAAGAACGTCGGCGACGAGCCCTGCAGGATGCTCATCATCTTCACGCCCGCCGGCTTCGAGCGCTTCTTCACCGAGCTGGGCGTCGCCGCCGAGGAGGGCATGCCCGCCCCCGAGGCCGCGCAGTACGCGGCCGATGTCGAGAAGGCCCAGAACATCGTGGCCCGCTACAAGGCGGAGTACGTCTGACAGCAGACGGCAGACCCGTGGCCCGTCCCACCCGCGCGCATCCCGGCCAAGTGGCCCGAGCGCCCCGAGCGCCCGTGCTCACAGCGTGGTGAACGGCCGGTGGTCCGCCAGGGCGAGTGCGCGGACGAAGTCGGCCAGCCGGACGGCCGTACGGGCGAGCAGACGGGGGAGCGGGCGGGCCTGGGGGCCGTAGGCCGCCGGCCACAGCGAGGGTATGCGGTACATGCCCCGTAGCATGCGCCCCGAGCCGCACCCGCACGGCATATCGTGGACGATTCCGGACGCCGCCAAGTCCCGCCGAGGACGGCGGCGTTCGCCGTTCCCGGGCCCCGGAGTATCCTGGAACCACGATTCCAGGATGGCGGGTGGGGCATGCCGGACATCAAGCACTTCGACCCGGACGCGGCCCTGGACACCGCTGTGCGGCTGTTCTGGCGCCAGGGCATGGCCACGACCGGGATCCAGGACATCGTCACCGCGACCGGCCTGAACCGCTCCAGTCTGTACGCCACCTTCGGCGGCAAGCAGGAGCTGTACCTCGCCGCGCTGAACCGTTATGTGCGACTGCGCTCCCGGCCCAGGTACCGCCGGCTCGCGGAGGACGGCCGCGGACTGCCCGCCGTCACCGACTTCTTCGAGGGCCTGATAGCGGCCCGGTGTTCGGGCGAGTACGCCGGCTGGGGCTGCATGGTCGTCAACGCCCAGGCCGGCGCCGAGTACGGCGACTCCGCTGTGCGCGCCCTGCTCGAACGGCACCACCAGGACCTGCGGGACGCGCTGCACGCGGCGCTCGTCGCGGCCGAGGAGCTGGGGCAACTGGCCCCGGGCGTCGACCCCCGGCCCACCGCGGACGTGCTGGCCCTGCTCGCCTACGGCGTGAACCTGCGCTCCCGCGCCGGAGCCGACGCCCGCGCCCTGCGCGCGACCGTGACCGCCGCGCTGCACTCGATCGGACGCCCACCCGCCACCTGAGCCGTTGACCCGGACGAGCCGGTGCCGGCCGACCAGCGGTCTTCGCCTGGCGCGGATATCCGTTCACGGATACGTGCTCGACAGGGCGCCGCCCCATGCGGATCCGGCCATGTTCCGCCGAGAAGCGAAGCTTCTGTGAAACCAAGTCCACGTCAACTGATACATCGTTAGGTTTGCTTGCGCGTAAGACCTTGCGGCGGGTGCGGAGCGTGCGGAGGAGGCCGGATGCTTTCGGGGGCCGAGGGTGCGCTGTACGGCGCCGGCGGCGGGCTGGTAGTGGAGGCCGTCGTGACGTTCGGGCGGCTGCATGCCTGGCAGCAGGCGCGGCATGCGGCGCGGGCGACTGCCGAGGTGCTGCCGAGACTCGGTGCGTATATCGATCTGCCCGCGGATTCGCTGGCGGCGCTGTTCCGGGTGGTGCTGGGATGCGCCGCAGGATGGTTACTCCACGCAGAGCTGGACGGGATGGTCGCGGCAGTCGCGGTAGGGGCTTCGGCGCCTGCGGTGCTGGCACAGATGGGGAGCGTCACGACGGTTACCGAGGCGTTGCAGCTGGGGGCCACGCCTGGCGCGGGAGCGGGAGCAGGGGTGGGACCCGCAGCGCCGGCGGCGCCTGCCCCGGCGATCGTGCCTCCTGCTTCGGCCGCCCCCGGTTCCCCAGGCGCGTCCGCAGCGCCAGCCGCTCCCACCAGCCCGACCTCTTCCTCCCCCACCTCCGGGGAGGTCATCCCGTGACACGTGGATCGGTCGTCCGGCGCTCCTGGTCGTCCCTCACTACCGGTCGCCGTGCGGCTTCACCGCGCACGGGGATGCGCGGTCGCGCCGGGTACGCGCTGTGGCAGCGTGCCTGGGCCTCGTTCACCGGGATCAATCTGCCCCCGCGTCCCGGGCACGCGCCGGGCACGGCTCCCCGCCTCACGCCTGCACCGCGCACGCAGGCAGCCGCCACCGCGGGCTGGTTCGCTCTGCCCTCGCTTCCCGAGGCCGGCGCGCTGACCGCTTCCGGAAGCGACACGGTGGTCCTGGAGGCGTCCTCCCCCGACGGCCGTGCATTCTTCGTACTGCGCCGCACCGACGGGCAGACAGCCGAGTTCGCCCTTGAGCTGGTCGTGCGAGACACCGTGGACCAGCCGGAGCTGGCCACGGTCACGTACACCGGGCCGGACGGCGAAGAGCGCACGCTCCTCATCCCCGTATCCCCCTCCCGCTTCGGCCCCGCGGCCTCGTTCGTCGGCCTCGACGGCTTCGCAGCAGGCTCGACGTGGCAGGCCACCGGCCCGGCACCCGTCCCCGAGAACCCTGGCTGGCCCTCCGCCACCGTCACGCGCTCTGTCCGTGCCGCACGCAACGAGGCGACTCGCGAGGCATGGCGTCGGGTCAGAGAAGGCGCGGGCCAGGAGATGCGCGACACCATCAACGGGGCGCTGTGACCGCGACCGGGAGCACGTACCGCACCGCTCTGGACGCCGTCCTGCGCGAATCCACCCCGCAAGGAGCGGTCCACGAGCTCCTGGGCGAGCGGCAGTTGTGGTGGAAGTCCTGCAGTGAGGCTGCCCGCACCGACCCCGCCTGGCTGGCCGAGGGGCCCGTCGAAGCCCTGGCGGACTGGATCGACGCCAACGTCCCGGACCGCGAGCCCCTCACCCTCACCCCCGCCCGGCACGCCTACCTCCTGGCCCGCGCCCTGGCCTTCCCGCCGGAACGGGATGAGGCGCTGGTCTCCCTACGCACCATGTGGGCAGACTCCGGTCTGCTGTCCGCCAACGCCGCGCCCGGCCCCGTGCGACCGTCCGGCCGTGGCCTGGACGCCGTGCCGGAATCAGCCGCCGCGCGCCTCGACGCCGTACTGGAGCGCATCCCGCACCTGCCCGGGGCGGCAGCCCTCGCACCCGACAGCATGCTGGTGGCCGCCGCCCTGCTGATGGCGGGCTGCGAGCCGGGCCGCTGGGTGCAGATCCCCGTGGTGTTCGGCGCAGCGGAGCGTCCTGGGGAGCCGGGCGCCACCGGCGTGCTGGAGCTCCGCGAGTTCCCCGCCGGGCCGCCCGGTCTCTACCCCGATCCGCGGTACATGACCGGACTGCGCAGCTCGGACGGCCAGTTCGCGACCGCGCTGGGCCGGGCGTGGGCGGTGGCCGGCCGCTGCCGGGGGGCGCGCTGCGTGCTGTGGCGGCTGAGGTTCGCCGACCACGCGCCCACCCGTATCGAAGGCCCCTCGCTGGGTGCCGCCTTCGCGCTGGGGCTGCGGGAACTCCTGCGGTATCCGCAGCGGCGGCGTCCCAGTGTGGCCTGGCTGCGCGGTGTGTTCTACGGTCTGCGCCCGCGCACGGCGGTGACCGGCGCACTGGGGCACGGCGAGCAGTTGGACGGGGTCAGCTGCATGGAGGACAAGCTGCTGGCCGCCCGTCGCAAGGGGCTGCGCCTGGTGGCGCCTGCCGCGAACCGGCCCGACGCGGCGCACGCACCCGAG
Source organism: Streptomyces nogalater (assembly GCF_039532885.1). Taxonomy (NCBI): domain Bacteria; kingdom Bacillati; phylum Actinomycetota; class Actinomycetes; order Kitasatosporales; family Streptomycetaceae; genus Streptomyces; species Streptomyces nogalater. Next base: position 29,497 of record NZ_BAAASM010000059.1, on the reverse strand, counting down.
CCGGCGGACGTGAAGTTCGCCGAGACGCTCCGTCAGGCCGACCGGTACGCCCGCCGGTTTCGTACCGGCCGTCTGGTCACCGCGGTAGTCCTGGTGTCAGCGGTGGCGGCGTCCGGGGCGGTGGTGCAGTACCGGCAGGCCACGGCCCGGGAGCGGATGACGCAGGCGCACCGGCTGGCGGAGGTGTCGGCGGACCTGCTGTCCACGGACGTCACGCTGGCCGGGCTGTTCGCCGAGCGCGCGTACCGGCAGCATGCCGACCCGCAGACCCGGAAGGCGCTGTTTCGCGCGGTGACGGCGAGCCCGCATCTGACCGGTTCGGTACGGACCGCCGGTACCGTCTCGGCGGTGGCGGCGTCGCAGAACGGCGGGCGGGTGTTCAGCGGGAGCCGCGGCGGTGACGTGGAGGCGTGGGGCCTCAAGGGCGGGCGTTTCACCGGATACCACCGGCGGATCGGCCGTCTGCCCGGTCCGGTGGAGGCGGTCGCCTCGGATGCCGACGGCCGCGTCGTGGCCGCCTCCGACGACCGGACGGTCAGCGTCTGGGCGGCCGGAGAAGGCTCTCCGGCGCCCCGCCTGCCCGAGGGACAGACACCCGCGGCCGTTGCGGTCTCCCCGTCCGGCCGCTTCATCGCAGTCGCTACCGCGTCCCTGGTGTTCGAGGTCCCGGGCACCCTGTCGGTGCTGGACCGGGTCTCCGGCCGCACCAAGCGTCTAGAGCTCGCCGACCTGTCCTCGGGTCCCTCCGCCCTCGCCTTCGACGGGGACGGCGAACTGGTGGTCATCGAGTTCGCGTACGGCGGCTGGAACCGTATCTCCGTGCCGCAGCTCAAGCGCACCGCCGGCAGCACCCTCGGCTTCGGCATACACAACTCGGCTGCCGCAATCGCCCCGGACGGCAGCCACTTCACCTACAGCAACAAGGGCTCCCCCCTGCCGGTCTGGCCCTCCCGGGGCAAACCCGATATCGACAAACCGGAGCTGGTCGCAAGCACAGAGCCGGGGCTGCCCTCGGCGCTCGCGGTCAGCCGGGGCGGTACGCACACAGCGGTGGCGATCGGCTCGACGCTGCGCGTGAGCCGGACACACGGGCGGGCGGAGAAGGGCTCCGGGCCGCTGGTGCTGCCGGGAGCCGGGCCGGTGCCACCGGGTACGCTCGCCTTCATCGGCTCCGGCGGTGACCGGATCCTGTCGGCCTCCTCGGACTCGCTGAGCCTGTGGGACCTGCGGCAGCACACCCGGATCGCCTGGGAGAGCAAGGTCGACATCCCCGGCTCCTGTCTGAGCTGCGTGGCGCCGCAGGTGGCGGTGGCCCCGGACGGGCAGGACGCGGCGATCCTCGACAGCCTGGCCCGAAGGCTGGTCCTGCAGCGGCTCGGCCCGCCCGCCACGAAGCCGCGGGGCCATGAAGGCACGCTGCGGATCCCCGGGTTCTCGGCGCTGCTATGGCGGCCGGACAGCAAGCGGCTGACCGTGCTGGCGCCCGACGGCAGCGCGCAAAGCCTCGCACGGGGCGAGGTGTGGCAACCGGTCGGCTCCTGGCCCGCGGTGCCGAACCCACTGCGGCTGTCCGATCCGCCGGCGCGGGCGCGGTACCTGCCCGGGGGCCGGAAGGTGGCCGTGGTCCACATGTCCGGCACCGTCTGGGTCCGGGACGCGGAGTCGGGGAAGCCGCTGCGAAAAGTGGACGGCCCTCGGTCGATGGCGCCGACCGCCGACGGCTACGAGCATCCGGCAGCGACCAAGGTGGCGTTGCACGAGCGAGGTTCATACGCGGCGGTACTGGACGAGCAGGTCTTCGACAACCCCGGCAAGGCCCGCGTGCACGTGATCAGCACGGCTTCCGGCCGCGTCCGTACGATCCCGGCGGCCGACGCCCGTGGCCTCACCTACAGTGGCGACCACCTGCTGATCCAGCACGGCAGCGGCACGATCGAGGTGCGGTCCGCCGCCGGCGACCGGCGGCTCGGCACTGTGGAGGGCGTGGACGATCCCGCGGTGGGCCCGGTGACCGACGGGAAGTTGCTGGCCGGCACCACCGTCGAGGATCAGGCCGTCCGCCTCCTCGACCTCGCGTCGCAGACCAGCCTGGGCACCCTTCCCCTGCCCGAGCACAATTTCGCGAACTCCACCGGCCTGGCCCTGACCCCGGACGGCACCGGGCTGGTCACCGCCACCGAGGCCGACTACTCCGAGACCGACTCCCCCGAACCCGACGGCCCCACCACCGACCCCCTCGGAACGCTCATCCAATGGAGGCTCGATCCACGTGAATGGATCCGCACGGTCTGTGCGACCGCCGGGCGTGAACTGCGGCCCCGCGACTGGGAGCGGCACATGGACGCGCCGGCGCCGGCGTCACTGCGGTGCGGGGAGTAGGACGTCCGCGGCTGTGCTCCGACGCGCTCAGCCTCGGGCCGGACGGCACCGTCTGGTACGAGCACTCCGATGCCGGACGCAAGCTCTTCAGCCGCATCGATGTCAAGCGGGGGCCAGTCCTGATCACCCGGCTGGACACTCGGTTCAAGGTCGTCGCCATGACCCTCGGGCCGGACAGGGCAGTGTGGTTCACCCAGCGCGAGGAGTACGACGCAAAGCAGCGCGAAGGCATCGGCCGCCTCACCACCAAAGGCCGTATGACCCTGTGTGGCTCTGCCGCATCGGTCACCGGAGTGGCCGCAGCTCCCCGTAGACCCCGCCGGGCCGGGAGGCGATGTCCCGGTTCCGCTTCGTACTCAGCCGCCCCGTGTACCAGCGGAACGTCCGCCACGGCTCGGCCGCGTACAGCATCTGCAACGGCGCCGACTCCCAGGCGAGGCCCTCGCGCACCTCGTCCTCGGCGAGCCGAACACACACCTATCTTGAAACAGTCGTTCCAAGATATTGTTCGTGGCCCAGGTGGTCCAAAAGGCCCACGTGTCCGACGGGGGAGGATGGCCGTGCCGCAGGGACCGGATCCGGGAAACGCCCGCACGCTGGACGAGTTCATCGGCGAGCTGCGGCTGCTGAAGGTGTGGGCGGGCGGTCCCTCGATCACCGAGATCACCCGCCGCGTACACCAGGACTGGCGCCGCGCGGGCCGCCCGCGCACCGAGTGGCCGGCCCGCTCGACCGTCGGGAACTGCTTCCGGCCGGGCCGCCGCCGGCCGAACTCCGACCTGCTGCTGGCCGTCGTACGGGCCCTCGCCGGCGGCGACGAGGCGACCGTCGCCCTGTGGCGGCAGGCGCTGCGCACGGTCCTCGGGGAAGCCGAGGCGGCCGCCCGCGTCCGCGCCTGCGGCCGGCTACCCGCCGGGCCGTCCCCGCTCCTCGGCCGGAGCCGGGCGGCGTCCGCCGCCGAGGCCGCCCTCACGGCCGCGGGGCAGCCGGGCGTGGTGGTGCTGGAAGGCGCCGCCGGTGTCGGCAAGACCTCGCTGGCCCTGCACGTGGCCCGCGGCGTCGCCGCCCGGAGCGCCGCCGACGCACCCGTGCTCTTCGCCCGCCTGCGCGGATTCGACCCCACCGGCCCGGCCACCGACCCCGCCGCCGTGCTGGAGACCTTCCTGCGGCTGCTCGGCGTCGCCGGGGACCGCATCCCCTACGGCGTCACCGCCCGCGCCGCCGTCTACCGTCAACTCCTCGCCGGAACCGGAGCGTTGGTGGTCCTCGACGACGCGGCGGACGCCGAGCAGGTACGACCGCTCCTGCCCGGCGACCCGGCCTGCCGGACACTGGTCACCAGCCGCCGCATGATGCGCGGGCTGCCCGGTGCCACCCGCCTCACCCTCGAACCCCTGGCCCCCGACGACTCGGTGGCACTCCTGCGGCAGACGGCGGGAGCCGGTCCCCGCAGCGCGGACACCGCCGCCCTCCGGCGGATCGCCGACGACCTGGGACACCTCCCGTCGGCCCTGACCCTCATCGGCCGGCACATGCGACAGCACACCGGATGGACCCTCGCCGACTACCACCGCGAGACGGTCGTGCCGCTCGCACTGGAGGAGGGCGTCCGCGCAGCGATCGCGGCCTCCGACGCCCGAACCGCCCCGGGTGCCCGCACGTTGCTACGGCTCCTGGCCCTCCACCCGCTGGACCGCACGGACACCGCCCGGGCCGCGGCGCTCGCCGGGGAGGACGAACAGGCCGTACGGGGACATCTCGACGCGCTGTGCGCGGCCCACCTGCTGACGGAACCGGAACCGGGCCGGTTCCGCATGCCCGCCCTGGTCCGCGCCTACGCCGAGGAACGCGTCGGCCTCGACGTGCCGGGGACGGCCATCCGCCAGGCCCTCCGCCGCGTGCCGGCGCCCACCGAGCCCGCCGGCGCCGCCGCGGCGCGTGTCCTCGCGGCATGACTGGATCCGTGGCCCGGGTGCGCGACACACACGTCCAAGTGGCGTATTAGTGGGTGGGCTTGTCCCATTCCACCACCCGAGGAGCCCGGATGACGGACCGTACGGAGTCGATCGAATCGATGGAGCAACTCGCCCTGGTCTGGCGCGCCATGGTGCTCGACCGCGATCCGTCCGCCGATGTGCGGGACCTGCCGGGCATCGCCGTCCGCTGGGCCGACTGCCGGTTCGCCTTCTGGAACTGCGTCACGCTGACCGAGGTCGACGCGGACCCGGCGCTGGTCGAGGAGCGCCTGCGCCAGGCGGCGGACATCATGCGCGCCAAGCGGCATCCGGGATTCCTGTGGCTCTTCGAGGACCTCCTCGGTGCCGAGGCCCGGCCCCGGGTCCGGGCGGCGGCCGAGAAGGCGGGGCTGGAGTACGCCTTCCCCGGCACCGGCATGGCCGGAGACCTCCTCCCCCTCCCCGAACCGGCCCACCCGGAGCTGACGTTCGTCCGCGTGACCACCGACGACCACCTCCGGGCGTACGCCGACCTGAACTCGCGCGCCTACGGCTTCCCGCTGGAGGACGGCCGCGACGGACTCCTCGGATCCGCCCTGTGGAGGAACCGGGCGCACGCCTACCTCGGCCTGCGCGACGGCGTCCCCGTGACCTGCGCCGCGACGGTGGAGGCGGACGGGCGGCTGTTCGTCGTACTCGTCGCCACGGCACCGGAATGGGAACGCCGGGGCTACGGCGAGACGGTGACGCGCAAGGCCCTGTACGAGGGCGCCCGCGCCACCGGCCTGACCCGCGCCACCTTGCACGCGACGGCGGCGGGGGCGCCGGTGTACCCCAGGATCGGCTTCCGCCCCAACTCGCCGATGGGCTTCTACAGCCTCAAGCAATGAGGTCCGGCCGGGCTGCCGCCCTGCCCCCGTCGCGGGTCCGTGTCCCGGCAGCCCTGGGGCCCGACTGCGAACGGTGCGCGGGCCCGGGCCGCACCTGGCCGGGCACCGCGAGGTCGTATCCGGGCCGGAGACCGTCACGAAACGGACGGCGTCATTCTGCCCCCGCCCTCCTCGAATGCGTTTACGATCAAGCGGCGGCCTCGGGAAACACCCGACGGCCGGGGAACGAGGGGGAGTCATGAGCAGCATTTCGAGGCGGTCTCTGATCGGCTACTCGGGGACGGCCGCCGCCGGCGCGGTGATCGCCGGCACGGCCTCGGCGTCGCCGGCCCAGGCCGCCCAGCCCGCGCAGGCCGCCCAGGCCGCGCAGACCGCGTCGACGGGTACGGCGGCCGCCTTCCCGGCCGGGACGCTCTTCGACGGCCGGGTGGACCGGCCCACCGGCGGTGAGACGCCCGCCGAGCTGCGCATCAAGTTCAGCGTCATGAACCAGGAGGCCCCGGAGTCCTACGTCGTGACCCCGGAGGAGATCGCCGCCGCGCTGAACGAACTGGCCGTCTCCCGGGGCTGGCCGCCGCTCACCTTCTACGGCACGCCGGCCCCCGCGCCGCTGAACTGACCCGAGCCGGCACAGACGCCCCCGACGCACCCCCCGTGACACCGCGATCACACGGCTGCGAGACTGGCCCGCGAGCGCCCACGGGGGTGCGCGGCGAGGCGGGGGAGGAGCCGGCGTGATCGATCAGCACCGGGCCGTGCCGGGGGCCGTGGCGCCCGCCGACGTGTGGATGCTGGTACGGCACCGGCCAGCCGTACCGCGCCGGTCCACCCGGGAGCTCGCGGCGGCGCTCGCCGACGCCCATGGCCCCCGCTTCGCGGTCTGGCACACCGACGAACTGCTCTTCGGTGTCCGGGGCGGGCGGCTGACGCTGCGCACCCTGGGCGGCATGGAGCTGCCCGCTCCCCGGGTGGTGTGCGTACGCCAGGTCGCCGGCCCCATGCGGGACGACCGCGAGGTGACCCTGCTCCGCCACCTCACGCGCATGGGCAGCACCCTCGTCAACACGCTCGACGCCCAGCTGAAGTCCCGCAACAAGATGTGGCAGTTGCAGGAACTGGCCCTGGCCGGACTGCCGGTGCCCGACACCCTCTCCTACGCCACGGCCCCCCTGGAAGGCGTCGTCCGCAGCCGGGACCTGGACACGCCGTGCGTGGTGAAGTCGGTCGGCGGCGCCAAGGGCGGGCAGGTGTTCCTCGCCCCCGACCCGCGCCTGCTGCGGGAGGTGGCCGGCAGTCTCGCCCAGGAGTCCCCGTTCCTCTTCCAGGAACACGTGGCCACGTCGCACGGCCGTACCCTGCGGGTGATCGTGGTCGACGGCGAACCCGTGGGCGCCGTCCTGCACACCTCCCGCGACGGCGCCCTCGCCGCCAACATCGCCAAGGGCGGCTCCGCGACCCCGTGCACGGGCCGCCATCCGCGGGCGGAGGAACTGGCGGTGCGGGCGGCCGGTGTCCTGGGCCTGGACATCGCCGGAGTGGATCTGCTGTTCGCCGCCCGGGACACCTACACCGTCTGCGAGGTGAACGCCGTACCGGGCTGGCGCCCCGAGCTGACGGCGGTCGTCCCCGCCATCACCGCCTGCGTCGCCCGGCGCCTGGCCACCGGCGGCTCCACCGGCCCGCGCCCGCCGTCCTCGCCGTAGCCGCACGCCCTGACGCGGCCGCCCGCGCGCACCCTCAGCCGTACCCAGGGCAGTCCGGATCCTCCCCGGGCCACCGGACCTCGCCCGTACCCAGCCCGATCACGAGCCGGGGCCGCATGGGCCCCTCGCCGCGCCGGGACAGGACGACCACCTCCTCGACCGCAGCCGACAGGGCACCGAGCCGTACGGCGCACTCGGCGGCCAGGCGCCCGGGATCCCGGGTGCGGCCGAGCGACAGATGCGGGGTGAAGCGCCCGCCCCGCCCGCGGCACAGCGGGAACCGCGGCTCCAACTCCCGGTACAGGCGCGTCCAGGGTGCCGGTCCGCCGGCGGCGGGATCGAGCCAGACCGTGGCGTAGTGGCGATGCCGGAAGAAACGCACGCCGGACAGCCGTGCGGTGAACGCCGGGGTGTGCGCCGCCGCGGCGCCGAGCAGCGGCACGGCCCGGGCGAACTCCTCCTCCGGCACGAATCCGAACAGCACGTTCACATGCGGCGGCCACCGCCGTACCTGCGGATCGTGCTGCAGGCGGATGTCCTGGATCGGAGGCCAGAGCCGTGGAGGCGGCAGCCACGCCACCGCCGTGCGGGGAGTCGACGCCACCGCGAGCACGTCCGACGGTTCGGCCCCGTTGAAGGCCATGGGCTCGTGGGCTTCCGTGTCCCCTTCGTCCCGCACCGCCGCCGTACCGCCCCTCGCTCGTCCGTCCCCGAGGCCGGGTGCGGCCTTGAGACGGCCGGATCGTGCGGGCGGTGGTCCCGCCGCATCGCCGGTACGTTCAGGGAACCCCCGCGGGCCGGGCCGGCGCAACCCGCCTCGCGGGCGCCCGTCGGCGGCGCCCGTCGGCGGGACCGGTCGGGGGGCCGGTGCTCTAGCGGGTGCCGTCGGCGGGGTCGAGCTTTTCGACGACCGTCTCCTCCGGGCCGATCGGGCGCCCGTCGCCGGAGCGGATCTCCAGCGGACTGAGCGGGCGCCGGTCGCGCCGGTCGAGGAGCCGCGAGTGCGCTTCCCCGGGGGCGAAGCAGTGGGACTCGCCCCACTGGCGCAGGGCGACGATCACGGGGAAGAGGGCGCGGCCCTTCTCCGTGAGCACGTACTCCTGGTAAGGACTGCCGTCGGAAGCCGGCACGGTCTCGATCACCCCGGCCCGCTCCAGCGCCCGCAGCCGAGTGGTGAGGATGTTCTTGGCGATCCCCAGGCTGCGCTGGAACTGGCCGAAGCGGCGGCTGCCGTCGAAGGCGTCGCGCACGATCAGCAGCGACCACCAGTCGCCGATCGCGTCGATCGACCGGGCGACGGGGCAGGGGTCGGCGTCGAGCCGGGTGCGGGCGACCATCGGGCTCCCCTCCTTCACTTCTGGTTGCAACATGCTACCAGCGCGGCCTAGAGTCCGGCAGGTAGCAACTTGCAACCACCATGGGGAGGGTGCCGTATGCCGAGTGACTGCTCCACCGCGAGCGGACGGACGGCCCGGGACATCGTGCTCGCACCGACCGGAGCGCCGCCCGCGCGCCTGGTCCTGCTCTTCGCCATCGCCTGCGGCAGCGCGGTGGCCAACGTCTACTTCGCCCAGCCGCTGCTGGTCACCCTCGGCGAACGGTTCTCGCTCGGCTCCGGCCTGCTCGGCGCCATCGTCACCGTCACCCAGGCCGGTTACGCGGCGGGCCTGTTCCTGCTCGTCCCGCTCGGTGACCTGGCCGACCGCCGCAGACTGATCACGCTCCAGCTCGGCCTGCTCGCCGCCGCCCTGCTGGCGGTCGCCCTGGCACCCGGGACCGCCGCGCTGCTCGCCGCCCTCGCGATGGTCGGCGCGCTCGCCGTCGTCGCCCAGACGATGGTCGCCGCGGCGGCCCACCTCGCCGCTCCGGCCTTCCGGGGGCGGGTCGTCGGAGCGGTCACCAGCGGGGTGATCACCGGCATCCTGCTGGCCCGCACGGTGGCGGGCGTCCTGGCCGACCTGGCCGGATGGCGGGCCGTCTACTTCTTCTCGGCCGCCGTCACCGTCATCCTCGCCGTGCTGCTGCGCCGCGCCCTGCCTGCCGGCCGGCCGCCGGCGGCCCGGCTTCCGTACCGGCGTCTGCTGGCATCCACCGTCGCCTTGTTCGCCCACCACCGCCTGCTCCGGGTGCGCGGCGCGCTGGCGCTCCTCGTCTTCGCCGCCTTCAGCACCCTGTGGAGCAGCGTCGTCCAGCCCCTCAGCAGCCCCCCGTGGTCGCTGTCGCACACCGCGATCGGCGCGTTCGGGCTCGCCGGGGCGGCCGGTGCGCTGGCCGCGGGCATCGCCGGCCGGTGGAACGATCGCGGGCTCGCGCAGCGCACCACCGGCACCGCGCTGGTCCTGCTCGCGCTGTCGTGGCTCCCGCTGGCCCTCACCCGCCAGTCGCTGTGGGCGCTCGCCGTCGGAACGGTCCTGCTGGACTTCGCCGTCCAGGCCGTGCACGTCACCAACCAGACCCTCATCCATGCGGTGCGCCCGGACGCGGGAAGCAGGATCATCGGCGGCTACATGGTCTTCTACTCGGCAGGCAGCGCCCTCGGCGCCACCGGTTCCTCACTGGCGTACGCGGCGGCCGGCTGGACGGGCGTGTCCGTCCTCGGAGCGGCCTTCAGCTGCGCCGCCCTGCTGCTGTGGGCGACGACGACCCGCACCCTCACCGGCGCACACGGACGGTGATGCGGGGCCGGCACCGCGTACCACCGTACGGCGCCGGTGGCCGAACGGCCGCGCTGAGAGGAGACTGTCCACGGAAGGCGTGCGCCACGCTCGATGCACTCGAACGAGTGATCCAGCTGAACAGTCGGTCCGGGACTCGTCGCCGATCGGCCCGGGCCCGCGGGCCCGGGCCGTCGTGCGTGGCGGCCACGAGAACCGAGACGCCTCAGGCGGTGCCCGGGGTGACCACGAGGGTCCGCGCCCGGAACACTGGTCCCGCGCACGGTCACCCGCGCCCGGTCACCCGGCCGGGGCCACCCCTCCGCTGCCACGAGCACCGCCTGACCGACCAGGACCGGGAAGGAATGATCGGTCATGAGTGGCATCCAGGTGCGAACGCCCGTCGCGGCCGACGGCCGACTGGGCGAGGCCGGCGAACACCCCGGGCTCAGCGATCCGGACTACCTGCTGCGCCGCGGGGCGATCGCCGCGCGGGCCCGCGGTCACCGGGTCGGTGACCCGTCCCCGCCGGTGGACTACACCGCGGCCGAGGAGAGGACCTGGCGCACCGTCCACCGGGCGCTGTGGACCGCCCAGGAAGAGCACGCCTGCCGTGCCGCCCTCGACGCCAGAGAGCACGCCCCGATCCCCGCCGACCACATCCCCCAGCACGCCGAGGTCGGCGCACACCTGCGGCGGCTGACGGGCTTCGACTTCACCCTCGCCGGGGGAGTGGTCGAGAACAAACGGTTCCTGGGATCGATGGCGGACGGCTACTTCCACGCCGTGCAGTTCGTCCGGCACCCCGCCGTACCGCTGTTCACCCCGGAACCCGACGTCATCCACGACGTCTTCGGCCATGGAATCCACCTCGCCTCGCCGGCGTTCGCCCGTATCTACCGCCTGATCGGGAAGGCGGCGATGCGGGTGGAGCGCGCGGACGTGTTGCAGATGATCAGCGACGTGTACTGGTTCACCCTGGAGTACGGCGTCCTCGACGAGGGCGGGATACCCAAGGCGTACGGCGCGGCCCTGCTGTCCTCCTACGGCGAGATCAGCCGGCTGCACGCGGCCGACGTCCGCCCGCTGGACATCGGCACCATGCTCGCCACCCCGTACGACATCCGCGGCTACCAGCCGGTCCTCTTCAGCGCCCGCACCCTGGACGAGGTGGCCGACACCCTGGCCGGCTTCCTGGAGGACCTGGACGACTGACGGCCGGCCCCGGACGGAACGGGTACGGCCGTCGGCCACCGGGCGGGCACGCGCAGCGGGTTCAGCGGCGGGCCTCGGCGACGGCCTTCGGATCGCGCAGCCATGCTTCGAGACTCCGGCGCAGCAACTCGCTTGCGGTGGGGACGCCCGCGTCGACTGTCGGGCGTCGGGTGTCAGGTCCCAAGAGTTCGGTGAGATCGGCGCGCAGGCGGGCGCGGAAGCGGTCCTTGCCCCACGCCCGGCCGGCCCGGATGTTGTAGAAGTGGGCGCGGCGGCCGTTGGGCAGGGTGTTCCAGAGCCAGGTCCGGGCGACGATCTTCAGTACGGGCCACCGCTTCGGCCCGGTGTCGTCGCGGGTGGAGGTGGTGCCGTAGGCGACGAGGGTGCCGCCGGGAACGAGCAGTCGCCAGGAGCCGACGACGCTGCGGCCGGCGACGTGGTCGAAGACGGCGTACACGCCGCCGGGGACCAGCTGCCGGACGCGGGCCGGCACGTCTTCGGCCCGGTGGTCTGCTGCACCGAGCGGCCCGCGAGCGGCGGCGTGGGCCCATCCTGGCCCAGCTCGCCCGCGCGGCCGGTGTGCGGGTGATCGGCACGGCCTCGCCCCGGCACCATGACGCGCTACGAGAACTGGACGTCACCCCGGTCGGGGTCCGCGCGACCCCCTTACGGCAAGCCGCCGCCCCCTTACGGCAGGCCGACGGCCCGCTTACGACAGGTCGCGGCGCCCCAGCCAGGCCGGCTTGACCGGCACTCCGTCGTCGTAGCGCTCGACTTCCCCGGTCATCGTCTCCGGCGCACCCGGGGCCATCGACGTCGCGGTGACGGCCCTGTTCGCGACCGGCGCGCCGGAGTTCCCGACCGGCGCGTCGGAGTCCTCCAGCAGCTCCGCCACGGTGAAGCGGGTGAGGAACGACTGCATCGCCCCGTCGACGACAAGGAGGAACCCGTCACCGTCCCGCAGCAGTCGGCGGCGCTTGGGGAACCTCGGATGCTCGGGAGAGTAGCTCCGGGCCCGCCGTTCCAGCTCCGCGAGCGCCTCCGCGCGGGACCCGATGAAATGCACCAGCACCCGGACCTCGGTGTGCTTGCTTTCCCCCGAGCCCGTGGTCGTCTCGGTGATCAGCCCCCATGTGGTCATGCTCCCCGCCCTTTCGTTCGCGTAGAGCCTCTCACGGTAGGGGGTGTGCGGACCGGCACGGCCCCACCCCTCGTGCCACGATGGGCACATGAGCGATGAACGGCGAAGCCTCCTCGCGGAGAAGACGCCCTTTCCCGACGACCTCGACGAAAGACTGCGCGCCCAACTCACCTTCCTGGTGGAGGTGGATCAGCTCAAGACCATCCTCCGGCAGTCCCCCCTGGCGGCCGCGGACCGCCGCGAGAACGACGCGGAGCATTCGTGGCGCCTGGCGATGATGGTGGTGATCCTCGCCGAACACGCCGACCAGCCCATCGACGTCGGGCACACGGTCCAACTCGTCCTGCTGCACGACCTGGTGGAGATCTACGCGGGCGACACCCCGCTGTACGACAGTGCCGCGGGTGCCGGTCAGCGGGAGCGGGAAGTCGCCGCCGCCGACGAGCTGTTCGGCCTGCTTCCGGCGGACCAGGCCCGACGGATGCGCTCCCTGTGGGACGAATTCGAGGAACGCCGCACCCCCGAGGCCAGGTTCGCCAAGGCCATGGACCGGCTCCAGCCACTCCTGCTCAACTGGATGGCCCGGGGCGGCACATGGCGTACCCCGGGCGTCACCGCGGACGATGTCCGCGCCCGCAAGGCCGTGATCGGGGAGGCGTCCTCCTCGCTGTGGCGGGCCGGGCGACGCCTCATCGACGAGGGGGAGGCACGCGGCTGGTCGAGAAGCGGCGCGCCCCGGCCCTGACCGGGTCCTTTCGTGGACGGTCCGCGGGAGCGGGGGCCCGGCGCCGCGGCCGGAGACCGGGGGAAACGGGTGGGCGCGACACCCCGCCGTCGAACGGCGGGGCGGTTCACTCGGCCCGGCCGTGGCCGGTGAAGAAGTCGACAAGGCTGTGCGGGGCGTTGTCGTCCAGGCACAGGGTGTGTATGCGGGAGGCCTCGGCGGCAGCGGCGGCACCGCGGGGGAAGAGGGCCTCCTCGTACGAGGCGAGCGCGGCCTCGGTGTCGTACGGGTGTGCGGCGAGGGCGTTGCCGAGTTCGGCGCCGTCGTACATGGCGAGGTTGGCCCCCTCGCCGGACGGGCACATCAGGTGGGCGGCGTCGCCGAGCAGCGTGACGCCGGGCACGCGGTCCCAGCGGTGGCCGATCGGCAGGGCGTGGACGGCACGCGGGACCGGCGCGGTCTCTCCGTCCGTGATCAGGGCGGTGAGTTCCGGGGCCCAGTCGCGGAACTCGGCGGCGACACGGGCGGTGACGCCGGCGGCGTCGCCGAAGTCGATGGAGTCCATCCACTCCTTGGGCTTGCGGAGCGTCACGTAGGTGTGCAGGACGCCGTCCGGCTCGCGATGGGCGGAGATGCCCCTGCCGGGGGCGAGCGCGAAGAGCGAGCCGTCGCCCACGGCCCGGGCACTGGCCGGATGACGGGTGTCGCAGTCGTACAGGTAGGTCTCGACCAGGCATGTCCCGACGTACTCGGGCCTGGCCTCGGACAGCAGCGGACGGACCCGTGACCAGGCTCCGTCCGCGCCGACGAGCAGGCCGGCCGTCACGGTGGCCCCGTCCGTGAACGTCACCTCGTGCCGGCCGCCGCCGAGGGACCGGACCGCGGTGACCTTGCGCCCCCATCGGACCGTGCCGGCGGGCAGCGAGTCGAGGAGGATCCGCCGCAGTTCGCCGCGGGGCACCTCCGGACGCCCGCCGGTACCGTCGTCCGGCTCGTCCAGCAGGACCTTTCCGTCCTTGTCGAGGACCCGGGAGGCTTCGGCGCCCTTGTGGATGATGCCGAGGAACTCCTCGTACAGGCCGGCGGACCTGAGCGCGAGCTGCCCGTTGTGCTCGTGGATGTCCAGCAGGCCGCCCTGGGTACGGGCCGTCGGCGAGGACTCCGCTTCGTAGACCGTCGCCGGGATGCCGCGCACGTGGAGAACGCGGGCGAGCGTGAGGCCTCCGAGCCCCGCTCCGATGATCGTGACAGGAGTGGTCATGGGTGCTTCCCTTCGGATCGCGGACCGTCGGGCGGACACCCGGCGGCTCGGCCAAGCACGACTGGAACGCCGTTCCAGCGATGCCAGCCTGGAACGGCGTTCCATGCCTTGTCAAGCTGGAATGGCGTTCCACCGCGCCTAGACTGGGGGCCATGGCAAGCAGCAAGCGTCGTCCGGAGCGACGGCAGGAACCCCTCTCCCGGGAGCGCATCGTCGCCGCCGCCGTCGGACTCCTCGACACCGTGGGCGAGAGCGGTCTGACGTTCCGCGCACTGGCCGAGCGCCTCGCGACCGGCCCGGGAGCGATCTACTGGCACGTCACGGGCAAGACCGAGCTCCTCGTCGCCGCCATAGACGCCGTCATCGCCCCCGCCCTCGCCGGCGACGACACCGGCACCACGCCGCGGGAAGCGATCCGCGCGCTGGCGCTCGGGGTGTTCGACGCGATCGACGCCCACCCCTGGGTCGGCACCACGCTCGCCCAACTCCCCCGCACGGGGCAGTCGCCGATGCTGCGGGTCTTCGAACGCGTCGGACGCCAGGTGCGGGCGCTCCACGTGCCCGAGGCCGCCCAGTTCACCGCCGCGTCCGCGCTGTTGAGCTACATCCTCGGAGTGGCGGGCCAGAACGCCGCCAACACCCGGGCGGCCCGGCCGGACACGGACCGGACCGAGTTCCTCGACGCCGTGGCGTCCGCGTGGGGGGAACTGGACCCCGACGAGTACCCGTTCACCCGCGACGTCGCCGGGCAACTGCGCGAACACGACGACCGGGCGGAGTTCCTCGCCGGCATCGACCTCATCCTCACGGGCATCACCGCCGGCCGGACCCGTTCTTGAGGGCCGGAGTCCGACATGAGGGCCGGAGACCGACTCGAGGGCCGGAGTCCGACATGAGGCCGACTGCACCGCATCGCACTGGTCCGGCACCGAAGAGGGGGAACCCCTCACGCCCGCGGCCGGGTAATTCGGTCGCGGAGGGCGCTGTGCCCCAGCAGACTGGGCACGGTGGAGCGCCTGACGGAGATCGCGAACCGGCTGGCCGATGTCGGCGGCGTCGTCGGAGTGTGCCTGGGCGGTAGCCGGGCCAGAGGAACCCACGGCCCCGACTCCGACTTCGACCTGGGCCTGTACTACCGGCCGCCGCTCGACACCGCCGCCCTGCGCCTGCTCGCGGCCGAGCTCACCGGCGGGCCGGTGGAGGTCACCGAGCCGGGCGGCTGGGGACCCTGGGTGGACGGCGGTGCCTGGCTGACCATCGACGGCCACCGCGTCGACTGGATCTACCGGAACCTGGACCGGGTGCACCACGTCTGGCGGCAGTGCCGCGCCGGGCGGTTCGAGATCGGCGCCCAGCCCGGCCACCCCCTGGGCGTGTACTCCCACTCCTACGCCGGCGAGCTGGCCCTCGGCCGCATCCTCGCCGACCCGGACGGCGAGCTTCGCAGCCTGCGGGAGCAGACGCGCCGCTACCCCGAGCCACTGCGCGAGGCGCTCATCGACAACGCGCGCTGGGAGGCGCCGTTCATCCTGGCCGGCGCCCGCAAGGGGGCGGCCCGCCAAGACGTCTTCTTCGTCGCCGGCTGTCTCTTCCGCGCGGTCGGACTTCTCGTCCACGCCCTCCACGCCCACGCCCGGTGCTGGGTCCTCAACGAGAAGGGCGCGGTGCGCGCCGCCGGAGAACTCGCCATCGCCCCCGTGGACTTCGCCCGGCGGGCCCACGCGCTGTTCGCCGCCCTCGGCACGACTGCGGAAACGCTCACCGCCGCACTCGACGAGGCCGACAGACTCACCGCCGAGGTGTGCCGGAGGCTCACGGAGGGCGAGACGAACCCCCGGTCATGACCGTCGGGCATGCGCCGGCAGGGCCCGCCGGCCATGGTCAGCCCCTGCCGGCGCATGCCTCCGCCTCCGCCAGGTACCGCGACACCGGCCCCAGCGTCAGCATTCCGCTCGCTCCGCCCGCGTGTTCGGTGCGGGCGGCACGCAGGGCCGTCGCGGCGCGGGCGGCGATCGGCTGCTCGCCGAGGCGGGCGGCGGCGTGGGCGGTCAGGCACCAGAGTGCCTCCTGCATGTGGTCGAAGGGCGGTTCGGGCGCCGCGGCCAGCGCGGTACGGGCCTCCTCGACACGGTTGCGGGCGAGCAGCACCAAAGGACGGGTCCAGGGGAGGTACGGGCCCCAGTCGAGGGCGGGATCGGTGGGCGCGGGCCGGTCGTGGAGGAGACGCAGGCCCAGAAGGGCGAGGGCGAACAGGCCCCGGTGCAGCCCCGGCATCCCCGCCGTCCCGGCGAGGGCGTTCTCGGCGGCGCGGTAGTGCGCCGCGGCCGTGGCGGCGGTCGGTCCGCCGGGTTCCGCGCTGCGGGCGGCCGTGGCCCGGGCCTGGAACCAGC
Source organism: Streptomyces nogalater (assembly GCF_039532885.1). NCBI lineage: Bacteria > Bacillati > Actinomycetota > Actinomycetes > Kitasatosporales > Streptomycetaceae > Streptomyces > Streptomyces nogalater. The sequence continues at coordinate 13,185 of NZ_BAAASM010000059.1, read as the reverse complement.
CGGTCAGGACGGGGACGAGTGAGGCTTCGGTGCTCACGGCCAGCTGCTCGGCGGCCCGGGCGTGTGCGGTCGCGGCGTCCAGGTCGCCGAGCGCGGAGGCGGACTGGAGGCGGATGAGCCGGCCGAGCACGGCGAAGTTCGGCAACGCGTGCCGGGTGGCCAGGTCCAGGATCTCGGCGCCGGTCACCTCCCGTGCCGCCGCGAGCCCGGGGCGGGTGAAGGACTGCAGGAACACGCCGTTGAGGGCGAACACCAGCAGGGCGGGATCGCCCAGCTCCCGGGCCAGCGCCTCGGCCTCGCGCGCCGCCTGCCCGGCGCGCCTCAGCCCGGTGCCGGACAGATCGGCGCTGCGGCTCTCGACCGCGATGGCGGCCAGCAGGCGGGCGCGCAGTCCGGCGGGGCCGTCGGTGCCGAGGGCGGCGAGCGTACGCTCGGCCGCCGTGACGACGGCCCGGGACTGCCCGGGATCGTCGGCCCGGCTCCAGAGGGCTGGCACGTCGTAGGCGCCGATGACGCGGGCGGTCAGGGCGATGTCTCCGGTGCGCTCCGCCGCCCGCACCGCGGCGAGGCGGTCGCGCCGCGCGTGGACGAGGGCGTCGCCACCCGCGAGGGCCAGGGTCCGCGCCAGTTCCACGGTGGTGCGCGGGCCCAGCCGTACGCCGGCGGGCCACACGGTACGCGCGGGCCCAAGCGCCGTGGCCCCTCGCAGAATGTCCGTCTCCAGACGCTGGAGGTCGGCACCCGGATCGAGTCCGAGCCGGTCCACGAGCATCTCCCGGGCGCGCCGGAGAGCGGCCAGCGCGTCCGCCTGGCGGCCCGCCCGGTGCAGGGCGCGGGCCAGCAGCCCCCAGGCCGGCTCGCGCCAGGGGTGTTCGGCGACATGGGCGCCCAGCTCGGCGACCAGCTCGGCCCCTGAACCGGAGTCGAGGAGGAGACGGGCGCGCAGCTCCGTCCCCTCCAGCCTCAGCTCCTCCAGCCGGGCCCGCTCGCGCCGGGCCCACGCGGAACCGGTCACATCGGCGTAGGCGGGGCCGCGCCAGGCCGCGAGGGCCGCGTCCAGGTCGGCCAGCGCCTCGGGTGTGCGCCGGGCGCGCGCCAGGGCGTCCTCGAACCGGTGGACGTCCACGTCGGCGCGCGGCAGACGCAGCGCGTAGCCGGGGCCTTCCGTGACGAGGACGCGCGGCGGAGTGCGGGGCGGCCGGCCGGGTTCGAGGGCGCGGCGCAGCGCGGCGACGAACGTACGCAACGCACCCACGGCGCGCACCGGCGGCTCGGTCCACAGGTCGTCCACGAGGGTGTCGGTGGCGACCATCCGCCCCCCGGCGGCCACGAGCCGGGCGAGTACCTCGCGATGGCGCGGTCCGCCCAGCTCAACCGGGGTGCCGTCGTCGCGGAGGGCCCGCACGGCACCGAGCACGTCGATTCGCATGCCCTCCATCTTCCCGGTGACGGGTCCACGGCGACGAAGCGTACTGATCGGCTGCTGATCGCCGTCGTCCACGCTGCTCCCGTCACTCCCCGGACCAGGGCTTTCGCCGGTCCCCCGACCCCAGGAAAGGGCCTTTCATGACGCTCACCATCCCCGGTTTCGACCACGTCCGCCTGCCCGGCGCGGACGGAGTGGAACTGGCCGCCGCCGTCGGCGGCGGCAGCCCGGTCGTGCTGCTGCACGGCTTTCCCCAGACCCACCTGATGTGGCGGCACGTCGCCGAGCGGCTCGCCGGCGAGCACACGGTGATCTGCCCCGACCTGCGCGGCTACGGCGCCAGCGACAAGCCGGCGGCCACCGGCCCCGAGGTGTACTCCAAGCGCGCCATGGCCGCCGATGTCGTCGCCCTGGCGGCGGCGCTCGGCCACGAACGCTTCGCGCTGGCCGGCCACGACCGGGGTGCCCTGGTCGCCTTCCGGGCGGGGCTGGACCATCCCGAGACCCTCACCCACCTGGGCATCCTCGACGTCGTGCCGACGCTGGACATGTGGAACGTGCTGCACGGTGTGCCGGCGGCGGTCGGCTACCACCTGTTCCTCATGGCGCAGCCGCCGGGACTGCCGGAGACGATGATCGCCAACAGCGCGGACGCCTACTTCGGCTCCTTCCTCGACGCCTGGGCCGGGGACCCGGCCGCCCTGCCGGAACCGGTGCGGGCCGAGTACCTGCGGGCGAGCGCCGCGGCCGTGCCGTCGATCGTCGCGGACTACCGGGCCTCGGCGGGCATCGACGTCACACACGACCAGGCGGACCGGGACGCCGGTTCCCAGCTGGCCATGCCCGTGACGGTCGTCCAGCAGGACTGGGGCGCGCGACTGGGCTACGACGCCGCCGCGGTCTGGCACGCGTGGGCGCCGGACCTGGACCACCGGCTGACCGGGGCGGGGCACTTCATGGCCGAGGAGGCGCCCGACGAGATAGCGGGGGCGATCCGCGACCTGCTGCTCCGCTGAGCCACCACCCGGCCCCGCAGCGGTCCACGGCCGTACCCCCTCCTGCGGGCGGGGGCGGGACGAGGCGTCACAGGGCAGGCCGGGGCTCGTCGGTGGGCCGGTGGCAGACCTGGACGCGCGTGGAGTGACAGGGCGTCGCGCCACTCGATGACGACCGGTTGGGCCCGCCGACGCGTGACGGCGTGGGCGGGCCCACCGGCGGAAGGACGAGGCGGTGGCGCGGTGGTGCCTTTGGGCCCGGACTCCCTGTCGATGGCGGGGCGGTCAGTGGCTGGTGAGTTCCCGCAGGCGGTCCGCCAGGCGGCGGTCGGGACGGCACAGCAGGCCGCCGTCGTCGTGCAGGTCGGCCAAGCGGTCCACCTCCGCCTTCAGACCGCCGATGGGGACGGCCCGATGAGCACCGGTACGGGCGCTGTAGCCGGCGAACTGCTCCAGTATCTCGATCAGCTTCGCCGGTTCACCGGCGTCGAGATCGGCGCCGCCGGAGTCGGTCAGGATGTCGCCGACCTGCTCCCACCAGTGCTTCGCCTCCCTCAGCTCCCCGCTGATGAGATGGTGGAGATACAGACAGTACGCCGCCGCGCCGTGGCCCGCGCCCGCGGCGAACTGCCACCAGAACCGGGCGCTTTCGGGATGGTTGGCGAGATGGAGGGAGCAGGCGAAGACGTGGATCCCGACGATGTCGAGATCATCGGTCCACCCTTCGAAGGTGGTGCCGGGAGTGTCGATGATGTCGGTGAGACCCTTCATGTGCGCCGCCGCGCCGACCTGGGTGACACCCCAGACGGTGACGGCCTCCAGCCGGCGCCGGGCCGCCGTGCTCTCCGGCCGTTCCGCGGGGGGTGGCGGCAGATATCCGGCGTCCTGGGCCAGACGGCGCAGGCCGGAGGCTACGTCGAAGGGGCGGCGCGGCTCGCACGTGGAGGCGCCGGCCAGGCGGTCTTCCCAAGTGGTCACGCGTTCTCCTCCCGTTGGGACTTCAGGATCCTGCGGTGGATCGGGGAGAGCCGCTCGCGGGCCTTGCGGCAGTGGTAGTCGACGGTGCTCTGGGTGACGCCCAGGTACCAGCTGATGTGTTCGGTGTCGTGGCCGCCGATGTACCGCAGGACCATGACGTCGAACTGGCGCGGGGGAAGGGAACCGAGCGCCGCGTACAGACCGGTGCCGCTGTCCAGGGCCGCCATCCGCTCACGAAGGGACAGCAGCCCTTCGGATATGACGGTACGCCGTACGATCGCCCATATCTCCTGCTGCAGGTCCTCGCTCTCCTCGCGGAGCCGGTCCCAGTGGCGCAGGATCTCCAGGAAGGCCCGGTGGACGGCCTGTTCGGCGGCGTCGTTCGTGCCCAGGACGGCCAGGGCCAGGTCGTGGAACGCCTCCTGGTTCAGGACGTAGAGCGCCTCGAACTCCATGGGCAGCGGGAGAGGGGCTTCGGCCACGGGCCTCCGGCCGTCGTCCTCGCCGACTTCTTCGGTCATCGGTCCTCTTCGTTGAGGGTTCAATGGGCCCGGTGCGGAGTGCGCCGGGCGTGAACTACTCAACCGGTCGAGAGCCCCGAACACGCATACGCCGACGCGCGATTTCTACGGTCCGAGAGCAACCGGCTGCCCATGGTGACGGGCGTGGATCCGTGCGGTGCCTTCTGATCAGGCACTTCAGGTCACCTCTCGTGACATGAAACTGACAGTCCGCTGTCGATATGTGACGAAGAACACATGAGGCTCCGGTTTATCGTGCGTCGGGTCGCAACTCGTACGGGTGAAGCGCGCCAAATTCTCTTCGCTGGAGGCCTTTTGGTGCTACGGCGGCGGAAACCCGTGCGTCCGGCGTCGGCCGGCCCTCCGTGTCGCGGTGGCGGACCGGTGATGCGGGTAGTCTCGATCTTGGTCGATAGTCTCGTGACTTGGAGGAAGTACCCATGACGAAGGGCCCGTTCGTCGCCATGTCCGTCGCTACCGCGGGGCTTGGCACCGCGCTCGGCTCCCTCGCGCTTCACCTGCGCGCGCAGGGCTACGAGCAGTACGTCGAATCCGTCACCACCTTCAGCGTCCTGATGTACATCACGGCTGCTCTCGTGCTGACGACCTGGGTCCGGGACGGCCGGCCGCACTCGAACTGAGCCGGACCGGTCCCCGGTGACCGGAAGGATCCGGTCATCCGCCCTGGCCCCGCCCCGCCTCGCCCGGTGCCGCCCGGGCCGGGGCGGGGCAGGCCGGTGTGCGGGCCCGGGGGCCGCCTCGATCCTCCCTCCTGTACAGGCGTTGACACGGCGTCACACCCCTCTCATCATGGGAGCGCTCCCATAGAGGTGTCCCGGCCGCCCGTACCGCCCCGCACGCGCACGCTCGCACCCGCACCCCCGCTCCGCTTCCATGTGCCCGGCGCGGAACGTCCTGCTGCCGCGCCGGCACTTCGCCTGTCCGGCGGTCCCGGCCGGCCTCTGCCGTGCCGCCGGACCCATGAGGGAGGACCCCATGCCACCACTGCACAGACCCGGCCGACCGGCCGGCTCCGGGGGCCCCGGCGCCCTCGCGCGCGGCGCCTTCGTGCTGGCCGCCGCGCTCGCCCTGCTGACCCCGCTCGCCGGCGTCGCACCCGCCGCCCCGCGGGCGGCGGCCGTCGCGGACGCTAACGTCCGGGTCAACGCCCAGGCGGCACTGGGCCGGCTGTCCGACACCGCCCGGGGCGTCAACACCGCCATCTGGGACTCCCACATGAACGATCCCGAGGTCGCCCGCCTGATGAAGGCGGCCGATGTCGGGATGATGCGCTACCCCGGCGGCTCGTACGCGGACATCTACCACTGGGAGACGCACACGGCGCCCGGAGGATACGTCGCCCCCGGAACCGGCTTCGACGCCTTCATGGGCACCGTCCGCGCCACCGGCGCACAGCCGATCCTGATCGCCAACTACGGCTCGGGAACGCCCGAGGAGGCGGCCGGCTGGGTCAGGTACGCCAACATCACCAAGGACTACGGCGCGAAGTACTGGGAGATCGGCAACGAGATCTACGGCAACGGCCACTACGGCAGCGGCTGGGAGCACGACGACCACGCCGACAAGAGCCCCCGGGAGTATGCCCGCCAGGTCCGCGCGTACGCCGAGGCCATGAAGGCCGTCGACCCGACGGTCAGGATCGGCGCGGTCCTCACCGCGCCGGGCGAGTGGCCGGACGGCGTGGTCGGCGAGGGAGATTCCGGCGACTGGAACAACACCGTGCTCGCCGAAGTCACCGACGTGATCGACTTCGTGAGCGTCCACTGGTACGCGGGCGGGTCCGACACCACCGCCCAGGACGCCATGGCCCGGCTGGCCCGGCTGCCCGGTGAACTGCGGGAGGTGCGCGCCCAGCTCGACCGGTACGCGGGCGCGGACTCACCGCGCATCGGCATCGCCCTCACCGAGATCAACACCAACACCGGCGGTGCCCGCCTCACCGCCCGCCCCAACGGCCTGTTCGCCGCCGACGCCTTCATGACGGCTCTGGAGAACGGCGTGTTCAACGTCGACTGGTGGGACACCCACAACGGCGCCGGCCAGATCACCACCGTCGACGGCGAGACCGACTACGGCGACATGGGGATGCTCTCCAGCGGCGGCTGCACCGGCGACGTCTGCGAGCCGGCGCCGAACACGCCGTTCCACCCGTACTACGGCATGAAGATGACCGGCGAACTGGGCACGGCGGGCGACACCATGGTGGCCGCCGAGTCCTCCACGCAGGACGTCTCGGCGCACGCCGTGCTCCGCCGGGACGGCCGCCTGAGCGTCCTGCTCGTCAACAAGGACCCGGACGCCGCCCACACCGTGAACCTGGACTACGCGGGCTTCACCCCGGCCGCCGGCGCGCCCGAGGTCCGTCGCTACGCGCGCGGCGACAGCGACATCACCGAGGTCACCGGCGAGGCGGCGGCCGCCTCCCAGGTCACCGTGCCGCCGTACGCGCTGCTCACGGTCACCCTCGCACCCCGGGCCGGCACCGGGCCCGGCGCCTCGGCGGCCGGGACCCCGGGCACCCCGAGGCTGGAGGCGGTGACCGACACCACCGCACGCCTGTCCTGGGCGGGTGCGACGGGCGCCGCCCGCTACGTGGTCCAGGAGCGCGACGGCGCGCACACCCGCCTGGTCGGCGAGACCACCGGCACCTCCATGACCCTGCGCAACCTGCCCCCGGGCAGCACCCACACGGTCAACGTGCTCGCCTCCGACGCCTCGGGACGGCTCTCCGCCCCGTCCGTTCCGCTGACCTTCACCACCGGCACCCCGCCGGACGCCACCTGCGCCGTGACCTATCACCGTGACACCGGCTGGGGCAACGGCTTCGTGGCCACGGTCACCGTACGCAACCTCTCGGACACGCCGATCACCGGCTGGACCATGGACTGGGACTGGCCGACCGGCGGCCAGTCGGTGTCCTCCGGCTGGAACGCCACCTTCCACCAGACCGGCTCCCACGTACGGGTGACCGCCCCCGAGGGCGCCGGGCCGCTGGCCCCGGACGGCGCGTCGACGGCCTCCTTCGGATTCGTCGGCGCCAACGACGGCCCCAACCCGGACCCGACGGTCTTCCGCCTCAACGGCACGGTCTGCTCGGGCGGTTGAGGTCCGGACCGCCCGGGGCAGGGGGTGGCCCCACCCTGCCCCGGGCGGTCCGGTCAGGCCTCCACCGTCTCCGTCAGCCGGGTGAGGGCCTCCGGCCAGGGCGTGGGCGTGGCGATCAGGGCACGCAGGGACCGGGTCGTGCGCGGTGGCAGACCGACCGTCAGGATCCCGGCGGCCCGGTCGGCGGTGCCGTACAGCGCGGCCAGGCGCAGCGGGTCCCTGCCCAGGGTGCGCACCTCGATCCGGTCGGCGCCGGCCAGTACCCCGTGGGCCTGGAGCTTCAGGTCGTACTGGTCGGACCAGAAGTACGGCACCGGGGTGAACGGGCGCCGCTCGCCGAAGCGTTCCGGGTCCAGTTCGGCCAGGAGGTTGCGGGCGGCGGCGAGGCCCTGCTCGCTGGCGTTCATCCGGTGCTCGATCCGCACTTCCCGGCCCAGGCCGGGGTGGTACCAGCGGGCGACGTCACCGGCACCGTAGAGCCCGGGGGCGGCGGCGCAGAACTCGTCGCAGCGCAGACCGTCCGACAGGTCCAGGCCCGCCGCCTCGGCGCCGGGGCCGCGCAGCCAGTCGACGGCCGGGACGGAGCCGACGGCCAGCAGCACGTCGTCGGCCTCCACCACGGTGCCGTCGGCGAGCTGGACACCGGTCGCCCGGCCGGCCTCGGCGCGGATGCCGGTGACCGGCTGTCCCGAGCGCAGGGTGACGCCGTGGGCGCGGTGGACGCCGGCGAGCAGTCGGCCGACCTCCGGGCCCAGCACCCGCCCCATCACCGTGTCCTCGGTGCCGACGAGCGTGACCTCGTGGCCGAGCGCACGCGCCACGGCGGCGGCCTCGGCGCCGAGCACGCCGCCGCCGACCACAACCAGCCGCCGCCCGGGCGCGGCGAGGCGCCGGCGCAGGGCGAGCGCGTCGTCCAGGGTGCGCAGCACGTGCACCCCCTCGGCCGCGTCCCCGCCGGGCAGGGTGCGGGGCACCACACCGGTGGCGGCGATGACACCGGCGCAGGTCAGCACGGTCCGCCCGGCGTCGCCCAGGGTGAGCGCGCGCCGTGCGGGGTCGTAGGCGACGGCACGGGTGCCCAGCCGCAGATCCAGGCCGAGCGCCGTCAGCTGGTCGGTGTCCCGCAGCGCGGTGCGCTCCGGCTCCCAGGCGCCGGACAGGACGTGCTTGGACAGCGGCGGCCGGTCGTAGGGCGGATGGGGTTCGTCGCCGATGAGGGATATCTCCCCGTCCCAGCCCAGGCGGCGCAGCCCTTCGGCGGCGGCCAGCCCGGCCGCCGCCGCGCCGACGACGGCGATACGGGGGCGGGGGGTGGGGGCGGCGCTCATTCGCGCACCTGGATGGCCGCGGCGGGACAGATGGTGGCGGCCTCGCGCACGGCGGCGTGCTGTCCGGCGTCCGGAGCGGCGTCCAGCAGGACGACGATGCCGTCCTCGTCACGCTGGTCGAAGACCTCGGGGGCGACCAGCACGCACTGGCCGGCGCCGCAGCACTTCGCCTCGTCGATGGTGATCTGCATCAGGATTCCTCCAGGGATTGGGTGGGGGTGGCCAGGGGTCCGCGGGTCACCAGGTGACCGGGAGGGCGTGGCAGCCGTAGATGACCATGTCCGTGCGGAAGGGGATCTCCTCGACCGGTACGGCGGGACGCATGCCGGGGAAGCGGCGCAGCAGCGTGGTGATCACCACCTGCAGCTCGGCGCGGGCCAGCGCCTGGCCGAGGCACTGGTGGATGCCGTAGCCGAAGGCCACATGGTGCTGGGCGTTGGGGCGAGAGATGTCGAGCCGGTCGGCGTCGGGGAAGGTGTCCTCGTCCCGGTTGGCGGAGGGTACGGCGACGATGACGCCCTCCCCCCGGCGGATGAGCTGTCCGCCGACCTCGACGTCCTCCAGAGCCGCGCGCCGGGGGCCGTTGCGGATGATGCTGTGGAAACGCAGCAGCTCCTCCACGGCGCCGCGGACCAGGGAGGGGTCCTCGCGCAGCCGGCCGGCGGTCTCCTGGTCGAGCATCAGCGACAGCGCGCTCAGGCCGATCATGTTGGCCGTCGTCTCGTGCCCGGCGACCAGCAGCAGGACGGCGAACGCCACGAGGTCCTCGTGGGTCAGTTCGCCCCGCGCGTACTGTTCGGTGACGAGCCGGCTGATGATGTCGTCGCCCGGCTCGGCCTTCTTGGCGTTCACCAACTCGTTGATGTAGGCGAGGAGTTCGGTGCGAGCGGGCTCGCGCTGCTCCTCGGTGAGGTCGCGGGAGAGCAGGGTGCCGGTCAGCCGCTGGAAGGTGTCGTGGTCCTCGTAGGGCACGCCCAGCAGCAGGCTGATGGCGAGCGAGGGCAGCGGCAGCGCCAGGGCCTGGACCAGGTCGACGGGGTGTTCGGAGCGGTCGACGCGCTCCATCGCGTCGCACAGTTCGTCGGTGAGCCGCTGCAGGGTGGGGCGCAGCGCCTCCACCCGCTTGACCATGAAGTCCCGGGTGACCATGCGGCGCAGCCGGGTGTGCTCCGGCGGGTCCATGCGGATGAAGCCCCGGGTGGCGCCGGGACGCGGGCTGCCACCGGTCATGCCGCTGACCGGATAGCCGGGGGCGGAGGTGTCGGAGCTGAAGCGCGCGTCGCCGAGGATCGCCCGGACGTCCGCGTACCGGGTGGCGAGCCATGCCCAGCCGCCGTCCTCCAGGGCGACCTTGGACAGGGGCTCTTCCAGGCGCAGTCGCGCGAGACCCTCGGGCGGATCGAAGGGGCAACCGGACGGCGGCCGGGTGGGCAGCGGCGGAAGCGGTGCGGTGGTGGTCATGCCACTCCTCGTGGGGGAAGACCTTCGACTAACACTTGTTAGCTTACGGCTGTTTCCTTAGGGCGGAGTGCGGCCTGGGCCGCAGGAGAGGTGAAGGAAATCGGGTGATGTGGTGGAGGGGCGCACGACTCAAGTCGGCGCGCGGCCACGGGGGATGGGGCCGCGGGAGGGGGGACGGGAAGGCGGGGGCGGCGCGCCGAGGGCGCGTCAGCGTTCCAGCAGCAGACCGAGCAGTTCGTCCACGAACCGGTCCAGCCGGGCGGTGTCCTTGCGGCGCGGCATGACCTGCCACAGCGTGACCCGGCCGTGCAGCGCGCACCACAGCAGGTACGGCGCTTCGGCGCGGGTGCCGCGCACCCGCCAGCCGGCCTCCTCGCAGTGGGTGAGCGCCTCGTGCAGCCCGCGCAGGAGCAGCCCGGCCGGGTGGCCGTGCAGCCGCTCCTCGTCCACCGGGGACTGCCAGGTCTCGCACATCAGGCGGTACTTGGCCGGATTGGCCACCGCGAAACCGCAGTACGCGCGCAACTGGTGCCGCAGCCGCTCCAGCGGGTCGCCCGCGGGCGCGGAGGCGTCGGCCTCGGCCATCAGCGCGGCCAGCCGCTCGTAGTGCTCCGCCAGCACCGCCCACACCAGTTCGGTCTTGTCGGCGAAGTGCCGGTAGATGCTCGGGGTGGCGATGCCGACCTCCCGGGCCACCGCCCGCAGCGAGAGGGCGTCCTCGCTGCCCACCTGCTCCAGCAGCCCCCCGGCGGCGCGCAGGATCTCCTCACGCAGCCGTTCGCCCTGTCCGCGGGGGTTGCGTACCCGCGCCGCCCGCTCCGGAGGAGCCCCGGCGGGGTCGTCTTCGCGCCGCTTCACCTCACCCACCGCCGTACACCTCCTTCGCACCGGGACATCCGCACCACCGCCGAAACCCGTGGTCATCCGCCGATCACCGCAGGGCAGCCGCCCCGAACCGTACACGACACCGGCCGTCACACCGGCACACGCCGACCGGGCACCGTGTCGGGGAGCGGGGGCGGAAGCGGTCGGGACGGCCGGCTGGGCGAGTTCACCGGCCCCTACGCGGCCGGGGTGGGCGCCGAGGGGGGTGGTCATCCGTGGCCGAGGGCCGCGTCGGGGGGAGGGGGAGCGGGTGCGGTCATCCCCACAGTTCCCGCAGGGCGGTGTTGACGGCGGCGGGTTGCCGGGTGTGCGGGTAGTAGCCGGGCACCCGGAGCAGGCGGGCGCCGAGGGCGTCGGCCACCGCGTCGGCGCAGGCGATCAGCGGTTCGCCGGCGTAGGTGCGGTACGGCTCCGGCGCGTCGTCCCAGGTGCCGCGGATCACCAGCGTCGGCCAGGGGGCGCTCCGCAACGGCTCCAGCGGCACCTCCGCCTCCCACACCGGGCGCTCGCGCATCGACGTGGCCACGGCGCGCAGCCGTCGCGGAGTGGGGTCGGGCAGGGGCATGCCCAGGCCCTCCGTGGAAGCGCGCAGATACTGCTCCGGCGTGACCGAGTCCGGGAGGGCCTCGGTGTCGCGCACCCTGCGCAGCATGGCCTCGACCACCGGATGGCCGGCGGCGGCCGAGAACGCGGACGGCTGGATCAGCGCGAGGGAGCGCACGAGGTCGGGGCGGCGGCCGGCGGCGAGCATGGCGGCCAGTCCGCCGTTGCCGTGGCCGACCAGGTGGGCGCCCCCCTCCTGGCGTGCCAGCAGTTCCACCAGGTCGTCGGCGTCGGTGTCGAAGTCGCTGCGGTCGGTGTCCGGGCTCCCGCCGTAGCCGCGCCGGTCCACGAGCAGCAGGCGGTAGCGGTCGGCCAGCGGGGCCTGCGCGGCGAACCCGTACGCCTCGTCATCGCCCCAGGTGAAGATGGAGTGCACGAAGACCGCGGGAACGCCCTCGCCGCCGGTCGCGTCCCACACCGTCACATGAAGGGAAGACATCGGCGATCGTCCTCTCGTCTCCGGCACCCCGCGCTGCGCGGCCGCCCGCCGTCGGAAACCCCGTCGGACAGCGGTGGGTTCCCATCACAGCACGTGTGCGCCCGGAGCGGAACCGACGAGCCGTGCCGCCTCCCGGGGGCTGGAGCCCTGGCGCTTGAGCGGGAGGCGGCACGGACGGGTCACGGTTCAGCTTGCCCCGGGGCCTTGTCGGTCAGGGCCGGCGGGACGCCCGGGTGTCAGACCGACGCGGTCTGCCCGGTGATGGGGCAGGTCGCGGCGGCTGCCGCCGCACCGAAGGCGGCGGTCTTCGCGGCCGGAGCCGTGCCGCCCACCTGCTGCAGGATCTCGTCCGACAGCAGGTCCTCCTTGCCCTTGAGGGCGTCGGCGACCTTGAGGTCGGTGTTGAACACCATCTCGGCCGCGACGTTGTCCTGGACGATGCGCGCCAGGTTGTCCAGGGCCACGGCGATCGGGTCCGAGGGGGTCTCCACGGTGGGCAGGTCGATCAGGTGGGTGTCCACCTTCGCCTGGTTCATGGTGCGGCGGATGATGATGGACGCCTGGTTGAGATCGGACGTCGTCCAGATCGACAGCACCGTGACGTACAGGTCGCTCCACGCGGCCTCACCGAGCAGCGTGCGCCACCGCTTCATCAGCGTCTCGATGCCGGTGATCTGCGCGGTGGCGGCGAAGGTCATGTTGACGCGGATCGACGGGTAGACGGTCGCGGCGAACCGGTTGTACGCCACCATGTCGAACGACTGCGCCTTGACGATGGTGTCGATGAACTTCATGGCCTCCGACAGGATCTTGGTGCAGGAGTTCTCCAGATCCAGCGGGAGGTTGGCGGTGGGCAGCTTCGTGTAGGCCGAGTTCAGCGTGGTGCGGAAGCTGTTGAGCGGAGTGATCCAGCCCTTGTCGCCCGGGGTCTTGAACGCGACCATGTCCAGGTCGTGCGGGTCGATGCGGTCCGCGTTGGGGATGTTCGGCACCTGGTCGCTGAGGTAGGCGGCGATCACCGAGTAGATGCCCAGCGGAACGTGGGCGATGGACTTGGCCAGTTCGAAGTACTCCGGGACCGGGTCGACCGTCTCGACCTGGACCCCGTTGTTGATGAGAGTGAAGCGTCCGCCGACGGCGTTGTTCTGGACGACGACGACCGGGCTGAGGTGCTTGACCAGCTCGGCCTTCAGGGACGCGTAGTTGGCGCGCATCCCGGCGTTGACGTTGCGTATCGCGTCCCGCGCCGCCTTCTCGTCGGTCGCCGCCGGTGCGGCCGACGCGGTGGTGGCCGCCTGCGTCTGGGTGAGGAAGGTGGCTGCCCCTGCTGCCGAAACGGTACCCAGAAATCCTCTACGAGTAGCCATGCCCCGTCTTTCCATAGTGAGTTCGGTGTTCTGTGGGGTTGGGGGGAAAGGCGTGG
>NZ_BAAASM010000058.1:0-2389 GCF_039532885.1 Streptomyces nogalater | reverse complement strand
CCACGACCTCGCCATCGTCCGGCACTTCTCCCAGCGCGTCGCCGTCATGTACCTCGGCAAGATCATCGAGGTGGGGGACCGCGACTCCATCTACGCCCGCCCGCGCCACCCCTACACCCACGCCCTGCTCTCCGCCGTCCCCGAGGTGACCCTGACGGAGGACGAGACACCCCGGCGCGAGCGCATCCGGCTCGCCGGGGATGTGCCGTCCCCCATCTCCCCGCCCTCCGGCTGCCGCTTCCGCACCCGCTGCTGGAAGGCCCAGGACCGGTGCGCGACCGAGGAGCCCCCGCTGGTCCGGCTCTCCGGCAACCGGGACGGCCACCTCACGGCCTGCCACTTCCCGGAGGAGCCGACCACCGAGGCCCGGGCCGAGGACATCGTCCTGGACCCGGCCCTGACGGCGCTGGAGGAGGACCAGGCGGGTTAGCGCGATTCAGGAGATCAAGGCGTGACGACCCACTGCATCGCCTTCAGGGTGCTGGTCCTCTTGCCGCACAGCACCTTCTTGTTGACGGTCTTGAAGTTGCACGGCTTATACCCGGGCCCCGCTGCGGCCAGGTAGGTCTTGTGGTTGTAGCGGAAGTCGTTCCCCCTGGTACCGGGAGCCTCGGAGCAGTAGCGGCCTACCGGAGGCTTCTCCAGCGTCTTGTATATGCCGAGGCAGAAATTGCCGTAAGGGTCGGCGTACGACGCGATATGGGAGGCCACCTGCCCCCAGTACTGCGACTTCTTCTTCTGGCATGTTTCGAGGGTGACGTTCTTGTTCGGGCCGTTCCACTGGAGGCACTTGCCCGTCACCGCGCTCTTGAGATGAAAAGTGGAAGCGCCGGCATTCGCCGATGACGCGGGTCCGAGCGCTGTGAACGCGAGAGCGAGTACAGCGCCGCTCATGACCGCGGACTTGCCGAAGATTTTCACGATGGTCAACCGATCTGTCGGCGGGAAATCCCCGTGTGCTGGTGCGTGACGAACCTATTGCTCAGCGTGGTTGACCGGCAAGGGTGTTGAGGAAGGCTTGAGCTCCATGATCGGCGTCACGTACGGCGGGTGGAATTGCGGCCTCGTCTAGGCCTTTCGCGCCACGGTGACGATTTCGGGGGAGTCGGGGGCGAGCGGCCCCCGCTCCCAGTTCCCGTACTGTTCGACGACCCGCAGACCGGCCTCGGTGAGGAAGTCCTCCAGTGTCCCGGCGTCGAGGAAGCGCAGCACGCTGTGGACGACCCTGGGCGCGGGCCAGCCGTCACCGTCGTAGGTCTCCGTGAACCGCACCAGGCCCCGGTCCAGGCCCTCGCCCCGCACCTCGTGCCACACCCGCACCGCGGTGCCGTCGGCGGCGGTGATCTCGCGCACCCGGTCCGGGGTCCACCGCTCCCAGGGCCGGGCGCCCGGATTGCGGGTCTCGAACACGAACCGTCCGCCGTCCCTCAGGGCCGCGCGGGCGGCGTGCAGACAGGCCCGGATCTCCGCCTCCGTCACCAGTTCCTGGAAGGCGTGCCCGGTCATGACGACGAGGTCGAACTCCTCCTGCCAGCGCCGCACCCGCACATCGCCGAGCACCCACTCGACGTCGGGCCGGGCCCGCCGCGCCTGGGCGAGCATCGCGGCGGCCGGATCGAGCCCCATCAGCCGCCCCCGGTGCCCTTCGGCCCGGGCCCGCCGCAGCAACTGCCCGGTGCCGCACCCGATGTCCAGCACGGAGCCGGCCTCCCGCAGCAGACCGAGGTAGAAGTCGTCCCCCGGTCCCCAGGGGTTGAGGCGGTCGTAGAGCGCGGCGAGCGAGAGATCGGCGAAGGCGTGATCCACCACCGCAGCAGTCTGACACACGACGCGGTGCGGCGGGTCGGAAACAGGGGACGCCGAACGCGGAAAGAGGGCCCGTGCCTTGGGCAGGCGCGGGCCCTCTTCCCCTGGAGCGGACGTCCATGGGCTCGGGTCGATGGGCCGGTGAAAGTCCGTTCCGCGAGGGGGCGGCCGACGGAAAGGGGTGTGTCAGGCCGCCGCCTCGGGGTCCTTCGCCAGGCGCGGGGCGGGCACGGTGTCCGACGTCTCCGGGTAATGGCAGGCCGTCAGATGGCCCGGCTTGTTGCCCTCCACCTGCACCAGCGGCGGCGCCTCCGACGCGCACTTCTCGGTCGCCTTCCAGCAGCGGGTGCGGAAGCGGCAGCCCGAGGGCGGGTTGATCGGCGACGGCACGTCACCGGTGAGCCGGATGCGCTCGCGCGGCTCCTCCTCCACCGTCGCCTCGGGGACGGCGGAGAGCAGGGCCCGCGTGTAGGGGTGGCGCGGGTTGCCGTACAGGTCCTCGCGGTCGGCGATCTCCACGATCTTGCCGAGGTACATGACGGCGACGCGCTGGGAGAAGTGCCGGACGATGGCGAGGTCGTGG